>NZ_CP101462.1:1681666-2010833 GCF_024362205.1 Exiguobacterium aurantiacum | reverse complement strand
AGTTAAATTGACTGCACCAGCTGATTACTTCCTTGGCCTCACAAGCTTCGGCGTATTCATGCCTAAACTTGAGTCGTTCGACACTGAGCAAGGCGAGAACTTCGGTACGTCTGCAGAGACAACTCTCTACAACGGACCGTTCAAACTCGAAAGCTGGGAGCGCGAGCAAGGCTGGAAAATGGTTAAGAACGACGACTACTGGGATGCTGAGGCCGTCAAACTTGACGAAATCAACGTTAAAGTCGTTAAAGAAGTTTCAACAGGTGTTAACTTGTACGAAAACGGCGACGTTGACCGTACTGGTTTGACTTCTGAACTCGTTGCGCAATACCAAGACAACGAAGACTTCTCGACTGTCGTCGAGCCAACACTCTTCTACCTCCAGTTCAACACTGCGGTTGAAGCACTCGACAACCAAAACATCCGTAACGCGATTGACGCGGCATACGATAAAGCAGCGATCTCTGAAACGCTCCTTGCGAACGGTTCAGTTCCTGCCAACTACCTCGTACCAAAAGATTTCGTAACTGGACCAGACGGCGCGGACTTCCGTGAAGCGAACGGCGACATCGGCGGCTACGACGTGGATCGTGCGAAAGAACTTTGGGAAGCAGGACTTGAAGAGCTCGGCCAAGACTCTGTCGAAATCGAACTCCTCAACTATGACTCAGAATCTGCGAAGCAAATCGGTGAGTTCATCAAAGGTGAACTTGAGAAGAACCTTCCAGGTATCACACTTACAATCAAGCAACAACCGTTCAACAACAAACTTGACCTTGAGAACAAAGGTGAGTTCGAGTTGACATTCGCTGGATGGGGCCCTGACTACCAGGATCCAATGACATTCGTTGACCTCTTCGTCACTGACGGACCATACAACCGTGGTAAGTGGTCGAACGAAGAATTTGACAAACTCATCGAGTCTGCGAAATCAAGCACAGATGCTGAACAGCGTTGGGCTGACCTTCAAGCTGCAGAGAAAATCGTTCTTGAAGAGAACGCCATCTCGCCAGTTTACCAACGTGGATCGGCTCGCCTCACGAAGCCATACGTCAAGGACATCGTTGAACACGCGTTCGGCGCTGACTACTCGTACAAGTGGGCTTATATCGAAGGCAAACAGTAATCCGAAACAATACGCGAAAAGAGACAGGGACGCCTGTCTCTTTTTTTGTGTCATCAAATTAAGCTAATACGCTACACGAAGAAGCCGCCCTTTGCATGCAAAGGGCGGCTTCTTCTTATTTCTTCACTTTGGCCCGTTTTCGGTTCAGGCCCATCGCTTTCTCGATCTTCGCGAGATTTTTGTTGGCGACGGCTTCCGCTTTTTCACGACCCGCGTCGAGGATCGCATCGAGCTCAGCTGAGTCGACGAGTTCGTGATAGCGATTCTGGATTGGCTCGAGCAACGCGACGACCGCTTCCGAGACGTCTTGCTTGAACGTCCCATAATTCGAATCTTTGTAGCGCTCGACGAGTTCATCGATTGGTGTATCGGTCGACAGCGAGTAAATCTCAAGCAAGTTCGAGATGCCTGGTTTGTTCTCCCGGTCGAAACTGATGACACCGCTCGAGTCCGTAACCGCGCTCTTGATTTTCTTACGGATGACGTTCGGCTCATCGAGCATTGAAATAAAACCTTTTACGTTCGCATCCGATTTCGACATCTTCTTGACGGGGTTCGTCAAGCTCATGATGCGCGCGCCTTCTTTTTGAATGAGTGGTTCAGGAATCGTGAACGTCTCATAATAACGTTTGTTGAAGCGTTCGGCCAAATCACGTGTCAATTCGACGTGTTGTTTTTGGTCATCGCCGACCGGGACGAGTTCTGTCCCGTACAAGAGGATATCGGCTGCCATCAGCGTCGGATAGACGAACAAGCCGGCGCCGATGTTTTCACTGTTTTGAGATTTGTCTTTGTATTGCGTCATGCGGCTTAGTTCACCCATGCCGGCGATACATGTCAACATCCATCCGAGCTGGGCGTGCGCTTTCACTTCCGATTGGACGAAAATCGTCGATTTCTCAGGGTCGAGTCCGCAGGCGAGATAGAGCGCCGCGAGTTTGCGCGTGTTGTCCATCAACTCGACCCGGTCGAGCTGGACCGTGATCGAATGGAGATCGACGACACAGTAGAACGCCTCGTGCTCTTCTTGGAGCTCGACGAACTGTTTCATCGCGCCTAAGTAGTTGCCGAGCGTCACGACGCCGGTCGGTTTAATGCCAGAAAAGATTTTTGCCATGATTGCACCTCCAAAGAATATAAAAAACCGCGGTTCCCCGCCCGAAAAAATCGGGACGAATAACCGCGGTGCCACCCAAATTTGCATGAAGTTCATGCCACTTGATCGCGTTAACGGGCGTGTCCGTCTCGCCGTACTACCGTTCAGGCGAGCCACTCCGAAGTCCATTCGCTCGACGCTTTCCATCTACTCGCAGCAACGTAGACTCTCTGGGGGAAAGGGGATTCGAGGTACTTGTCTTCTTCTTTGTGTTTCCTATTGTTCTAGCCATAGTGTAGCATATCGTCTGAAAAATCGGAAGGTCAAACGAGGGTGATCACGTAGGAGAGAACGATACTGACAACCCCGACATACACCCAACGCCAAGCTGATTGTTTTTGAGACGCGCGTTCTTCTGGTGTCGCTTCTTCGTCTTCTTCATAATCCGGATCAATCTCTTTCAACTTGGCGCGACGGTTGCGCTTGAACCCGTACATGATGCCGTCGAATAATCCGGACGCGCTCATTTGAGAGAACATGCCGATCGCAAAGACGAGCATCCCAGCGACAAACAATCCGCCGCTCAAATGAAACGATAACGTTTCATCCTGATAATAAGACAAGCTCGACCAAACCGTGTAGACAATTGTGACAATTCCCCAAACGATTAGTATACTTCTAAAATTTTTCAATATGTCAAACTCCTTTCAGTGTGGATGCGCTCCATCGAGCCATCCGCCCTATGGCTCTATGATACCCGTTGATTGGTGAAGAAGGCGAGAAGTTCGTGTTGGAAATGACAGCGGTTTATTAAGGAGTTGACAGTTTGATTAAAAATTTTTTACAATAGCCCTAACGTTCTTTCGTCGGATACAAAATGAAATATTCAGAAAATTAAAGAAAAAGTAAGATGTTACATCCGACGAAACGCCATGCTTCACGATTCAGAAAGGGGACATCGCAATGAAGAAAAAATCGATTTTGCTCATGATGACACTCATCTTGGCACTCGGTTCAGTGCTCGCCGCGTGCTCGACTGGCGGAGACTCTGACGGCGGTTCGTCTTCGAACGGAGAAAAAGTACTCCGCTTGACGGACACGTCTGATATTACAACGGCTGACCCGGCGCTCGCGACGGACGCAGTCGCGTTCAACTTGATCGCCAACACGATGGAAGGTCTTTATCGTCTCGACCAAGACGGGAATGCCGTTCCAGCTATCGCTGAAGGAGAGCCTGAAGTGAATGAAGACGAAACGGTCTACACGTTCACACTCCGTGATGCGGAATGGTCTAACGGCGAACCTGTCACAGCGAACGATTTCGTCTACGCTTGGCAACGCGCCGTGGATCCTGAAACAGGTTCACAATACGCGTATATCATGAACACGGTTAAAAACGCAGAAGCCATCAACACAGGAGAGCTTCCAAAAGAAGATCTCGGTGTGAAGGCAATCGATGAGAAGACTCTCGAAGTCACACTCGAACGTCCAGACCCATCATTCATCTCACTCACATCGTTCGGTACGTTCACACCGATCAACGAAGCGTTCGCCACTGAAAAAGGTGCGGACTTCTCGACGAATCCTGAGAACCACATTTACAACGGTCCATTCACATGGTCGGAGTGGGATCGTGAGCAAGGATACGTATTGACAAAAAACGACGCGTATTGGGATGCTGAAAATGTATCACTTGAGAAAGTCGACGTTCGTGTCGTCAAGGAAACATCGACTGTCGTCAACTTATATGAAGCAGGAGAAGTCGACTACGCTGGCCTCTCATCTGAACAAGTTGCTGCTTTCCAAGAGAACGATGATTATAATACAGGTCTTCGTTCAAGCGTCGGTTACTTCAAATTCAATCATGAAGATGAAGTCTTCGCTGACGTCAATGCTCGTAAAGCAATCGCTCGTGCGGTCGATCCAGCCGGCATCATCGATCAACTCTTGAACAACGGTTCAATCGCCACGACTTCATTCATCCCGAAAGACTTCATCAAGTATGAAGACGGCACGGATTACACGGAAGGCGTGACGCACTTTGAGACGAACGCTGACGAAGCGGCATCGCTGTGGGAAGAAGCGACTGGCGGCGAAGTTGTCACAATCGAACTTCTCTCATTCGACAGCGAAGTATCGAAACAAATTTCAGAGTATATGAAAGGCCAAATCGAATCGAACCTGCCGAACGTGACTGTGAGCATCTCACAACAACCGTTCAACAACAAACTCGAACTCGAAGCTAAAGGGGAGTACCAAATGTCATTCGCCCTTTGGGGACCTGACTATCAAGATCCGCTCACAAACCTTGGTATCTTCACGTCTGACAACGGTCAAAACGATATCAACTACAAGTCTACTGCCTATGATAAATTGATTGATGAAGCATCTGCTGAAACAGCGATCGATGCTCGTTATGACAAATTTAAAGAAGCAGAGACGCTCTTGATTGAACAAGATCAAGCCATCATGCCGATTTATCAAGCTGGTGTGGCTTACTTGCTCCGTCCAAACGTCGAAAACTTCAACCGTCAACTATTCGGTGCTGATTACCAGTACAAATACGTCGACATCAACTAAAGGAGAAGGGGGCATGCATCATGCATGTCCCCCCTTTTCTAAAAAAAAAACCGAAATGAGAGAAAATACTATTCAAATGTTTTGTTGGTAAAGTATAATGTAGTAACAGTGAAAATTCAGAATACTTTACAAACTAAGCATTCTTCAATTTTCACGTGCTGTGTTAAGAGCCTTGAGATGACGTTTGACCTATTCTTTCAGAAAATTCCTTTCATTTTGTGAATTCAAGAAAAGGGCAATATGTCATAGTGACGCTGTTGGTGCAAGCATAGACACATTAGAAAAACAGGGGGTATTTATTTATGGGACGTTATATTCTGCAACGGCTGACTTACGGCCTCATCACGTTCTTCTTGATTGCGACGTTCACGTTTTTCCTGATGGACCTGCTTCCAGGTTCGCCGTACCAAAACCAGGAGAAATTGACGGAAACACAAATTCAGCTCTTGAACGATCGCTACGGACTCAATGATCCGCTTCCAGTTCGTTATGCGACGTACTTAGGGAACCTTGTGCAAGGTGACCTCGGCGTGTCATTCCGTACGGCCAACCGGCCGGTGACGGAGTTGATTATGGAACGAATTGGACCTTCGGCACAATTAGGTATTCAAGCATTAGTCCTTGGTACTTTTGTCGGGTTGTTGCTCGGAATCGTAGCAGCCATCCGTCATAACACGTACATCGACTATGGTTCAATGTTCGTATCGGTTATCGGGATTTCTGTCCCGTCGTTCGTATTTGCAGCCCTCCTTCAGTACTATGTAGGGGTTAAATTACAAATCCTCCCTGTCGCGTTCTGGGATTCACCGGCACACACGATTTTGCCGACCATCTCGCTCTCGCTCGGTGTTACGGCGTCTATTGCCCGTTTCGTCCGGACCGAGATGCTAGAAGTGACCGGACAAGACTATGTCACGCTCGCGAAGGCGAAAGGACTGACCGGGAATGCCATCGTTTGGAAACACATGGTACGTAACGCAATGATTCCTGCGATCACGATTCTTGGACCGATGACGGCCGGTCTCTTGACAGGTACGTTCGTCATTGAGAAAATCTTTGCGGTTCCTGGACTTGGTGAATTGTTCGTCACATCTATTACGTTGAATGATTACTCGGTCATCATGGGTACGACGCTGTTCTTCTCAGGCCTGTTCATTATTATCATTCTGCTTGTCGACTTGCTCTACGGAGTCGTTGACCCACGTATTCGTTTGGGGGGGGAATAACTGATGATTGAAAATAAAAAGAATTTCGAGCAGTTCGACCAAGAGATGTTCCAACGTGTCGAGATGAACGAACAGCTCGCTGAACGAATTGGTGGTAAAAGTTTAAGCTTCTGGCAAGACGCTTGGATGCGGCTGAAAAAGAATAAAGCTGCTATAATTTCACTTACTGTTATTTTAATTGTGATTTTTCTTGCGTTGTTTGGTCCGATGCTGTCTGGACGCGACGCCTATACTCAAAACATCTCACAAGCAAAACTCCCGCCTAAAGTCACTGGACTCGAATGGGCAGGGTTTGATGGAATGGCCAACCTCGGTGGCCGTGATATTGATTTCTACGAACAGAAAAATGTCGAAGAGAACTTCTGGTTCGGTACAGACTATCTCGGCCGTGATCTTTGGTCACGTGTTTGGGAAGGGACACGCATCTCGCTCTTCATCGGTTTTGTGGCTGCGTTGATTGATACAGTTATTGGAGTCGCCTACGGTGGTATTTCAGCTTACTTCGGCGGACGTGTTGACAACTTTATGCAACGAATTGTTGAGATTTTGACAGGTGTTCCGAACTTGATTTTGATTATCTTATTAATTTTAATTTTCGACCCTGGCGTATTTTCCATTATCCTCGCGATGACGATCACCGGTTGGATTGGGATGAGTCGACTTGTCCGCGGTCAAATTTTGAAATTGAAAAATCAAGAGTTTGTGTTGGCTGCCCGTACGCTCGGTGCTTCAAGCAATCGATTAGTGTTTAAACACTTAATTCCGAATACGCTTGGCGCCATTATCATCACGCTCATGTTCACGATCCCGTCGGCTATCTTTTTCGAAGCGTTTCTCAGCTTTATAGGTCTAGGTTTGCAAGCACCTCAAGCATCGCTTGGAACGTTGATCAACGATGGATATAAAGAGCTACGGACGTTCCCGTACTTGCTCGTTATCCCGTCAGTCATCATCGTCTTGCTCATGGTCAGCTTCAACTTGCTCGCCGATGGCTTGCGTGATGCGTTCGACCCGAAAATGCGTAAATAATTATAGAAACAGGGGGACTCGTGAATGGAAACGATTTTATCTGTCCGAGACTTAGCGGTCTCGTTCCATACGTATGCCGGAACGGTACAAGCCGTTCGCAACGTATCGTTTGATTTGAAAAAAGGCGAGACGCTCGCCATCGTTGGTGAATCGGGTTCTGGTAAATCCGTCACATCGAAAGCGATTATGCGTCTGATCCCAAACCCGCCAGGTGAAATTACGAACGGGGAAATCTTGTTCGAAGGCAAAGATTTGGCGAAGTTATCGGAAAAAGAAATGTTGAAAATTCGTGGCCGTGATATCGCCATGATTTTCCAAGACCCAATGACATCACTTAACCCGACGATGACGATCTTTAAGCAGATCGCTGAAGGATTGAAGCAACACCAAGGTCTCACGGGTGAGGATGCGAAGAAGCGTACGCTCGAATTGCTCACACTCGTTGGGATCCCGAACCCAGAGGCACGTCTCAAGCAATATCCGCACCAACTTTCAGGTGGTATGCGTCAACGGATCGTCATCGCGATCGCACTCGCATGTAACCCGAAAGTGTTGATTGCCGATGAGCCGACGACGGCCCTCGACGTAACGATTCAAGCTCAAATTTTGGAGCTTCTAAAAGATATTCAACAAAAAACGGGCACAGCGATCATCTTCATCACGCACGACCTTGGTGTCGTGGCGAACATGGCAGACCGTGTTGCCGTCATGTACGCCGGAAAGATTGTTGAGAAAGGGACGGTCGATGAGATCTTCTACGAGCCACGTCACCCATACGCATGGGGCTTGCTCGGATCGATGCCACGTCCGACCGACGACCCGAATGAGGCGCTTCCGGCGATCCCGGGAACACCGCCAAACTTGCTCAACCCACCACAAGGCGATGCTTTCGCACCACGTAATCCGTATGCGATGAAAATCGACTTTGAAAAAGAACCACCGATGTTCCAAATTAGTGACACGCACTATGCGGCGAGCTGGTTACTGCACCCACAAGCACCGCAAGTGACGCCGCCACGAGCCATCCGTGACCTTGCTCTCAAGTACCGTCCGGACAGCGCGTTCGCGAAATCGATTTTGAAAGGTGGTGCTGAATAATGGAACGCGAGAAATTACTCGAAGTAAAAGACCTGAAGCAGCACTTTAAAATTGGCCGAGGTCGCGTCGTCAAAGCGGTCGACGGCATCTCGTTCGATATTTATAAAGGCGAAGTACTCGGTCTCGTTGGCGAGTCAGGTTGTGGGAAATCGACGACAGGTCGTACCATCATCGGACTGTATGACGCGACCGACGGAGACGTCATCTTTAAAGGCGAGAACGTCCACGGGAAAAAGAACAAAGCTGAAAAGCTGAAGTTCAACCGGGCTATGCAAATGATTTTCCAAGATCCATACGCATCGCTCAACCCACGGATGACAGTCGCTGATATCATTGCTGAAGGTATTGATATCCACGGCCTCGCTAAGACGAAAGAAGACCGGATGAATCGTGTCTATGACCTTCTTGAAACAGTTGGTCTTACGAAAGAGCACGCGAGCCGTTACCCACACGAATTCTCGGGTGGACAACGTCAGCGGATCGGGATTGCCCGAGCTCTCGCGGTTGAACCAGACTTCATCATCGCCGATGAGCCGATCTCGGCTCTCGACGTATCGATTCAAGCCCAGGTCGTCAACTTGATGAAAGAATTGCAACGCGACCGTGACTTGACGTACTTGTTCATCGCTCACGATTTGTCGATGGTCAAGTATATCTCAGACCGGATCGGTGTTATGTATCAAGGTCACCTCGTCGAACTCGCTCCTGCAGCGCGTTTGTACGAGAACCCGATCCACGCCTACACGAAGTCGCTTCTCTCAGCGATCCCGCTTCCGGATCCAGAGCATGAGCGCACACGTAAGCGTATCGTGTATGAGTCAAAATCACTCGGTGCCGTCGGACGTTCGGATGAAGATTCAAGCATCCCGCCGCTTCGCGAAGTCGAGCCAGGTCATTACGTCTCGTTGACAGACGAAGAGTACGAAGCATATAAAGCGCAACTCGTATAATTGAAAATGGGATGGTTGATGGTATTCAGCCATTATTTAGAAAAAGAGTGAAAACATATTTGGAAATCAAGTAGTAAATACATATTCTAACATTGTATAATTTGTGGTAAAATTAAATTGTAATAAAATTCAGGAATAAGAGGGGATAATTACATGAAAAAACAAATTTTAGCAACTGCTTTACTGAGCGGCGCTTTGGTATTCAGTTCAGGTTTAACAGCTGATGCTTCTTATGAAGCTCATATTAAAGAGATTTCAGTTTCAAAAAGTACGTCAGGAACGGGATACTATTCTCATTACCTTTCTTTCGGAAGTGCATCAACAGCAGGACGCGGTACTTTAAACCAAAGATTCACTTTTGATTTGAGCACGAAAAAACTAACGCAGGTAAGGTTAAACAACAGCTATACTAAAGGACAACCTTACTATACTCATATGTACGCTATTAATAGTAGTGGTAGTACGGTAAGATACTCTTTCTCTAATAAATTATTTAGAGATGAACCATCAACTATTTGGAAACCAAATATCACTAAACCTAGAGAAGTTACAGTTTACTTCCAAGATAACTTTAACACGAATGCTTCACTTCAACATAGATCGCATACCTTCTTTAAATATTAATCTATGCGAAACAAGAAAAGGCATTTGAGCTTTTTATTAGTTATTGCTGGTATTTTGTCAGTATTAATATTTAATTTGAAGGTTACGGAATCAAATGATGAGATTCGAAATCTTCCCGCCTCTTCTAACGAGTTTAATCCAAGTTTTTTTCCGAGTGGAGCATCAACTACAGAGGTTTCTAATGATACTTTAGTTAAAATATTTGGAGCTGTAATTGATAAAAGTGAAATGGGAACTGGATTTACGGAATATCTTTTTAAAATAAACGAGGATAACAATTTCGAATATAAAGCAAGTTTTATGTTTGAGGATAATCCCGTGGAATTGATCGGATATAATTTTGATATCAATATTGAAACTGATACTTCAGACCAAAGAGAGACCTTTAAAGAAAACTTAACCATATACTATTTGGAAGGCAATAAGGTTATGGAAGTTAAAAATGTTAGTCCCAAATTTACTTTTCATTTAGTCGATAGAAATAACAAACTAACTGATGATGAATTAAAGGGTCTCATGACAGATCTAATTAAGATGTAACTTAAAAACACAAAAAGGATTGACCCTAAGTGCTAGGTGTCAATCCTTTTTGTGTTTTTAAGAGAAAGTTTTAAATCGAATTGTCTGACATTTAAACTACTGTTTTTATAACAATTTACAATACCAGTTTAAGCGTTAGCTATTCTTGGGAAATGGGACATTCTCGTAACAACCGCGTCAATCAAACGGACACGGGCCAAGGCGTCTTCGATGTCCATCGTCTCGTAGTGGTGGAGACCGCCTGGTTGTTCGACGTACGTATCGGCATCATGGACGAGCTGTTGGAGCGGGGTGCGTTGAATCCGGTTAGGCGGCAGATAGGAATCCGTATGAAGCAAAATCATGACCGAGATCTCTTTCGCGCGCGCCGGATCTTCCCCGAGACGAATCAATAGCTTGTGGGCACGTTCGGCCCCTTTAATCGCATGGATGTCGTTTTGACGATATAAATCGTAATTCCATTTGCCTTCGGTGTACCATTCGTAGTGACCGATGTCATGGAGCAGAGCGGCTTTCGTCGCCAAATCCGTATCAAGTCCTCGTCGCGTCGCCAATTCGAGAGCGCGTTCACACACGTCGACGGCGTGTTTTAGACCGGAGCGGGTCAAGTATTTTTGGGTGACCGGGTGTTGCATAATCGTCTCTAACGTAATTCTCATATTCGCTCTCCTCCTTGGTGATTTCAAAGGTTATTTCTATTAACTATACGGGAATTGAATAGGAAAAGCAAATTTGGAACGTGTGAAATGATGAAAATCTTTGAGATTGTTCAACCATTTTCATAAGAATGTGCTATAATTTAATTGTAGATTAGTGCAAGTTCAAGATTTTCAGATTCAGTAACGGTCGGGTTGGTCGAGTCCTTATGGCGTTGGGGGTGAGAGACCATGAAAGAGCGTGACAAAGTATTGCAACAGAAAAAGAAACTTCTGAAAGAAGTCCTCAAGAAGAAATTGAAAGACTTACAAGTGAAGCCTGGCAAAGAGACGGTATCACAACCGGTTTCTCGGATGCCGGCGTCCTAGAACGGTCGATCAAGGGTCGCATTCTCCTGAATGCGTCCTCTTTTCTTACCCGGTTGAGAAAAGTTATCATTGAAGTTTCAATAAATAAGAATTATTATAATTAAGTGAGCGATTTTTTGGGTATACAAATAGAGTCACTTGAAAAAGATGAACGAACACTTGATCAGGGAGGAACGAAAATGGTCACACTGTACACGTCTCCGAGCTGCACATCGTGCCGAAAAGCACGGGCATGGCTCGAGGAGCATGATATCCCATTCACGGAACGGAACATATTTTCAGAACCACTCTCACTCAATGAGATCAAACAAATCTTACGCATGACAGAAGATGGGACGGATGAAATCATCTCGACCCGGTCTAAAGTTTTCTCGAAAATCGACGTATCGGTCGATGCGCTTTCACTCCAACAACTATACGATTTGATTCAAGAATATCCGGGACTGCTTCGTCGTCCGATTCTGATTGATGAAAAACGTCTTCAAGTCGGGTACAACGAAGATGAGATTCGTCGATTCTTGCCGCGCAAGGTCCGGACGTTCCAACTTCAAGAAGCGCAACGACTCGTCAACGAGTGAGGAAGCATACTGTCTAAGCAGTGTGCTTTTTATTATTCCGTTTTTCCGATAAAATAATAGTAACAACCCCATCATCAATAGATTGACACGTTAAAAAAAGGGTACTATGATAACAAGACAATTTCCCCTCTCCTCCTTAATTGTTGAAGTAGGAGTGAGGTGAGAAGGGAGTGGACAATCGTGAAAATTGAGCGCATCAACGACAACACCGTCAAATTTTTCATTACGTATGTCGATATCGAAAAACGCGGTTTCGCTCGTGATGAAATCTGGTATAACCGAGAACGTGGTGAGCAGCTGTTCTGGCAGATGATGGACGAAGCGCACGAACGGGAAGATATCTCGTTTGATGGTCCACTATGGATACAAGTACAAGCGTTTGAAAAAGGACTCGAAGTGACCGTGACGATCGCAAAAAACGTGATTGACGCCGAAGACGATTCTGAGCTCGGATCACTCCTACGCTCGGCAATCGATGAGGCACGCGACCAACAATCGGTGCTCGACCAATTGAGTGAACTCGATGAAGAAACCGAGCAGGAGGCGTGGGCTCCGCTCGCCATGGAAACGGATGACTTTGAGGCTATCATCTCGCTCAGTAAACGGGCGGGAGAGACGTTAAGCAACGTCGACCTCAAACTATTCCACTACGATCAGAAGTATTACTTGTGGATTGATTTCCCGGAAGAAATGGAACCCGAGGAAGAAGAGAACGTTTTGAGTCTCTTGGCCGAGTATTTGACATTCAGCACGCAGACGTTAGCGATGCTTGAAGAATACGGCAAGCTCATTCTCGACGGGGATGTCTTCTCCAAAGTCCGTCACTATTTTTAAACCCCAATCGCCTGTTCATGTGGACAGGCGGTTTTTTTCTAACTTATACATAAAGAGGTGTCGTGATGTTGAAGCGTTTGCAGTTGATGTTGGCGGATAGTGCCTGGTTCGTCCCGTTCTTATACGGAGTGGGAGGGATTGCGTTGACGTTCCTTACTCAATATTTTGGAAGTTTTTTTCGAGAACTGTTACCGGAAATCATTTACTTAGACAAGAATGCGGCGGCTTCCGTCCTGTCTTCGTCGTTCACGAGTCTCATGACGATGATGACGTTCAGCTTTTCGACAATCCTCGTCGTGTTGACGACATATTCATCGCAGTTCTCGCCCCGAACGATCAATAACTTTTTGACGAACTCGGCGTCGAAGCATACACTCGGGCTGTTCATCATGACGACAATCTATGGGATCACGAACTTGTTCCTCATCCGGACGTCAGATGAGGACGTCGTGCTCGCTTCAGGCATCAGTGTCCTGCTCGTCGTCAGCTCGATTTGGGCGTTCGTCAAATTCATTCAAACGATCAGCGTCTCGATTCAAGCGGAACGCCTCTTATCGGCGTTGCATCGCGAAGCGCTATCTGTCATCGAAAACCAAAGACGGGCGGTCGAAGACGAGAAGATGTACATCGTTCCGGAACGAGCGATTCATACGTTCGAGGGTCAGGCAGTCTATGCCTCACGAACAGGCTACGTCCAGCTGTTCTCGAGTGAGAAGCAAGAGAATCGTGACATGGATTTTGAATCGGTCGTGGCCGTCGGCGATTTTGTGGCGGAAGGGGACATCCTCGGCTATTGGCTCGGGGAAGAAGCCCCCGATCTCGACGTGTTCCAAATCGGCGAGATCCGTTCATCGATTCAAGACCCGGCGTTCGTCATCGAGAAGCTGAGTGAGATTGCACTGAAAGGCGTCTCACCGGGCATCAATGATCCGAATACGGCGATTCACGCCATCCACTATATCGGAGACATTTTACGCGAACTGAGCCGGTTGCCGGCAGGCGATTTTTTATTCTCCAACGACAAAAGCAATTGGCATGCCAAGCGAAAAACGATGGAAGCGACGCTATTTGAGGCGTTCGCTCCCGTTAAGACATACGCGAGCCACGACATTTTTGTGATGGCGTCCGTCTTCGAGGCGATCCGAATCGCCCGGATTCAGGCACACTCATCGCATGATAAAACGTTCGAGGACTTCATCGACTACTTTGAGCAAGCGCTCGACTTGGATGAGTTGCATCCGCGAGAGAAAGCGTTCTTGACGAATCAGATGACGCAAGCGCGGAAAATACGAGACTGACGAGACAGGAAGGGGCCCGAGAGGACCCCTTCCTGTTTTTCCGTCATGAGAGCGTATAGCCCCCGTCGACGGTGATGGCTTGGCCGTTAATATAGCTCGATGCCTCGCTCAATAAAAAGGTCACGACCGGCGCCACTTCATCCGGTTTGGCGGCATGTCCCCTGAAATGATGCGTCATCGCCTCTTGAAACTTGGCCTCACCGCCGTACAATTTGTGACTGAGCGGGGTGTCGACCGGGCCGAAACAGACCGCGTTGAAGCGGACTTTCCCTTTCATCCGATGGGCGAACGTCTTCGTCAAGGCGATAACAGCCGCTTTCGAGGCGGCATATGGACCGAGCATCGGTGGGAATTTGACGTGACCGACGATGGCGGCGTTATTGACGACGCTCGCTCCCGTCGCTAGGAGCGGAATAGCACGTTGGATGAGCCGGTTCGTCGCGAGCACGTTCAGTTCGAATACGTCATCGAACGCGGACGCCGGCAACCGTTCCGGCGTCCCGGGGCGTCCAAACGTCGCCGCGTTATTAAAGAGTCCGTCTAACGTGATGGCCTGGTCTTTGAGTCCGTCCATCATCGTCTCAATCTCGTCAGCTTGCGACAAATCGCACGCCACAAACGTGATGCGAGCGGACGCAGCCTCGATTTCTTCACCTCGTGCCTCGTCCCGGCCGACGCCGATGACGTCATGTTCTTCCTCTGCTAACCGAAGGGCGACGGCCCGTCCAATCCCGCTCGTCGCTCCCGTAATCAAAAATGTGCCCATATTTTGTTCGCTCCCCTCAAAAGATGGCGTTAAGTTGTATAATTATGATAATACAAGATAGAAACGGGGTCAGTTTATAATATGTTGCGACGCATACAAGTACTTTTATCCCTGATTTTGCTCGCAGGTCTCATTGCCGTATTATCATATTACTGGAGCTCCCAAGTGATTGGCTTGTTTTCAGTGCTCGTCTTCTTGACGACGTTCAGCATTTTGCTCGTCATCTTGCTCGAGAACCGCAATCCGCAGCGGACGCTCATTTGGGCGATCGTCATGCTAGGTTTCCCAGTCATTGGTTTGTTCGCGTATTTCGTGTTCGGCCAAAACTACCGCCGGAAGCGGATGTTCAAAGAGAAGGCGATGCTCGATGAAGAGACGTACCTCGCCTATCGACAGAAGGCGATGACGCTCTCACCGTCTCTTATGTTCTCCCACGACGATTATGAGAAGCTGCTCCATTTGACGTCGTCACTTAATCAATTACCCGTCTCGTCGAACACGTATACGCAAGTGCTGACGAACGGGCAAGAAAAGTTTTCAAAACTGTTGCCCGCCTTGAAAGGGGCGACTCGCCATATCCACCTCGAATATTATATTTTCCGAGAAGATCGTATTTCTCGGGAAATTCAACGCATTTTGATCGACAAGGCGAAGGCGGGGATCGAGGTCCGCTTCTTGTATGATGCCGTCGGTTCGATTCATACGAGCGGGACGTTCTTCGACGAGATGCGTCAAGCGGGTGTCTACGTTCAAGCATTCTTCCCCGTCGTTTTACCGCTCGTCTCGAGTAAGACGAACTACCGGAACCACCGGAAGATCGTCGTCATCGACGGGACGGAGGCGTTCACCGGCGGATTGAATGTCGGCGACGAGTATTTGGGCGAGCATTCGAAGTTCGGCTTCTGGCGCGATACGCATCTGTACGTCAGAGGGGAAGGGGTTTCGGAACTACAACTGATCTTTTTGCAGGACTGGTACTATATGACGGGCGAGCGCCTGTTCACACCGTTCTATCTCGAACCGCTCGAGACGGTACGAAGCGCGAGCGGGGGCGTGCAAATCGTGGCGAGCGGACCGGATGAACCGTATGAGACGATGAAGTCGATTTATTTCGCGCTCATCAACGCCGCGAAAAAATCGGTGTATATCTCGTCGCCGTATTTGATTCCCGATGAGGATATCATGAGCGCGCTCAAAACCGCCTCGTTATCCGGAATCGATGTGCGAATCGTGCTCCCGAGCTATCCGGACCATAAAATCGTGTTTTATGCCAGCCGGTCGTACTTCGAAGAACTGCTCAGCGCTGGCGTGAAGATTTATTTGTACGAAGAAGGGTTCATGCACTCGAAAGTCATCGTCGTCGACGACGGGTTGGCAACAATCGGGACGGCGAACATGGACTTCAGGAGCTTCCACCTCAATTTCGAGGTGAACGCGCTCTTGTATAACACGAACTCCGTCCATCAGCTCAAGCAAGATCTCTATAAAGACTTTGAAGGGTCACACGAGTTGGAGATCCGGGCGTTCTCGGAACGATCTTATTTCATCAAACTCGTCGAGTCATTGGCCCGAATGTTTTCACCACTATTATGAGGGGGAAGCGGAATGCGATTTGCCATCGGTCGAACAGGAGGGTATGTGGATGCCCTTACGTTGAGTCGGGGGCGAATCGAACCGTTTGCCCCTTTTGTGTGTCCTGAATGCGGGGAACGTGTCATCGTCAAGCAAGGGGTGAAGCGACGTCTTCATTTCGCCCATGTCCATCCGTGTGGACGCGGCGAGTCGACGGGACACCACGAAGACAAATGGGGCGTCCGGCAGTGGCTTCAAGCGCAAAGATATACCGTCGAGCAAGAAGTCATCCTCGGCTCACGCCGTGCCGACTTGATTGCAACACGTCACGAGGAACGAATCGTCGTTGAAATCCAGGCATCTTCGCTCTCGATCGAGTCTTACGTCGAGCGGACGAGACATTATCGCGACAACGGACTCGACGTCGTCTGGCTGGCGAGCGGGATGCAACCCGGAGGTGTAGCGACGTTCAAACCGTGGATGCGGGCCGAACTGGCGCGGCGACATACGGTCATCGTCCCGACCGGCCAAGCGTTGTATCGTTTCGTCGGATTTCCGGTCTCGGTTCGCCGCGGAATCGGTCATTGGCGGCCCGTAACGTCGTTCGATGTCTCGCCGTTCGAGTCGTTCTATCACTTTGATACACATAGATGGACGCAACATGTCCGGCAGAGACGGATGACTCCACCGTATCCGACGCCACAGTACCGTCGACTCATTTTGAACCGGCTGTATCCGATCGGGATGTTACCAGCTCTCATGCCGAGTCACTGTTATCTGCCGCTACCTTCGCTCTGGGGGGTTCACATTCATCCGTTCACGTTTCAGATGGTGCTTTATCTGAATCGGCGTGAACGTCCTAACGATTCGGTCGCGTGGAGTATCGAGAAAACGTGCCGCCAGTGTGATGTGACCCCGACAAGCGACTTTCTCCAAGCGTTTGAAGTACAATGGAGACAACTCTTGAACGTGTTTGATGTGACGGAATCGGTGGAGGATTGGCATGTGCCAAAGACGCTAGAGACGGCTCTTCTCAACGATCTTCGATTATTTCAAGGGTTTCAGCGATTCATGGCGAAATCGTATACAAACTAGGAAAAGGAAGTGGACATATGTCAGAAGTACTTACACGACAACAAGTACCCGTCGAGGAGACGTGGAACTTAGAGACGATTTATGCAGACGATCAAGCTTGGGAACAAGATTTTGAGGCGTTGAAGGCAAGCGTACCGGCTTTGGTTGCGTTTAAAGGAAAACTTGGGGAATCAGCTGCTTCTTTGTTTGAAGGTTTACAACTTCGTGACGACATCTCGCGTCAACTGCATAAACTGTATACATACGCCCATATGCGTTATGACGAAGACACATCGAACAGCCATTATCAGGCATTGAACGACCGTGCCGGTTCGCTCGCGGCACAGATTTCGGCTCAGCTCGCGTTCATGACACCGGAACTACTCGCCATTGACGAAAGCCGAATTGAGGCGTTTATGAGTGAGCATGAGGCACTCAACGTCTATCGCCACGCGTTCGACGAGTTGGCGCAAGAACGTCCGCACGTGTTGACGGAAGCGGAAGAGGCGATTCTCGCCCAAGCCGGCGACGTGCTCGGTCAGTCGAGTTCGACGTTCGGCATGCTCAACAACGCCGACTTGAAATTCCCGAAAGTGAAGAACGAGAAAGGCGAAGATGTCGAATTGACGCACGGTCGCTACATCACGTTCCTCGAGTCGAGTGACCGTAGTGTCCGCGAAGGCGCGTTCAAGGCGATGTACGGCACGTATGAGCAATATTTGAACACGTTCGCCTCGACGTTATCAGGCAGCGTGAAGAAGGACAATTTCTATGCGACGGTCCGTAAGTTCGAGAGTGCCCGTCAAGCGGCGCTTCATCATAACGCCATCCCGGAAGCGGTATACGACGGTCTCGTCGAAGCGGTGAACGAACGACTCGACTTGTTACATCGATACGTTGCGCTTCGGAAGCGGGCACTCGGAGTGGACGAGCTGCATATGTATGACTTGTATACGCCGCTCGTTAAAGATGTGGACATGAAAATCCCTTATGACGAAGCGAAAGACCTCATGGTCGAAGGACTCGCACCACTCGGCGACGAGTACGTTCAAATCGTCAAGGACGGTCTCGATTCACGCTGGGTCGACGTCCGCGAGACGCGTGGCAAGCGGAGCGGGGCCTATTCATCAGGCGCGTACGACACGCAGCCGTTCATCTTGATGAACTGGCAAGACAACGTCAACAACTTGTTCACGCTCGCCCATGAGTTCGGCCATTCGGTCCATAGCCATTATACGCGGGCGACGCAACCATATCCGTACGGGGACTACTCGATCTTCGTGGCCGAAGTGGCGTCGACGACGGACGAGGCGCTCTTGAACGATTACTTGTTGAAGACGCGCACGGACCGCCAGGAGCGGCTCTATCTCTTGAACAATCAACTCGAGACGTTCCGCGGCACGTTGTTCCGTCAGACGATGTTCGCCGAGTTCGAGCATATGATCCATAAGGCGGCCCAAGACGGCGTCTCGCTCACACCTGAGTATTTGAATGAGACGTACCTTGAACTTAACAAACGGTACTTCGGGGACGAGCTCATCATCGATGCCGAGATCGCCTTCGAATGGGCGCGCATCCCGCACTTCTATTACAACTATTACGTCTATCAGTATGCGACAGGCATCTCGGCGTCGGCCGCGTTGTCACAACAAATCATGGAAGAAGGGGAGCCGGCCGTCCGTCGCTATATCGATAAGTTCTTGAAGGCTGGATCGAGCGATTACCCGATTGAAGTGTTGAAAGCAGCTGGCGTCGATATGACGACGAAAGCACCGGTGCTCGCAGCGCTCGATCAGTTCGAGGCTGTTCTCGACGAGATGGAAACGTTACTTTTTCAATAAAAAAATGCGAGCGTGAACATTATGTGACAATATGAACAAAGTGCTTGTCATGTCGTGCTCGTCTCGGTATATTATAAGTGTGAAATCAATCACAAACCCCTTTATTGACCGTAAACTTTCTCCCAACCTGTGATCTGTATAGATACTCGGGTTACGATGTTCTCCGTCCCCGCGGAGCACATTGAAAAAACCCACGGCTCCCCGGCCGTGGGTTTTTTGTCATTTATTCGTCGCCCAAGCTTGGCCGCTGCAACCCGGGACAGGTCGACAACGTTGTTGGAGTGACAGTTTTTTTAATTCTCTTTCGATGATAGGCTTATCGAGCTCTAAAATGAATGCGAGCTCGGTGATCGTCGAGGCATCATAACGTTCCAACACTTTCTCGACATCCCAATCGGTCTCGCGGCTCGGTACATAGCCGAGTAGTTCGGCCATGACGGCCTGATAGACGTCATACGGATAGAGCCCTTCGATCTTGAGCGCTTCATCACGGGTGACGAACGTCAAGGCGGGAAGCGATTCGATCTCCCAGTCTTTCAAAATTTCGTGATCGACTGCGAGGGCGCTCAGCAGTTGATTGGATTGGATATCGGCTGCCAACTCATCGATGTCGAGTCCGTAACTGACGAACGAGCGAGCAATCTCCCATAAGTCGCTGTCGCTAGAGCCATCCTTCACAAAGATATCATTAATATGCAGATGGCGCATAAAGCGCATTGCATGACGTTTCCCTTGTAACTCCATAGCCTTGATCATCGTGAGAAGGCGAACCTCTTCTTGACATCCGCCAACACAAGTAGGAACCGTCGAAACCATACGGAAACGAATCAAGTGCCCGTATTCAAGTTCGAGTTTTTTAATGAGTGTCATCACATGAAGCCCGTCTGGATCTGAGATGTCCATGAAATAGAATAACTCTAATGGCTTATATGTTACTTGGATAGAAGATTCTTCCAATGAACAGGATGACTCATTACATTGTTCAAGTTCCATTGTGTCGCCTCCTCTCGTAAACAAAAATCAAATATATCGTATGCTCATTGTAGCAACGAAAAAAAAAGGTTGGCAACGTATCTGCTCAACCTTGGTTTCGACGCACCTTTTCTTCCATGAATCGAACGATTTTATTTTTGGCGGGGCGTAGCGGGATGCCGTGGTGGCGCAGGAGCTGCTCGAACGCGATTTTCCCTTTCGCCTCGTCGGTCACTTCAAATTCTATTTCGTAGTCGTGAATCTCCAAATAATGACTTTCGTCGAGGACGAGCAGACCGTCCGGCGTCTCGATTTCCGCCCGTTTCGTCTCAAGACGACCGAGATGTTCGAGCGGGCCCGTCAAATCGAACGAAGCAAGTGCCTCTTTCATTTGATCGTCGTGAATGATGCCGTACTTGAACAAGTTCTCGGCTTCCTTTTCCTGGATGGGGGCGTGTGTCTCGAGCAGTCCGACGTCATGCGGTTGCTTGAGTGTCAGCACTTGGCCATGTTTTTTCTCGCGAATCCGAAGAGCGGCGCCATGGTTCTTCAGTTCGAACGTCGGCGTGTCGAAGTAATCGTTCGCTTGCCATTTCACTTTGTCCGTTAAATCGTAGGCGGCGAGCAACGTCTCATATTCGTCTTTCGTCAACATCGATTTGAATTCAATTTCCACTTCTTGGGTCATAAATCATCGCTCCATTCTATGAACAATTGTTCGTTTATGATACCATACAATCGGATACATACGGAAAAAGCAGGGTTTTCCGAAATGAACGAAAGTGGTGACAGCATATGCAATCAATGGATTGGGATCAATATTTAGTGCCGTATCAAATCGCGGTCGATGAACTGAAAGTGAAATTCAAGGCGATTCGAAAGCAATATAAATCTCAAAACGACCATTCTCCCATCGAGTTTGTCACCGGCCGGGTCAAACCGGTCGGCAGCATCCTCGAGAAGGCGAAACGAAAGCAAATCCCTTACGACAAGCTGTCGACGGAAATGCAAGACATCGCCGGGCTTCGCATCATGTGTCAATTCGTGGACGATATCGTCCATGTCCTTGAACTGCTCCATCACCGGACCGACTTTAAAATCGTCGAGGAACGGAACTATATCACGAATCAAAAAGAATCCGGCTACCGCTCATATCATTTGATTCTCGAGTATCCGGTCCAGACGATTCACGGCGAGTTCCCGACGCTCGTCGAAGTCCAAGTGCGGACGCTCGCGATGAATTTCTGGGCGACGATCGAGCATTCGCTCAACTATAAATACGATGGGGATATGCCGGTCGAGGTCCAAGAGCGCCTGCGCCGGGCGGCCGAGGCGGCATTTTTGCTCGATGCCGAGATGAGCCAGCTCCGCGTTGAGATTCAAGATGCACAGCAAGTGTTCCGGGATAAAGAAATGAACGTCCAGACGGACCAAGACTAGGGGGCCACGGTATGCAGTTTGCGATTGTAGCACGGGGAGACGCGCGGTCGGCAGACATTGCGCGCGAGTTGACGAATAAATTGACCGAGGCGGGACATTCGGTCTCGAAAGAACCGCGAATCGTCGTGTCGGTCGGTGGGGATGGGACGATGCTTCAGGCGTTCCATGAATACATCGACCGGCTCGATGATACGTTGCTCGTTGGGATCCATACGGGCCATCTCGGGTTTTATGCCGACTGGCAACCGGACGAGCTCGACGAGTTGACGGAAATGATCACGAGCGAATCGTTCGAACCGGTGTCTTATCCGCTCGTCGAGGTGCTCATTGACTATGAGGACGGGACGACCGAACGTCAACTCGCCATGAACGAATGTACGATTAAAAACTATAAGCGGACGCTTGTGTGCGATTTATCGATTCGCGATGATTACTTCGAGACGTTCCGGGGCGATGGGTTATGCATCTCGACACCATCCGGATCGACGGCCTACAACAAGGCGCTGGGCGGGGCCATCGTCCATCCGTCCATCGAGGCGATCCAAGTGACGGAGATGGCTTCGATCAACAACCTGGTATACCGGACGATCGGGTCACCGCTCTTGTTGCCGAAGCATCATCAAGTGAAGATCGCGCCGCATACGAAAACAGAGTTCGAACTCGCATTCGACCATCAAGAGGCGTTGTCTTGGTCGAACGTGCGCTCGATTCGCTGTGCGGTCGCGAAAGAAAAAGTGACGTTTGCCCGATTCCGCCCGTTCCCATTTTGGCGACGGGTCCGGGAATCGTTCATTGAGGAAGGGAAGTAATCGATGTACGGATTCACATTGCATCGCGTCGCGGGGACGAGCGTCCCGCTGCGCGATTTTTTAATGACAGACTGCGGCATCTCTCGAAAGATGTTGACCCAAATCAAACAGGGCGGTCTCATCCTCGTCAACGGTGAGCCACGGACCGTTCGCTATGACATTCAAGCAGGGGAAGAAGTGACCGTCCACTTCCCGGTCGAACAACCTGCGGAGACGATGGTCCGTTCCAAGCGGCCGCTGACGATTCTGTTTGAGGACGACTATTTGCTCGCCGTCGACAAACCGGCGGGGATCGCGACAATCCCGTCCCGGCTCCATCCGGACGACACGCTCGCCAATGCGGTGCTCGGATACTATGAACAGATCGGGTTGCAGTCGGCGATTCACGTCATCAATCGACTCGACCGGGACACGAGCGGCGTCGTCTTGTTCGCAAAATATGCGTATGTGCACCATCGGTTCAGCAAGTTGCAACAGACCGGGGGCTTGTCGCGGACGTATCTCGCGTTAATCGAAGGACCGCTCGACCCGCAGACGATTGATGCCCCGATTGGCCGCGCCCCGGATTCGATCATGGAGCGAATCGTGACGGCAGACGGGCAACATGCCGTCACCCATATTCTCGAAGCAGAGCCGTTCGGTGCATATACGGCGCTGACAATCGCCCTCGAGACCGGACGGACCCATCAAATCCGGGTCCATCTACGCCATATCGGGCATCCGCTCCTCGGGGATACGATGTACGGCGGCAAGACCGTACTCGACCGTCACGCGCTCCACAGCGCCTCGGCGACGTTTTGCCATCCGATGACCGGAGAACGACTCGTCGTTGAAGCGGCATACCCACATGATTTTCGATTTGAAGCGTAATACAAATAGTCCCGCACTCAGCTGAGCGCGGGACTATTTTCAATCGTCGTCGAACATATACGATTTTGATTTCGAAGCGACATTCATGACGAGGCCGATGGCGATCATGTTCATGATGATCCCAGTCCCTCCGTAACTGATGAACGGCAAGGTTAAGCCGGTGATCGGGAGGACGCCGATTGTCATGCCGATGTTTTGGAAAATCTGGAACGTGAACATGGCGATGACTGCGGTCACGATATAACTACCGAACGGGCTGCTCGCTTCAAGCGCGATATGAATCATTCGGTATAAGAACAAGAAGAAAACGATAATCACGATGGCCGCACCGATGAACCCGTAATGTTCAGCAATGACGGCGAAGATGAAATCGGTCTGCGACTCTGGCAGGTAGACCAAACCTTGACCGTAGCCGGCCCCGAACATTTGACCAGACCCGATGGCTTGAAGCGATTTGATCAACTGGAAAGCCAAGTCATCGGAATACTCATACGGGTAAATCCAGGCTTGGAAACGATTCAAGGCGTGCCCTGGCACAAAGCTTTGCAGCACCTCGAAATGAGAGAAGAACAAGTACATGAAGCCGCCAATCGTCACGGCAGCGGCGCTAAAGAGACCGAGCAACCACTTCCAACCAATCCCGGAGACGATGATGATGGCGCCAAGCATCGTGATGAGAACCAGTCCAGTCCCTAAGTCTGGCTGAGTCACAATCAGTCCGAGCGGCGGGATGGCGAGTAATACGAGCTTTGTTAACAGCCACGTATCCTGTTGGGACGAACCGTAACGTTTATTATGGTCGTAGACGATCGTGGCCATCGAGATAAGTAAAAACAACTTCATGAATTCGGCCGGTTGAAAACTGAAACCAGGCACGTTATACCAGCCGTACGCCCCGTTAATGTTTGGAACGAGTGTCGTATCCCGGAGCGGAATCAAGCCGACTAACAGCAATAATCCAAAGGAATAGAGGTACCAGTGAATTTTTCGCAACTGTTCGTATTCGATCGTCATGATGGCGAACATGGCCGCGAATCCGATGATATAACGGATTCCTTGGTCGAAGGCGAAGTTGATATGTTGTAATCGTGTCGGCAACATCGGTTGGGCCGTGTAAATGGCACCTAGGCTAATGACCATCAAGAAAAAGACGATTGTCAAAAGTGTCGTGTCTAAACTTCTTAAATAAGATTGAATGCGGTTCATGATGAAGTCGTCTCACCCTTTCTATACGTATTTTATCTTACCGTAAGTTAAAAAAATCGCAATACGTTACGCGCCAGTTGACAAAACAGACACCATTCTGTAATCTGATAACAGATGTTATAACCAGGTACTAAAAAAGGGGAGTTTACGATGTCAATCTATCCAACGTTAACGAATAAGACGTATGTCGTCATGGGAATTGCCAATAAACGCTCGATCGCGTGGGCGATCGCGAAGACGCTCGACGCAGCAGGCGCGAAGCTCGTCCTCACGTATGCGGCCGAACGGTTCAAGTCAGGTCTTGAGTCGCTCGCGGCCGATTTGAACGGGGAAGCGCTACTTTTAGAATGCGATGTCACGAACGACGCCGCAATCGATACGACGTTCCGCACGATTCACGAGCAAGCAGGGCCGATTCAAGGAATCGCCCACTCGATCGCCTTCGCGGACAAGGAAGCGCTACGCGGCGAGTTCTCGGAGATGACACGCGGCCAGTTCGCGCAAGCGCTCGATATCTCGGCGTACAGTTTGACGGCCGTCGTCAAAGCAGCCAAGCCTTATTTCGCACAAGACGCGTCGGTCATCACGCTCACGTATCTCGGCGGTGAGCGCGTCGTCCCGAACTACAACTTGATGGGTGTCGCGAAAGCGGCTCTTGACTCGAGCGTCAAATACTTGGCGAACGAATACGGACCTCACGGCGTCCGCGTCAACGCGATCTCGGCAGGACCGATTCGTACGTTGTCAGCGAAAGGTGTCGGCGACTTTAACAGCATCTTGTCTGAGCTCGAGCAGAAGGCGCCGCTACGCCGCAACGTCTCGGCAGAAGAAGTGGCCTCGACGGGCTTGTTCTTGTTGTCGAGCATGGGCAGTGGTGTGACGGGAGAGGTCATCCACGTCGACAGCGGATATCATATTTTGTAAATCTAGGGAAAGGGCGCAGCGATGCGC
Organism: Exiguobacterium aurantiacum; assembly: GCF_024362205.1. Lineage (GTDB taxonomy): Bacteria > Bacillota > Bacilli > Exiguobacteriales > Exiguobacteriaceae > Exiguobacterium > Exiguobacterium aurantiacum_B. Next base: position 1,985,328 of record NZ_CP101462.1, on the reverse strand, counting down.
TCTTTTTTGTATTATCTGGAACCGATTTGGGGTAAGGACCTGTAAAGGAGGTTGGAACATGGGTCCTTATCAGATTGATTTCACGGTCGTCCAATATGGAAATCGCCAAGTTCAACCGACGGAACGGGCGAATATCGAGCCGGTCACGCGGATTCAACGTGTTCAACGAATCCGGCCGCGCCAAGAAGAATGGCTAGAAGCTGAACAACAAAACAGCCCCGGTCGATTTGTCGACCGGAGCGTGTAATCTTATCCTCGGAACCGGAACGTCTCATAGACGTTCCATGTTTCGTTTTCGAGCTCATACATGACGGCCATCCGATTGATTGTTTCCTCGAAATGAACCTGCTCCATGCGCATCCGTTCGAGCACATCGAACAGTTCAGCATCGGTCAAATCTTGTCCGATGGTGATGTGCGGAAGAAACTCATATTTTGGAGGCTGGTTGAGGAGACCCTCGTGAAGTTTGTCCTGAAGCGCTGACAGTTCGCGCGTCGGCAACACTTTTAAGTAAAGGACGTTATTCGTCGGTGCGAACGAGCGAACCCCATCGATTTTAAGTTGAATCGGTTTGGTCGAGTCCGCGATTTGTTGCAAATACTCGAGCACTTTCGGTAAATCGGCTTCGTCAATCTCGGTGCGTTCTTTGATCGTCACGTGTGGTGAAATCAAGGCGTACTTCGTATCGTATCGCTTCCGATACGAGTTGGCGAAGTCTTGAACTTGTTTTGATGGAAATAAGACTACCCCAATCTTCATTCCAGTTCCCCCTTTATAAAGTGGTCTACTTTTTTATGATGACCGATTTATTGAATGAAGTCAAAGCGGGCTTAGTCTTTTTTTCGAGTTTTCAGTATAATAGAGATTGAGTACTTCGAGAGAAACCTTCTCGAGATGAAAGGATGTGTAGCGGGAGTGTTCCCGCCTAAATGATGAAACATGTACCACACTCACGAGACGTACGCGAGGCCGCACGGGCCAGATTGATTGAACGGGGTGTATCGATTGAGTCGATCGCCGAGATTGTCTATCAAATGCAGGCGCCGTATTCGCCCCACTTGTCATTGAAAGACTGCACGGAATCGGTCGAGGCCGTGTTAGATAAACGAGAGCTCCAACATGCGATTCTCGTCGGATCAGAACTTGATATTCTCGCCGAGCGCGGTCAGTTATCCGAGCCCCTTCTATCGATTGTGGCGTCGGACGAAGGTTTGTTCGGCGTTGATGAGACGATTGCCATTGGGGCCGTCAACACATATGGTTCCATCGCCGTCACGACGTTCGGATACTTAGACAAAGCGAAAATCGGCATCATCAAGCAACTCGATACGAAAATGGAAGACGGACAAGTCCATACGTTCATGGACGACCTCGTCGGCGCAATCGCGGCGAACGCCTCGGGACGTTTGGCGCACCGATTGCGCGATATGACCGACTTTGGAGAAGATGAGATGCGGGAACGAAAAGGCTTGTATTGATGACACCGCGCTCAAACATGTTGGCGATCACCGGGGCGATTAGTTTCGTGCTCTTCTCGGTGGTCGTTGTTTTAGGTTGGGTAGTGCCGGTTGACCGGTTCGTCACGTCTGCGCTCGACCCGCTCGCCGGACCGCTGTTCGTCTATGTGACCGAACTCGGTAGCGTGAAGGTGTTGATCGGCCTGTCGTTCATCGGCATGCTTTATTTTTTGTGGCGGGGTGACCGGTTCGAGGCGTTCCGCTTACCGATCGTCGTCATCACAACGCTTCTTGTGACGCAAGGGTTGAAACTCATCTATGGCGTCGATCGGCCGTCGATCGATGCGGCCCTCGACGCGACGACGTACAGTTTCCCGAGTGGTCATGCCTCGGGGTCCCTCGCCTTGTATGGGCTGCTCGCCGTGTTGATGTATCGACGGAATGAGACCGTCGCTGGCTTGATCCTGCTCGTTACCCTGACGTTGGCCGTCTCGTTCAGCCGGGTCATTTTGAACGTTCACTATTTCAGTGACGTCATCGGAGGCTGGCTCGTCGCCCTTGTCATCGTGGCCGGGTCAGAAATAGTAAGGAGGAAACAACATTGATTCTCGTAACACAAGTCGAAACATGGCTATTTATGGACCGAGACCGGGCGGATGCGGCGGAAGTGCCGACGATCCTGGTCGAAAAGGATGCGTCCGGAGCCAAATCGTTCACGACGATGCGGACGCTGTTCCAACTGAAGAAGTGGACGGGGCAACATCGTTTCGTGCCGCTCTTGTCGTGTGATGAAGCGGCTTATCGTGCCTATGAGGTGTTTCATGTCGATGCGAAGCCCGCATTCGCCATCCTTGAATCGGGTCGCATGTTGATGAAGGATAATGAGCGGGATGAGGCCTATGACAACGCCCTTCAAGACGCAGGCGTCACGACGGACGGCGAGCAAATCGCGTTTGCGGCTGATTATCTCGAACGGGAACTCGGCGCACCGGTCATGCTCGCCATCGATGAACCGGTCGCGTCTCATCCCCGTGTCCCTGAAGACGTATTCGTACCGGGAAATGTGATGCAGACGAGTGAACGATTGTTTGGCTGGGCGAACCGACAACAAACGGAAAGAGGTGACGCGCAATGAATGAATGGGAACAAAAGATTCAAGAACTTCTCGACGGTTCGGTCGAAGAGTTACTCGTGCCAAAAGACGAGTTTTTAACGGTCCGTTCGCTGTTGATTGACAAAGGCTGGATGTTTGAAGTCGTCGGGGAAGCGAAACACGGGGGCGTCACGGTTTACCGGAAGAACGAGGCAGGAGCGATAGAGTGATTGACTTTAGATAGGGGAGAGGCGAGGGACACATGTGATCCTGCGCCTCTTTTTTCTGGACGCACGACGAGAGACAGAAGTTTGGGGAACACGTCCCGAAAACCCTGTCGTAAACGCTTACATAATTCAGGCGAAACTCGCTTATACTAAACGTGTAGGAGGCCACTACCATGTTACTAAATGAAAAGAGCAAGCGAATCTTGAGCGTCATCATGCATGAACGACGAGTGACGATTGAATCGCTCGAGCTGATGCTCCCGTATTCACGACGGACCATCGAGTATGAGCTGGAGCGGATTCAGGAATGGTTGGTCGATTGTGGACTGCCAGACATGCACACGGACGGGGCGAGGATTCAGTTGACGGTTACCCCCGAGCTGACGGAGCGATTTGAACAGGCTGGATTGATTTGGTCCGAAGAGGAGCGCGAGTTGTTGATCGTATTCTTCACGTTGGTCAACCGAGACTTTTTATCGGCGTTTCATTTCCAACAGCTCCTCGACGTCTCTAAATTCACGGTGCAAGAAAGTTTGAACGGTGTGAAACAAAGCGCGGCGCATTTCGGTCTCGATTTCGCCTATACCCGAAAGTCAGGGTATCACGTGAACGGACATCCGCAAACGATCGCCCTGTATTTATATCGAACGATTGAACGTCTCGTCACCCGTTCGACGAAGGAACGTCTCGTCAGTGCCGTGCTAGCGGATTGGGAGACAGAATATGAGGAGTTTCTTCACCAACTGGAAACGTATGAGACGGTTCGACAGTTTCGATTGGTCGAGAGCCATCGTGAAAAGCTCGCCTATTTCCTCTTATTTGGAAGCCGAATGACGTTGCCTGCGTCCACCGACGAAGAAGATCTCGTCATGGCGGAGAACACGGATGACGAGCTCCGACTCCATTTCAGTCAAATGGCTCATCTTTGGGTGACGCTCGATATGCTAATCAAGAGCGGACCAAAAGTCGAGGAAGAGATGGATGAGGCGACGCAACACGAATTAGCTAGCGTCATGATGGACGTGATCGAACGGTTCGAACTTCTCAGTTGCACGTTCATCATCGAGCGAGAAGCGTTGTGCGAGAAACTCGTGCTTCATTCGAAAGCGACGATGCAACGCGTCTATACAGGACTCGAGGCACCCGAAGAGCTCGAACGTTATGTCATGAAAGAACACCAAGTGTTGAACGTGCTCGTGGAGCGGTCACTCGAGCCGTTCCGGCAACGTCTCGGCAAAGACGTTCCGGCGACGGAAGTCATGTATTACACGCTCCATTTCGCTGCGCATCTCCATCAACAAGGACAGCATCTCGATGAGCAGATGAAAGCCATCGTCGTCTGTCCGAGCGGGATTAGCGTCTCGCATATGCTCGACCATATTCTAAAGAATCAATTTCCGGAGATCGTCTTTTTGCCGCCGATCTCACAGCGGGACGTCGAGCAATATGCGCCGCTCGTCGACTTGATTTTCACGACCGTCCCGTTGCCGCGAACGATTCATGAGTTGGCGAATGTGACACTCGTCCCGGCCTTGCCGACACGGCTTGAACAAATCCAGTTGAAGCGTCAAATCGAACAACGTTTTTTGAAACGGGGCGAGCCCGCCGCGATTCATCTCGACGACGTGTTGCAAGTCGTGAAAAAACATGCGACCGTCACGAACGAACGGCAATTGCGCCAAGATTTGCGGGCATTGCTGTATGCTGACACGACTCAAATTGTACACCAGGGGGGACAGCCGGTGCTGAATGAACTGATCACGCGAGAGAACATCCAAGTGTTGGACAAAGTCGACGATTGGCAAACGGCCATCCGTCTCGCGGCCAAGCCGCTCGAAACGAACGAATCGATTGTAACGAGCTATATCGATACGATGATTGACAACGTCGAAGAACATGGGCCATACATCGTCCTCATGCCGGATGTGGCCATTCCGCATGCCCGGCCCGAGGACGGGGTCCGAAAGCTCGGCATGAGCGTATTGAAAGTGGGGGACCCGGTCGTCTTTCCCGAAAATAAATCGGTTCGGCTCTTCTTTGTGCTCGCTGCCATCGACCAGACGACACATTTGAAGGCGCTCGCCCAACTGACGGAACTGCTCGGCAACGAGGAAGATTTGACGATATTGTTGTCGGCTCAGATGAGTGACGACATGTTACCGGTTATCAACAAATATTCTGAGGAGGAATAAATTATGAAAAAGATTTTAGTAGTATGCGGGAACGGGCTCGGTTCAAGTTTCATCATGGAGTTGAATGTGAAGAAGGCGCTTGATCAAATGGGTGCCGAGGCAGAAGTGTCGCACACGGATATCGCGACGGCGCGTACGGAACCGGCCGACATTTACCTAGGGGCCAAAGACATCATCGGAACGCTCGATGACGGGACACGTGAAATCGTAGCGCTTGAGAACGTCATGGACATCGAAGGGATCAAGGCGCAACTAGAAGGTAAACTGTAAACAACTTCGGGGGTCGGAAGGGGGAACAATGAATGCTTGATTTAATCATGCGAGACATATTAGGAACACCTGCCATCTTGGTCGGTCTGTTCGCTTTGATTGGTCTTGTGCTTCAAAAGAAAGATGTGGCATCGGTCGTCTCGGGCACGTTGAAGACGATCATGGGCTTTGTCATTATCGGGGCCGGAGCGGGTGTCATCATCGCGGCGCTTGATATATTCGGACAGATGTTCGACGAAGCGTTCAGTATTCGCGGCGTCATTCCGAACAACGAGGCGATCGTTGCGGTCGCTCAAGACGCGTTCGGCGTCGAGACGGCGATGATCATGGTGTTCGGGATGGTCATGAACATCGTGCTCGCCCGGTTCACACCGTTCAAATATATCTTTTTGACGGGTCACCACACACTGTTCATGGCGAGTCTGCTTGCCGCGATTTTATCGGTGTCAGGACTTGAAGGAGTCGTTCTCGTCGCGGTCGGTTCGGTGTTGCTCGGGTTATGTATGGTGCTCTTCCCGGCGCTTTTGCAACCGTTCGTCCGTCAAATCACAGGCTCAGACGACTTCGCGATCGGACATTTCGGTTCGCTCGGGTATTTCGTCTCGGGGACGATTGGCAAATATGCCGGTAACAAAGAACACTCGACGGAACACATTCAAGTGCCGAAGCAGCTCGGATTCCTGCGTGACACATCGGTCGCCGTCTCGTTGACGATGACGCTCTTGTTTGTGGTCGTGGCCATCTTCGCGGGTCCCGGTTTTGTCGAGAGTGAGCTATCAGGCGGTTCGAACTATATCGTCTTCTCGATCATTCAAGCGATTACGTTCGCGGCCGGCGTGTACATCGTCCTCGCCGGGGTTCGGATGTTGATTGCCGAGATCGTACCGGCGTTCAAAGGGATTGCCGACAAGATGGTACCGAACGCAAAACCGGCGCTTGACTGTCCGACCGTATTCCCGTTCGCTCCGAACGCGGTCATCATCGGTTTCTTGGTCAGCTTTGCGGCCGGGTTGATTTCGATGTTCTTCCTCCCGCTGTTCGGGCTCGCGATCATCGTCCCGGGATTGGTCCCGCACTTCTTCACGGGAGCGACGGCAGGCGTGTTCGGCAACGCGACGGGAGGGCGCCGCGGGGCAATTTTAGGTGCCTTCGCGAACGGCGTGCTCATCAGCTTCCTGCCGGCACTGCTCCTACCGTTGCTCGGGAACCTCGGCTTTGAGAGCACGACGTTCGGAGACTCGGACTTCGCGCTCGTCGGGATTCTCATCAGCTGGTTCGTCTCTTTGTTCACATGAATCTGAACACGAACGAAAGACCACGTCCGCTCGGACGTGGTCTTGTTGCTGTTTCAGGCGTTTGAAGCCAGTCTAATTTTTTGTCGTTTTAACTTGTGTAATAACCAGGCATGTAACACTTCACAAGAATGGTGAGGAAGGGTCAGTTCAACGAGTGGGTGTGACTGACCAAATATAGTGAAGCGCGAATGGTCCTCGTCGAGCATCGAGACTTGAATATCGGTCGCTTCTTGGAGCGAAATCCGTTGCTCGCCGGCTACTGCGTCTTTTAGTTTCAGCATTTTTCCATTCGTCGCAAACTTGGTGAACGAAGACATTCCCTGTACTTTCAGTTGTTCCATCTCGTGTATCTATTCATCCGCGTGATGAATAGATTTTCACCTCGCTTTCTCTATATTGCCTTCCATTCCTCCAGAAGGTTATTCCTAGTATACCGCCCTCGCTATAAAAGAAAAGACTTAATTTAACGAAAAATTAAGACAATTTGTTATCAATTTTTAAAAATAGTGTCGCAGGCGCGTCGTTGAGGGATTTAGGACGTAATCCTTATGGGCGGGATAACAAAAAAGAACCTGATGGAATCAGGTTCGACAAAGATTCGTGCAGGGATGAACTCAAAAGCGTTCGATTTCCCACGTGCGCCGACGATACGTCAATTGACCTTTCAGCGCGATCGATTCCTTTTTCGCATCGAAGTCTTCCTCAAGGACGGACATGTCCTCGTAACGTCCCGCGACATAGAAGGCGATTGACACTTGACGATTGAATAGGCTTCGTTTCGTATGGTCGAAATCGATAATCAAGCCTTGCGGAGATAACGCCAAAATCTCATCGATGACCGGAAGGGGAATCGGGACGAAGCTGATGTTACGGAGGTCTCGGTCGAGCTTGCTTTGCAATACGCTTTGGAGAAACTGGCTGATCGTCGACCAGTCTCTGATATAGAGGCTGCTGTGACGGTCATTCGACTCGTTGAAAAAAGCGATCTCGTTTTGAACCGAGTTGAGGAACGGTCCCTTCAAACCTCGTTCCATATGGCTGAGGAACAAAATCTCGGCGATCTCATGGTCCGATAACGATTCGAGCAGATGGTAGTCGGGAAAATCGATGGCAGTGAAGCTTGTTTGATTGTTTAAGTATTTCGTCGAGAACGTCGACAGTTCGTGCGCCTCGATATAGCGGAACCGGGTCCGGGACGATTGTCTCATCCCTTTTATGTCGGTACGACAGATAATCATCGGGCGGGAGAGTGCTAACGCCTCGGTGACATCGCTCAGTGTCACGCCGTGAAGTGTAAAACGTTGCAGTTCTCGGTCTTGTTTAATATAGAACAACTGTTTTGACATGTTTATCCCCTCAGTTCAAAGTCACTATAGTTTGATTTTAGCAAATCCCTATCGAGAGCGCCATGTTTGAGCGGTTCGGGAGGATTGAGATGATGGTTTTTTTGGGAAAATGGTTATAATTGAGGAAAAGAAGCAGAAAGGCGGATTCCATATGTGGGGGTTGAAAAAAAGTTTTCCCGAACTCATAACGAGTCGGTTCATCTTAAGAGAACTCGAACCCCGTGACGCGAGGGCGCTCTATGTGATCCTCTCGACCGAGGAAGTGATGCGCTATTACGGGTCCGATCCTTTATTGGCCGTTTACGAGGCGAAGAACGTCATCGCTTATTTCAAGGATCAGTTCCAGCAAGGCAAAGCGATTCGCTGGGCAATTTGTGACCGCGAGACGAACGAACTGGTCGGGACGATCGGCTTTCATAACTGGACGCCTCAATATTTTCGTGCCGAGATTGGTTTTGAAGTTGCGCCGAACCACTGGCGTCGCGGCGTCGCCCATGAGGCGGCATCGGCCGTCATCCGGCACGGGTTCGACGAGTTCAAGTTTCATCGCATCTCAGCGCTCGTCGCCCCGGAAAACGAAGGGTCGAACCGATTGGTGCAGAAACTTGGATTCACTGAAGAAGGGCTGCTCCATGATTACGCCTATAGTCACGGCCGTTTCATGGATTTGACGATGTATCGTCTCTTGAAAGAGGAATGGAATGAGAGGGAGGAAAGACGATGAGACAACTTGTGCTGTTGCATGGGCTATGTGGGTCACCTGACTATTTTGAAGAGCTTATCCCGTTGCTTGATGCGGAGGTGTATGCGCTGACGTTACCCGGGCATGCGGGGACCGAAGCCGGACCGGAGACGATGGAACAGTTCGCGGATTGGGTGCTTGCCGAGATGAGGCTACGGGAACTCGACCGGCCGATCGTGCTTGGTCATTCATTCGGAGGCTATGTCACGACAAATCTTGTCCGACGTTATCCGACCGAGCTGTCTGGCTTTGGCTTGATCCACTCGACGGCGGCGGCTGATCCGGAAGAAGCAAAAGCCAAACGGAATCAAGCGATTGAACGGGTGATGGAAGAAGGGGTCCATCCGTTCATCGATACGATGATCCCGAGCGTGTTTGCCGCCGATTCAGACCCGGCCTTGATTGAGCGCGCGAAACAGATCGGGTATGAGATGTCGAAAGAAGGAATCATTTCTGCGCAACTGGCCATCCGTGATCGGGCCGATGAGACGAAGACCGTTCGCGAAACGAGCTTGCCCGGATTATTCCTTTATGGGGACAAGGATCCGAACATGGACGCCGACCGTGCTTTCCTAGGAGCAGAACATCATACGAAACAGACCGTCCCCGGTAGCCATATGGGAATGATGGAACAGCCTGAACGAGAAGCGGAACTTATCAATGATTGGCTCAAGGAGGTGCGAGATGTCTAAATTCAAACTTGTCGCTGTATCGGGAAGTCTTCGAAAAGCATCTTTCAACACGGCGTTGCTGCACTCGATCATCGAGCTCGGTCGCGATCGCTTCGACGTCGAAATCATTTCAATCGAGATGCCGCTCTATAATGATGACTTGATCGACCCAAACGAGCCGGACGTCGTGCTCGCGTTCAAACAAGCCGTGCGTGAGGCGGATGGGCTCCTCGTCGTCACACCAGAATATAATCACAGCATTCCGGGCGTCTTGAAGAATGCGATTGATTGGCTGTCGCTTGAACCGGGCACGCCGCTCCGGGACAAGCCGGTCATGATTGCCGGCGCGTCTCCAGGGTTGCTCGGGACGGCGCGTTGTCAGATCCATCTCCGTCAAATATTTGCCACAAATCGGGCTAATGTTTTACCAGGAAATGAAATTTTCATTACGCATTGTAAAGAAAAGATTGATGAGAGTGGATTACATGATGAGCAGTCGCGTCAACAAATCGAACGAGTGTTATTGGAGTATTATAATTGGATTGATTTTTGGAAGCGGCACGCAAAAAATTAACTTGAAGTCGCCCTGATTGTTTGATAGAAATGAATTGTGAAAACAAACACAAAGGGAGCGACAGCAAAAATGGAAACGTATATTGAACTGTACAATGGCGGCGAGTTAGAGGACCGGGCAGTCATCAATGACGGGATGACGTTCGGCCGGGTCACAATCGTGGAATTATTCTATCAGACGGGCCATATTTTTGGATACGTCAAGGCTGATGGGGAGAAACGTTTCTTCCTCGAGCCGGTCGCCGGGGACGATACGTTTATCGTCGAAGGAGATCGTTATTCGCTCCAACAGTTCATCGCCCTATTTTGATGTTCACGACGCAAGCGACTCGCTTGCGTTTTTTTGTTGTTTTCGTCACGATTGAAGGTGAGGTGATGAGGATGAAACTAGTAGCAATTGAACCAACACCAAGTCCAAATAACTTGAAGATTATTGTCGAACCAGCGTTCACGGGTCGAGGCGTCACGTATGATAAGGCGAGCCCGGACATGCCGCCGATCGTCGTGGACATCGTCGGGTTGCGCGGGGTGAAGTCGGTCTATGCCGTCTCCGACTTCCTCGCCGTCGAACGCCATCCGAAGCATGATTGGCACGACGTCATGAACGAGATTCGCCGCGCGTTCGGGGAAGACGTGCCAGAAGTCGAGGCGAGCCAAATGGCGGCGGACTATGAACCGGTCCACGTCTCGGTCCAGTTCGTGCTCGATGTCCCGATGCAATTGAAACTCGTCAAAGGCGACTCGGAAAAACGGGTCGGTCTGTCGAAACGGTTCGTCGATGCGGCGCTCGACGTGCAAGCCCAAGTGAAAAACGTCATTCAAGACCGGCGCTGGGTCGAGCAAGCCCCGCGTTACGGCGAACTTGAGGACGTGAGTGTCGTCGCGCAAGAAGAGCTCGAAGCAGCTTATCCTGAAGAACGGGTCGCCCGCGTCGTCGCCCGCGCGTTCGGCCGGGAAGCCGACTATGAGGCGAATGCGAACCAATTGCAATCGGACGATTGGAAAGCGCGCTTGGCGTTCTTAGACGAACTCGAGATCGTCCCCGACAACATGGTGTACTTCCGCCGAGCGCTCGAGGACAAGGTGATGGCCATCCGTCGACAAGCGGTCGTCATGATCGGTATGTTCGAAGAGAATCGTGAAGAGTACGTCACGTATATCGAACAGGCGCTCGTGGACTCGTCACCGATTGTCCGGCGCACGGCCGGCGACACAGTATCGGATTGGGCGTTGCCGCAGTCGCAGCCGTCCATGATCGAGGCGCTCAAAGACAAGAGCAAGCTCGTCCGATGGCGGGCCGCCCGCTTCTTGTTCGATTGTGGGGATGAACAGGCGGTGCCTGGTCTGAAAATCGCCGAGGACGACCGTGAGTTCGAGGTCTCCCTTCAAGCTCGTCTTGCGAAAGAGCGAATCACAAGCGGTGAGACAGCGCTCGGGACGGTGTGGCAACAGATTTCGAATCGAACGAAGTAACAATCATTCGACAAACCAAAATTTAATCTATTTACAGTAACAGGGAAGAGAGGCGAATCATCACGCGATTCGTCTCTCTTTTCTCATGGATAATTTGATAATTCATCCAAATGACTAACAATCGATACCAGTTATTCGACAGTTGGGTAAACGGGTCTTTAGCCCTGTCGAACGATGGGACGTTATTCCTTGCGAATCGTTGATACACTAAACGTATCTTATACCAACAAAGGAGCCATACTCATGATGCTTTTTGCAGAAACACCAGAACTCGTAGCCTATAAGGAAGTCGTCGATGGTATGATCACGGTCATCTTTGAGTCGATTCACAGCGAGACGTTCTCGATCTCTGCACAAGTTCGTTCTGACATCGACGTCGCCGACGCGTTGTTCATGACTGGTTGGCAGCAATACGTCGAAAACGTCCAAGTTTCATAATAAAGGTGAATAATATACGTAAACCCATTACAAACGTCTGCACGAACGTTTACACTAGTGCTATAGACGTTTTTTTATTTTTCAGAGGAGAGTGGGATACGTGAAGAAAACTTGGTTATTGGCCATCGTCACGGCGATGATGTTGGTAGTGGCGGCGTGCGGCAAAGAAGAAACGAACCCGAGCGATGTGGACGGTAACGCGTCGACACCGCCTGCTTTATTAACGCTTGATACAGGCGTGAGCTACGATGCCGAATCGAAACAACTGTCGGCGACGGTATCGATGACAAACCCGAACGAAGAGCCGGTCAAAGTGACGTTCAACTCGTCTCAACGGTTTCAAATGACGGTCATGAACGGTGATACGACCGTCTTCGATTATGGCAGCGAGTATATGTTCACGGAATCGATCATCGAAGAGACGTGGGCGCCAGGCGAGAAAAAAGTGTTCGATGAAGTATTCCCACTCGCGCTTGAAGCCGGGGATTATACAGTCGATTTCGTTGGCCTGGCCCAAGTCGAAGGGGCACCTGAAATGGCAGTCACGGATCAACAGACGTTGACGGTCGAGGCGGCTGAGGCACCGGCGGAAGAGGGAACGACCGAAGAACCGTCGGAAGAACCGTCGGAAGAACCGAGCGAACAGCCGGCGCAAACGAACGGTGCATTCCGCGATGTGGCCATCAAATTGAACGGCAACGCCATCGACGTGTCTGGCTACACCGACGTCGAAGAGTTTGAGTGGAGTGTGTCGGACGGTCATAACCTTTATGCCCAAGGCGCGGCAGAAGTGACGAGCGGCGGCTTTACGTTCGGCGTCCTATTGGACGAAGAACCACCGGCTGGCAAGTCACTGTTCTTAGAGATGACACCGATCGGCGGCGACGTCACATCGTTCCGCATCCAATAAACGAACGACGGAAACTGAGGTTTCCGTCGTTTTTTTTCGGGAACAAAACAAGTTGACGGCATTCACGGATTGTCAGACAATTAGGCAAACCGATATCTGATAGGGAGGAAATTGAGTATGCAGCAACATATTATCGAATCGACACACGTCAAACCATCGATCAACCCGGCCGAAGAGATTCGCCTTCGGACCGATTTTTTAAAGGCTTATGTGAAACGGGCCGGGGCGAAAGGACTCGTCCTCGGTATATCGGGCGGACAGGATTCGACGCTCGCAGGTAAGCTCTGTCAGCAGGCGATGGAAGAGTTGCGTCAGGAAACGGGTACCGACTACACGTTCTACGCCGTCCGTCTACCTTATGGCGAGCAGCATGACGAGGATGATGCCAAACGTGCCCTCGAGTTCATCCGACCTGACAAGACGTTCACGGTGAATGTGAAGCCGGCCGTCGATGCCTCGGCTGAAGCGTTCGAGCAAGCGACCGGTCTTGAGCTCGGTGATTTCCATAAAGGAAACACGAAAGCGCGAGAGCGGATGAAGGTCCAATACGACATCGCCGCCACGTTCGGCGCACTCGTCGTCGGTACGGATCATGCGGCTGAATATGTAACCGGCTTTTACACGAAGCATGGGGACGGAGCGGCCGACTTGACCCCGCTCACAGGATTAAACAAACGCCAAGGCAAGGCGTTGCTCCATGAACTCGAAGCCCATGAGAGTTTGATCTATAAAGTGCCGACGGCTGATTTGGAAGATGACAAGCCGGGACTCCCGGACGAAGTCGCTCTCGGGATGACGTATGATCAACTCGATGATTACCTTGAAGGGAAGTCGGTGGACCCGGTCATCGCCGAACGGATTGAGACGATTTTCAAACGATCGCGCCATAAACACCATATGCCGGCCTCGCTCTATGACGAGTGGTGGCAGTGATCAGAGAGGACCAGCCCCCGGGTTGGTTCTTTTTGATGTACAGTCTGCGAGCCGTCCCTTTTGGCGCCCGTGCTTTCAGCAGGCAATCCCGAAGCCTCCTCGCGCCGATTCCGGCACTGCGGGGTCTTCGTCGGATTGCGTTCCTGCATGAGTCAGGGCGCCACGGGACGAATGGAGGAGACTTTCATAGTATCCAGGCCAATCGAAGCCATGGCCGGCAACCGAACTCCTAGGGGAGAGCGATGTAAGGATGACCTAGGAACGGAGGGTGCCGGCAAATGCAAAGTAATAAAAAGAACCGATCCATAGACCGGTTCCATTTTGACGAATTATCCATTAGCGCTTCGAACGTGTCGGCACGAATTGGATGAGTAAGATGAGCGTGAACGCGATCAAGCTGAGCAGCGGGATTGTGAGGAACCCGAAGTAGTTCACCCAACGAATCAAACAGTCGTTACTGCAGAACGCGTCACCGTTCGGGATGCGTTCGAGAACGACGTGATAGAGCGCGATCGCCCAACCTGCCCCGGCCATGAGACCGACGAACAGCCGATTGACCGCACGGTTTGAGACCATGACTGTCAAATAATAGATGGCGAGTGGATACATAAATATGCGTTGGAACCAACATAACTTACATGGCACGTACAGCATGATCTCCGAGAAATAAAGACTGCCGAGCGTCGCGACGGTGGCGACAATAAAGGCGAAATGATGACGTTGCATGGGATTTCCTCCTGACGATTCAAAACTAATCGACAAACATGATATGATACAGTGAAGCAATAACGTATCCAGTATACAATCTTTGAAACGATAGAGAAACAGGTGACGTCATGCAAGTATCAGAAGTGGAAGTGTTGATCGTCCTCGCCGAGGAGTTGAACATGCGCAAAGCAGCGGAGCGCTTATTCGTCTCCCAACCCGCGCTCAGTCAACGCCTCGTCACGATCGAGCACCAATGGGGCAAGAAAATATTCGTCCGTTCGACGCGCGGGCTCGCGCTCACACCAGACGGAGAAAAAATCATCGACTTCGCGAAAAAGATGTATAGCGAAGAACAGGAGCTGCGTGGGGAGTTGACGGCGCAACAAGGTGAGGTGTACGGTACATTAAAAATCGCCGTCGCGTCCATCATGGGGCAGTATTGGCTGCCTCGCGTCTTGAAACGATTCATGGAGCGGTATCCGTCGGTCCGGGTCAAACTCGTGACGGGCTGGTCAAGCGAGATGATGCGCTATATGCTAGAAGAAAATTTTCATATCGGTATCATCCGGGGGAATCCTGACTGGCGCGGCGAGAAGATGAAACTGTTCTCGGATTCGCTCCACTTGGTCGATATGCGGATGACCGATTTGAAACAATTAAAAAACAACGAGCGCTCATTCATTCAATTCAAGAGTGACTCGACGTATTATCAAGAGATTCTCGAATGGTGGCAGGAACGGTTCTCGAGTCCGCCGCTGACGACACTCGTTGTCGACCAAATCGAGACGTGCAAACAGATGGCGCTTCACGGAATCGGTTTTGCAATCTTGCCGGAATCAACGATCCGTGATGTCGAGGCGATCAATAAAATTCCGCTCACCTCGTCGAACGGGACACCGCTCGTTCGAGATACGTGGATGTTGTCGACCGAGTCGATGCTCGAGTTGGCACAAGTGAAGGCGTTTTGGGAAATCGTGGATGAAGTAACAAAGGAGAGTGTGGAATGAGTTGGGCAATTGAAGCAAGACGGCAGTTACATTTGATTCCAGAACGAGGCTATGAAGAGTTCAAGACACAGGCGACGCTTGAGGAATTGATCCGGTCCTTAAACTCGTCGCGGGTACACATCTCGCATTGGCGCACTGGCCTGTTCGTCCGCATCGACGGTCTCGTCGGGGAAAAGACGATCGGGTACCGGGCCGACATGGACGGCTTGCCGATCACAGAAGAGACAGGACTCGAGTTCGCCTCGGTCCATGAAGGGATGATGCACGCCTGTGGGCACGACGTGCACATGGCGATCGCCCTCGGGTTGATCAAACGGGCCGTCGAGGTGCCACTCGACCACGACCTCGTCATCTTTTTCCAACCGGCAGAGGAAGGTCCGGGTGGTGCCGAACCGATGGCCGTGTCGGAACTGTTCTATCATTTCCGTCCCGATGCAATGTTCGGCCTTCATGTGGCCCCTGAATATCCGGTCGGCACGATCGCCTCGCGTCCAGGTGTCTTGTTCGCGAGTGCGCGTGAACTGCATCTGACGATTCACGGGAAGGGTGGTCACGGGGCCTTCCCGCATGCCGGTATTGACGCCGTCATCGTCCAAGCTGCCTTGATCATGCAACTTCAAACGGTCGTCTCGCGTAATATCGATCCGATGGGCAGCGCCGTTATCTCAATCGGCAAGGTCGCGGCTGGCACGAAAGAGAATATCATCGCCGATACGGCAAAACTTGACGGAACGATTCGCGCGTTATCGGATAAGGAGATGGTCGTGCTCGAGGGACGCATCCGTCAAATCATCGCCGGGGTGGAAATGACGTACAACGTTCAAATCGACCTCGAGTTTGGCAATCGCTATCATGAGGTCGTCAACGATGAGCGCTATTTGTTCCAGTTTGAAGAAGTAGTCGAAGAGGTCGGGTATTCGTACAAAACGTGTGTCCCGGCCATGACCGGTGAAGACTTCGGATACATGCTGAAACAAGTACCAGGCTTCATGGTCTGGCTCGGCGTGAACGATATGGGTTCAGGGCTCCATCAATCGACGCTCAATCCGGATGAACGGGCCATCGATGTCGCCGTCGAACTGTTCGATCATTTCTTTAGAATGGCAATCATTAAATGAAGCGAGCGGACACGACGGTGTCCGCTTTTTTGTATGAAATGTGTTGAATTGTGCGTGAACAGTTAAAGATTTGGGAAAAAAGTAAGAGTTGTAAAGCGTCGATATTGTTAATCATGCTCAAATGTGAACATTTTGCGAACTCAAGCATTGAGACATTACAGCGCTATATAAAATCATTATGATAAGGGTATCCAAGGGAAATCATCTGTGATGTTGCGCGATAGACATTGGTTTTAAAGCGCTAGAGAGAGATAGGAGGTAATCAATAGATGTTTCAAGATCCTGTCCTGATGAGCCGGGCGTTAACGGCACTCACGTTGGGTTTCCACGTGATATTTGCCACAATCGGCGTCGGGGTTCCATTATTAATTTTATTGGCAGAATTTCTAGGCATTAAAAAGAAAGATCCGAAATATACCTTGATGGCACGTCGGTGGTCACGGGGGTATGTTGTCACCGTAGCGGTCGGTGTCGTGACAGGTACGGCAATCGGGCTCCAGCTGTCTTTACTTTGGCCGAACCTGATGCGGGTCGCCGGTCAAACGATCGCCCTTCCATTGTTCATGGAAACGTTCGCGTTCTTCTTTGAGGCAATCTTCCTCGGGATTTATTTGTACACGTGGGATCGTTTTAAGAACCCATGGCACCATATGCTCGTCGGGATTCCGGTCGCAGTCGGCGCCTTATTCTCAGGTTTCTTCATTACGACCGTGAACAGCTTTATGAACCAACCGGTCGGGTTTGATATCGTCGACGGACGGCTTGCCAACGTGAGCCCGATTGAAGCAATGTTCAGTCCGGCGATGCCAACGAAGATGGCACACGTCTTGACGTCGGCCATCCTGACATCAGCGTTCATTCTAGCGGCAATCGCGGCCGTCCAGTTGCTCCGTCAACGTCGGAACCAGCTCGACAAATTGTCAATCGAGTATCATAAAAAAGGTCTTCGCTTGACGATGACCGTCGCGCTCATCTTTGCGATTGCGACAGCCCTCGTTGGAGACTTCTCAGGTAAATACTTGGCGAAGTACCAGCCGGACAAATTAGCGGCTGCGGAGTGGCACTTTGAGACCTCCTCGGAAGCCGAACTCATCCTGGGTGGCTGGCTCGAGGAAGACGGGGAAGGCGGTTACGAAGTCCGTGGCGCCTTGAAGATCCCTTACGCCTTGTCTATCCTAGCGGGTGGCGTGCCGAACTACGAGGTGACCGGTCTTGATGAATTTGCGAAAGAAGATCAACCTCCACTATTCATCCACTATCTGTTTGATGCGATGGTCGGGATTGGGATGCTCCTCGCATTGATTTCATTCTTATTCGTGCTTGGACGCTATATCAAGCGACTGCCTCAATTCAGTAAACCGATGCTCATTGCAATCGCAGCGGGCGGTCCGCTCGCGATGATGGCCATCGAGTTCGGTTGGTTCTTCGCCGAGTTCGGACGTCAGCCGTGGGCGCTGTATGATTTGATGCGCACGAGTGAAGCGGCGACGACATCAGCGAACGTCGGATGGATGCTTATCGCCTTTGCGATCCTATATGCAGTTCTTGGCGTGGTCACGGTGCTCGTCTTGACTCGTCTGTTCAAGGACAACCCAGTAGGGAAAGAACTAAAACAATCGGAGCATCGCGGTGAAGCGATGTTCGCGGATGAAGTGTGATCGGAGGGTATGACATGCAGATTCAAGAATTAGGGATTGCCGTATTATGGACGTTTTTGTACGGCTATCTCATTGTCGCATCGATTGATTTCGGTGCCGGCTTCTTCGCTTTCTATAGTAAGTACACGAAGCGCGACCAAATGATCAACCGTCTGATTGCACGGTATTTATCACCGACGTGGGAAGTGACAAACGTGTTCTTCGTCTTCTTCTTCGTCGGGATCGTCGGGTTCTTCCCGGATACGGCATACTACTATGGGACAGCGCTCCTCGTCCCGGCCTCGGTCGTATTGATTCTGTTGGCGATTCGCGGTAGTTTTTACGCGTTCGCCAACTATGGTTCAAAAGAGAGTACGTTTTACATGTTCTTGTACGGGGCGACGGGCCTCTTAATCCCGGCCTCGATGTCGACCGTGCTCACGGTCAGTCAAGGCGGGTTCATCAACGAGACCGAGTCGGGCGTGTTCTTCGACGGCATGAAGTTGTTCACCAACTTCTACTCTTGGACCGTTGTCACCTTGGCGATTGTGTCGGTGCTCTACATCAGTGCGATGTTCCTATTGTTCTATGCGGACAAGGCACGTGACGTCCAGGCGGTCCCGCTCGTTCGGAAGTGGGCCTTGTTCTGGAGCGTGCCGACGATTATCGCCTCGGGCCTCGTCTTCTTCGGGTTGAAGTCGCAGGCGGCTTGGCATTATGAGAGTATTTTGGCAGGCAACTGGTGGTGGTTCGCCGCAAGTTTCATCTTCTTCATCGTAGCGGTCTCATTCGTCTACTTGAAGCGGAACTACGGCCTCGCTTTCTTGATGGTCATGGGTCAGTTCTTTATGGCCTGGTTCGGATACGGCTATACGCATTTGCCGTATATCCTCTATCCGTACATCGACATCAACGGAAGCGTCGTCAACGAGTCGATGGCCATCGCTCTCGTCGTCGTCTTTATCCTCGGATTGCTCTTGCTCGTACCGGCGTTGTATCTCTTGCTTCGTCTGTTCTTGTTCGACAATGATTATGTACGCGGAAAGCGTTCGAGTGGGAAAGCGTAAAGACCGGAATCGTCCGGTCTTTTTTTGTATAGTTTTTTTAAGGGGAATCGGTTACACTGTACGAAGAATCGGGAACAGAAACAGCGTAGGAAAGGGATGTATGAAATTATGACAGGTGAATTTGCAGTCATCGGATTAGGACGGTTTGGCGGCTCGATCGTGCGTGAACTGTCGGCGAACGGGTATGACGTGTTGGCCATCGATGCCGACGAAGAACGCGTCAACGAGTTTATGGGACTGGCCACGCACGCGGTCATCGCCGATACGACGGATGAGAACGTATTGAAGAGTCTCGGGATTCGTAACTTTGAACACGTCATCGTGGCAATCGGAGAAAACATTCAAGCCTCGATTTTGACAACGCTCATTTTAAAAGAGCTCGGCGTTCAAATCATTACCGTGAAGGCGACAAACGATTATCACGAGAAAGTGTTGCGCCGCATCGGAGCCGACAATATCGTCCACCCGGAACGCGACATGGGTGTCCGGATTGCGAACGGGTTGATGAGCCAAAGCATCCTCGACTACCTCGAACTCTCGAATGAGCATTCGATCGTTGAAATCAAAGCGTCGGACAAGCTGTCGAACAAGTCGCTCATCGACTTGGACCTCCGTGCCAAATACGGCGTCAACATCGTCGCCGTCCGCCGCGACGACGACGTCATCATCTCCCCGCAAGCCGACGAGATGATTTTGCCAGAAGATATCTTGATCATCATTGGAAAAGATACAGATTTGGACCGACTCGAACGTTCACTTCGGTCCAGATAAAAAACGAGAGGCGCGCGCCTCTCGTTTTTGATTAGATGAGCTTCATTTGTTTTAAGCCATACGCGATGCCGTCCTCAAGAATCGACTTCGTCACGAAGTCGGCGACTTCTTTTGCCTCGGTACGGGCGTTGCCCATCGCGATGCCGGTCCCGACATATTCGAGCATCGCCAAGTCGTTCAAGGCATCACCGAATGCGTACGTATTTTCGAGCCGGTAGCCGTTTGCCTCGATGAAGTGGCGGATGCCATCGGCCTTGCTCGCACCACGATTGATGACGTCCATGGCGTGCGGGTGCCAACGAATGAAATCGAATTCGCCGTATGCGTCTAAATAGTGATGTTCTTCTTCGGGCGTACAATATAGTAATGTTTGATAGACGGCTTGTTCGACGTGGAAGTTCGGTTCATAGGTTGGGATTGGCATATCGAGCTCTCCGAGTGACTGTTCGACGACGTGGTCGTTCGCTTTCGTCGCTCCGCCACGATCCTGACCGAGATAGACGAGCGTATGATCGTTCGAGCCGGCGTGTGTGGTCAGGCGGTGGAGGGCATCTGTCGGTAAAGCGTTTCGATAGACGACCTCGCCCTGATGGACGACGATTTGCCCGTTATAACAGACGAAACTTTCAATCCCGACTTGCGCTGGGATATCTGACAGCATTGCGGGCCCGCGCCCGGTCGCGATGAACGTCTCGACGCCGTTCGCGCGAAGTTGTTCGATGGCCGCAATCGTTGAAGGGGGGATGTATGACCCCTCGTGGAGCAATGTCCCATCGATATCAAAAAAGACTACTTTCTTATCTTCCATTGTTAGTCACCATGCTTTCTCTGTCTTCATGAAGTCAGTTTTATACTAAAAAGCATAACACGAAATCGAGAAACCGCCCTCAATCTAACGTCAATAGTGAAATATTGTCACATTATGAGCTATAATGAAGAAAGAATCTTACGGAGACATAATTTTTATGGCGAGAATCACTTATGTATCACATAGATGAACATCAACTACTTGTAGTAAGGAGAGATTAAATGAAGTTTGTAAAGAACCACCAAACAGCTGTGTTCGCCTTAGGCGGACTCGGAGAAATCGGGAAGAACACGTACGTCGTTCAATTCCAAGATGAGATTATTGTCATCGATGCGGGCGTCATGTTCCCGGAGGATGACTTGCTTGGAATCGATTACGTGATCCCTGATTACTCATATTTGATCAAAAACAAAGATAAAGTCAAAGGGGTGTTCATCACCCACGGTCACGAAGATCACATCGGGGGCATCCCGTTCCTATTGAAACAAGTGAAATTGCCGATTTACGCAACGAAACTCGCGCTCGGCTTGATTAAAGTGAAGCTAGAAGAGCATGGATTGCTCCGAGAAGCGGAACTTCATGAAATCGATGAGGACACAATCGTCAAATTCCGTAAGACGAGCATCTCGTTCTTCCGGACGACTCACTCGATCCCGAACTCACTCGGTGTCGTCGTCAAGACACCGCAAGGAAACATCGTCCATACGGGCGACTTCAAATTCGACTTCACACCGGTCGGCGAACCGGCTGACATCGCGAAGATGGCAGACATCGGGAAAGAAGGCGTCCTCTGCCTCTTGTCCGACTCGACGAACGCAGAAGTCGAAGGTTTCACGATGAGTGAAAAAGTCGTCGGTGGCACGATTAGCGAGACGTTCCGGAAAGCGGAAGGGCGCATCATCTTCGCCACGTTCGCCTCGAACATTTATCGTCTGCAACAAGTCGTCGATGCATGTGCCGAAACAGGTCGCCACTTGGCCATTTTTGGTCGTTCGATGGACAAAGTCATGACGATTGGGCAAGAGCTCGGTTTCATCAACGTGCCAAAAGGCATGATCATCGAAGCGAATCAAATGCGCAACTATGAGCCGCATGAAGTGGCGATTCTCTGTACTGGTTCGCAAGGCGAGCCGATGGCAGCGCTCAGTCGCATCGCCAACGGGACACACCGTCAAGTGTCAATCATTCCGGGTGATACGGTCATCTTCTCATCGTCACCGATTCCGGGGAACGCCATCTCGGTCGGGAAGACGATCGACCAATTGTATAAAGCCGGCGCCGACGTCGTCTACGGCAAATTGTCGAATATCCATACGTCAGGCCACGGTTCGCAACAAGAGCAATTGCTCATGATCCGTTTGCTCAACCCGAAATTCTTCATGCCGATTCACGGTGAATATCGCATGTTGGTAAAACACGCCGAACTCGCAGAATCGGTCGGCATCCCGAAAGAGAACAGTTTTATCATGGACAACGGGGAAGTGCTCGCGGTCGACGCTGACTCGGCGGCTATCACCGGCAAAATCTCGGCCAACGCGGTTTATGTGGATGGGAACGGCATCGGGGACATCGGCAATATCGTCTTGCGCGATCGCCGCATCCTTTCAGAAGACGGACTCGTGGTCGTCGTCATCAGCATCGACGGCAAGACACGCAAACTCGTCTCAGGTCCAGACATCATTTCACGCGGCTTCGTCTACATGCGTGAGTCGGGAAGTTTGATTCGTGACGGTGAGCGCTTGCTCAAAAAGACGGTCGAACAAGGACTGTCGAACAAGCAGATGAAGTGGTCGGAAATGAAGCAACTCGTTTCGGACACGCTCACGCCATACTTGGCACAAAAAACACGAAGACACCCAATGGTTCTTCCGATCATCATGGAAGTATGACCGAGCGGGCTGTAGGTGACTACAGCCCGTTTTTTAGAGGACTACAATATAAGGAGATGGTGCCGGATGGAACGACCAAAACGGAAGAAGGGGTGGGTGAAATGGGGGCTTGCCGCTTTTGCTTTACTTTTCCTCATCACGATGATTTACCATCAAGTCAAACCGTTGCCGGACGGCGTGTCACGCGCGTCGGAACCGGTCGCGATTTCCGATGACCAAATCGAATTTTTATATGATTTGACGTATCAAGGGAAAGACACAGAAGTGAACGAGCAAGAGATTTTTCAAGACGTCGAGCGGTCAATCCGCGAGGCACGGGAATATATCGTCATGGACTTTTTCTTATTCAACCCATATTCGAATGAAGACCGACAATATCCAGACATCACGGCCAGTCTATCATCGGCCTTGCTCGAACAGATGAAAGCCTATCCGGACATGAACGTCGTCTTGATCACCGATGAGATCAATACGACGTATAACGGTCATGCGGCCGACCATTTGGATGTGTTGAAGGAAGCGGGCGCCGAGATCGTCTACACGAACCTCGATGCGCTCCGCGATCCGAACATCTTGTACTCGACGCTATATCGCATCGGGTTCCAATGGTTTGGGGACAGTCAGAACGGTTGGTTGCCGAACCCGATGGCCAAATCGGCTCCGGAAATCACGATTCGATCGTATTTACGGCTCTTGAACGTGAAAGCGAACCACCGCAAAGTGATGGTGACCGAGAATGACGGTTTCGTCTTATCGGCCAATCCGCATGATGCGAGCGGATATCACTCGAACGTCGGGGTGCGGCTCGACGGTCCGATTTTAGCGGACATCCTTGAAGGGGAGGAAGCGATTGCGACGTTCTCGAAAGGGGACGCCGAACGCTTCCCGAGCGAGGAGAAACTCGCGAATCTGCGCGACGAGCCGTCGGAAGGGCCGATGCAAATTCGCTACGTTACAGAATCCAAGATTCAGGACGCCGTCGTCAAGGCGATGGAAGAAGCGGAGTCAGGCGATACGCTTTGGATCGGCATGTTCTACTTGGCCGACCGTAATATCATTCAAGCCATTCATGAGGCCGCCGAGCGCGGCGTCTTCGTCAAACTGATTCTCGATCCGAACACGAACGCGTTCGGGCGCGACAAGTCAGGATTGCCGAACTTGCCGGTTGCAGCGGAATTGAACACGGTCAATCCGGAACAAATCGAGATTCGATGGTACGAAGTCGGGGAAGAACAATATCATCCGAAGATGCTGTACGTAGAAGGGGACCGTCGCGTCGTCGTCATCGGGTCAGGGAACTATACGACCCGGAACATGAACGACTACAATCTTGAGGCGGACGTCGAAGTCGTCACGACGGAGGAGACAGCATTCATCCGCGAGGTCGACGGGTACTTCAAGCGTCTCTGGAACAACGAGCAGGGGACGTATACGCTCGCCTACGATGAGATTCAGACCGATTTGCCGATTGGAAAGTATGTGATTTATTGGCTCCAGAAACTCACCTGGACGATGACCTACTGACACAAGCCCGCCTTCCTGTGAAGGTGGGCTTTGTTGTGGATGGGTAACCTACTGGCATGACGACGAACAAAACCCGCCCTCATGTGAAGGTGGGTTTTCGTCAATTCGTTTCGACTGGATTGAATTCGTTCGTGAACTCGTACAGGAACCTGCCCGTGTCTCGCAGCACGTCTGTCTTCCGGTGGAGCGAGAAGTGATCGTACGGGACGGTTTCCGTCTCGATATTGTTCGTATACTCCTCGAGCAAGAGCGAACTTGCTGGCTCAATCAAGTTGAACTCGCCGCCGCGTCCCGAGAAGGAGAACACTTGGACAGAGCGTGGCCACGTCTCCAGTTTTTCTTGGAACGCCTGCAGCCCGTCAGAACTCGGGGACAAATCCCGGATGGCCGGACTGCCGGTATTGATTCCGAAATTACTGGCGGACAGACCGAAGTTGGCGAGGCGTGTCCCGGCGAACGGACTATCGTACGTCACGAACTTATCGACGATGTATTCATCTTGATTCAAGATATAGTTCGCTGCCGCCACACCGCCCATGCTGTGACCGATCAAATACATCCGTTCGAACGAACGGTTTCGGTCCTGTTTATAGCGTTCGATGGCAAGATTTAACCACTTGGTCTGATTGTTGAGCGATGCCTCGGCATCCTCATATTCGATGCGGACGATTGGTCGGTTCGAGCTGTAGTCATTGATGACGCAATCGACCGCGCCTTTCACCGTCACCGTACAGAGCGCACCATCTTTCGCCAGTCCGCGCTGTTCCATATACTGCGAGAAGCGAAGGAAAGTGCGGTCGGTCCCGAGTAAACCGTGAACGGCGAACGTCGGGATGAACTCGTCCGTCTGCGCCGCCTGGCGAATCGCCTCAGATTTCCGTTCCGTCGTCAACTCTTCTCGAATCGTCACGATAATCAAGGTGAGGGTCAAGACGAGGATGAAGCCGCCGAAGATGCGAGAACGAATCGACGTCTTGTCCGGATTACCGACGTTTTGACGATACTTCCGCCAGACAAAGAAAGCGACCAAGCCAAGAACGACGGTGATGACGCTTGTGATGATCCATGCCTTGACGTTCGGTACGTGGGCGACGAGCGTCATATTGTTTTGGCGACCGCCATACACTTGCCACTCGACATGTTTCATCGACCGGACATCAAGCCCAGTGCCGTCTTCGACGAACACCCCGGTCGGCACGGTCAGATTGAACCGGATATCGGCTTGGCGAACATAGCGTTCAGCCAGCTCTTTCGGGGAGCCGCTCAAATTCAGACCCGGCAAATCGACGCGGTCGAGCCGGAGGTCGAGGTTCGTGTTCATGACGTAAGAATCAAACCAAATCCCATCTTCTTTTTCGACATCAAACTTCATATCGGGTGGGACGAGAATGCCGGCCGGGCCGGTCTTCCATTCTTCTTTAATGTTTTGAAGGTCGTCGACGTTCTCGAACGTCTTCTTCAACACCATGCCCTCGTAATCGTCCTCACTCGAATAGTCACGTGTCGCATAGCCGTTCTCATTCGCTTGTTGTTTCCATGTATCCCAATCGAGCCGCAAATTGAGAAGCTTCATGACCGGGTGGTCGCGGAAGGCGTACGTTGTCTCTAACGTGACCGACTGATCGTAGTGGACGGTGGCATCATACTCGATCCGAACACATCCACCGATTAAAAGAAATAAAAATGGGAATAGGAACAACAGCGCCTTTTTTTTCAAACTTGTCACCTCAAATCGGTTCACCGTAGGTCTCTAACGGGTTGGTCGGATTGATGCGGTCGTAGAACAAGACCCCATCCAAATGATCGAGCTCATGCTGACAGACGATGGCGCGCATCCCACGGAGACGCAATTTGATTGGGGCACCGTCACGGTCGAATCCTTCAATCGTGATGCGACGATGGCGGGGTACGTTGCCTTTGACGACGCGGTCGACAGATAAACAGCCTTCACCGCCGTTTAAGTACGTCTGCTCGACCGAATGGCTCGTGATTTTCGGATTGAAAATCGATAGTTTGAATGTCTCTTCTTCTTCGTGGAGCAGGACCGTGAAGAAACGTCGGTTCACGCCGAGCTGGGGCGCGGCGATGCCGACACCTCCGCGAAGTTCATACTTTTCGCTGATCTCGGGGTCCTGGCTATTGACGAGGAACGTCTCCATCTCGTCGAGTAAGGCAAGGTCTTCTGCCGTTGGTGGGACCGGGACCTCGATTGAACGGGTGCGGAGCCGCTCGTCTCCTTCACGAATCACATCTTTCATCGTTAACATGCAAAACTTCCTTTCCAATGGCGATATGACCAATTATATCATATTTATTAGTCATTTCACCTAGATGGTACAGAAGGTGAAATGAAAATGATACAGAGCCGAAATGAAAGGAAGGATGTGTTCATGTAAGCGTTTTTATGGGGTGAGCATATTTTTTGCGTTATTATAACAACCCGTTTTATACTGACTAGGAAACGGCAGGATAAGTGTTACTTTCCTGAATCACGTTAATACAGATTGCTTTTTTGGACAGATACACTTAAGATTTGAGGTAGTGTTTGATCACAAAAAAGACAATTGTCTCATAGTTGAAAGGATGAGGTGAAACGAATGAACAACGTTCAGGTACTTCAAAACGTGGAAGAGAACTTCCAAACGTTCCGTATTCTCGACGAGAAGGGCGAGGTCGTCAACCAAGACGCAATGCCCGATGTAACGGACGAGCAACTCCAGGAGCTTATGCGCCGCATGGTCTATACTCGAATCTGGGACCAACGTGCCATCTCGCTCAACCGTCAAGGACGCTTAGGTTTCTATGCGCCAGTGGCTGGTCAAGAAGCAACGATGATCGGGACGCAATACGCGCTCGACAAACAAGACTGGATCCTTCCAGGCTACCGTGATATCCCACAACTTGTATTCCACGGACTTCCGCTTTATCAAGCGTTCTTGTTCTCACGTGGTCACGTAGCGGGTAACCGTATCCCTGAAGACGTCAATGTCTTGATGCCACAAATCATCATCGGCGCACAAATCATCCAAACTGCGGGTGTGGCGATGGGCCTCAAACGCAACGGCAACACAAACGTCGCCATTACTTACACGGGTGACGGTGGTTCATCACAAGGTGACTTCTACGAAGGCTTGAACTTCGCAGGTGCATTCAAATCACCAGCTATCTTCGTCGTTCAAAACAACCGCTTCGCGATCTCGACACCTGTTGAGAAGCAAACTGCAGCTAAAACGATCGCGCAAAAAGCTGTCGCAGCGGGAATCAACGGAATCCAAGTTGACGGAATGGACGTTCTTGCTGTCCTCGCCGCAACACAACAAGCGCGTAAAGACGCACTTGATGGAACTCCGACGCTCATCGAAGCACTCACATATCGTTACGGACCACATACGCTCGCAGGGGATGACCCAACGCGTTACCGTACAAAAGAACTCGACACAGAGTACCAAGAAAAAGATCCACTCGTTCGTTTCCGCCTCTTCCTCGAAGGCAAGAAGCTTTGGAACGAAGACATGGAAAACGAAGTCATCGAACAAGCGAAAGCAGACGTGAAAGAAGCGATCAGCCTCGCAGACAAAGAACCAAAACAAAAAGTTTCGGACTTCATCAACAACATGTTCGAAACACTTCCTTCAAACTTGAAAGAGCAGCTTGAAGAATATACAGCAAAGGAGTCGAAGTAAGTTATGGCTCAAATGACAATGATCCAAGCGATTACTGATGCGATGCGCGTTGAAATGAAGCGCGACGAGAAAGTACTTCTCTTCGGAGAAGACGTTGGTAAAAACGGTGGGGTCTTCCGTGCAACGGAAGGACTTCAAGATGAGTTCGGCGAAGACCGCGTCTTCGATACGCCACTCGCTGAGTCTGGTATCGGTGGTCTTGCAATCGGTCTTAGCCTCACAGGCTTCCGTCCGATCATGGAAGTTCAATTCTTCGGATTCGTCTTCGAAGTGTTCGACTCAGTCGCTGCTCAAATGGCACGTATGCGTTACCGTTCAGGCGGCGCTTACAGCCAACCGGTTACAATCCGTTCACCATTCGGTGGCGGTGTTAAAACACCAGAACTTCACGCGGATAGCCTTGAAGGCTTGATGGCTCAGACACCTGGTCTTAAAGTCGTCATCCCGTCAACGCCATACGATGCAAAAGGTCTTTTGATCGCATCGATCCGTGACAACGACCCAGTCGTATTCCTCGAGCACATGAAGCTTTACCGTTCATTCCGTGGCGAAGTTCCAGAAGGCGACTACACGATCGAGCTTGGAAAAGCTGACGTGAAACGCGAAGGAACTGACGTTTCGATCATCACTTACGGTGCAATGGTCCATACGTCACTTAAAGCGGCAGAAGAGCTCGAAAAAGAAAACATTAACGTCGAAGTAATCGACCTCATGACAGTTAGCCCGCTTGATATCGACACAATCGTCGAGTCAGTTAAAAAGACTGGCCGCGCAATCGTCGTTCAAGAAGCACAACGTCAAGCAGGGATTGCGGCAAACGTTGTAACTGAAATTCAAGAACGCGCAATTCTTCACCTCGAGGCACCAGTGCTTCGTGTAACTGCACCAGACACTGTCTTCGCTTTCGCACAAGGTGAAGACGCATGGTTACCTGACCATAAAGATGTCGTTGCAAAAGTTAAGGAAGTTATCAACTTCTGATCGTGTTCAAGTAACGATGAGGGAGAATTGTCTCCCTCGTTGTGTTTACATGATGAATTGATGGGAGGAAAAACCAGTGGCAGTATTTGAATTTAAATTACCAGACATCGGTGAAGGAATTCACGAAGGTGAAATCGTCAAGTGGTTCGTAAAAGCAGGGGACACAGTAAAAGAAGATGACATTCTTCTTGAAGTTCAAAACGACAAAGCCGTCGTTGAGATCCCTGCTCCAGTTGATGGAACAGTAAAAGACGTTAAAGTCTCTGAAGGTACAGTTGCGGTCGTCGGCGACGTCCTCATCACGTTCGATATCGAAGGTGACGCGCCAGCTGGCGAAGAAGAAGCAGCTCCTGAACAGCCAAAAGCTGAAGAGAAAACAGAAGACGTGAAAGAAGACGTGAAAGAAGACGGCCCGCGTGAAGTTCAACTTCACAAATCGGAGCGCGTCATCGCAATGCCTTCAATCCGCAAGTACGCTCGTGAAAAAGGCGTCGACATCCGTGAAGTCCAAGGTTCTGGCGACAACGGCCGCGTCTTGAAAGAAGACATCGATGCATTCGCAAACGGTGAAGCGCCAGCAGCAGAAGCTACAACAGAGAAAACAGAATCTGTAGCT
Source organism: Exiguobacterium aurantiacum (assembly GCF_024362205.1). Taxonomy (GTDB): domain Bacteria; phylum Bacillota; class Bacilli; order Exiguobacteriales; family Exiguobacteriaceae; genus Exiguobacterium; species Exiguobacterium aurantiacum_B. The sequence goes on along the minus strand of NZ_CP101462.1, from coordinate 1,955,899 downwards.
CCAGCAGCAGCAGCGAAAACGGAAATCAAGCCTTACGAGTCAGCTACACCTGAACTCGAAACGCGCGAGAAAATCCGTGGCATCCGTAAAGCAATCTCGAAAGCAATGGTCAACTCGAAACACACAGCTCCACACGTTACACTCATGGACGAAGTCGACGTCACGAAACTCGTTGCACTCCGTAAAGAGTTCAAACAAGTGGCTGCTGACCAAGGCGTGAAACTCACGTACTTGCCGTTCGTCGTAAAAGCGTTGACAGCTGCAGCGAAAGCTTACCCAGCCATCAACGCGTCAATCGACGATGTCAACGAAGAAATCGTCTACAAAAACTACTACAACATCGGTATCGCTGCTGATACGGACAACGGTCTCGTTGTACCTGTCGTCAAAGAAGCAGACCGTAAATCAATCTATGCACTCGCTACAAACATCAATGAGCTTGCCGGTAAAGCACGTGAAGGCAAACTTGCTGGGGACGACATGAAAGGCGGATCGATCACAATCACGAACATCGGTTCAGCTGGTGGACAATGGTTCACACCTGTCATTAACCACCCAGAAGTTGCGATTCTCGGTATCGGCCGCATTGCTGAAAAAGCTGTCGTCAAAGACGGCGAAATCGTCGCGGCTCCAGTCCTCGCGCTTTCATTCAGCTTTGACCACCGCCTCATCGACGGTGCGACTGCTCAAAACGCACTCAACATGGTGAAACGCTTGCTTCAAGATCCAGCACTTCTAATGATGGAGGGATAAGAACATGGTAGTAGGAGAATTCGCACAAGAAACTGATTTGCTTGTCATCGGCGCCGGTCCTGGTGGATACGTCGCAGCCATCCGTGGCGCACAACTCGGCCTTAAAGTCACGATCGTCGAAAAAGGAAACTTTGGTGGCGTCTGCTTGAACGTCGGTTGTATCCCATCGAAAGCATTGATCACTGCTGGTCACAACTTCCAGCACGCAAAAGGTCACTCTTCAATGGGGATCACGTCTGACAACGTGTCAGTCGACTTCACAAAAGTCCAAGACTGGAAACAGTCGGTCGTCAACAAGTTGACTGGCGGCGTCAAAGGCCTTTTGAAAGGTAACAAGATTGAAATCGTTCAAGGTGAAGCTTTCTTCGCATCTGAAGACACAGTTCGTGTCATCACAGAAGACAGCTCGACTCCTTACAAGTTCAAAAAAGCGATTATCGCGACTGGTTCAACACCAATCGAGATCCCATCGTTCAAATGGTCAAAACGCGTCCTTTCTTCAACTGGCGCATTGGCTCTTCCTGAAGTACCGAAGAAACTTGTCGTCATCGGCGGCGGATACATCGGTATGGAGCTCGGTACAGCGTACGCGAACTTCGATACAGAAGTCGTTGTCGTTGAAGGCGCAAGCGACATCTTGTCTGGCTTCGAGCCACAAATGACGCAAATCGTCAAAAAGAAACTCAAACAAAAAGGTAACGTCACGATTCACACGAACGCTCTTGCAAAAGGCGTCGAGGAAACAGAAGACGGCGTAACAGTTAAGTTTGAAGTGAACGGCGAAGAGCAGTCTGTTGAAGCGGACTACGTCCTCGTCACAGTCGGCCGTCGTCCAAACACTGGCGACATCGGTCTCGAAAACGCCGAAGTGAAAATCAGCGACCGCGGCATCATCGAAATCGACGACCAGTGCAAAACGTCGAACGAAAACATCTACGCAATCGGCGACATCGTACCAGGACCACCGCTCGCGCACAAAGCTTCTTACGAAGCGAAAGTCGCAGCGGAGGCAGCTGCCGGTAAGCCAGCTTACCTCGACTACTCAGCAATCCCAGCGGTCGTCTTCACTGACCCTGAACTTGCGACAGTCGGTTATACGGAGCCACTCGCAAAAGAAGAAGGACTTGAGATCACTGTATCGAAATTCCCATTCGCAGCGAACGGCCGTGCCCTCGCTCTCGACGAGCCAGACGGCTTCATGAAGCTCATCACGCGTAAAGAGGACGGTCTCTTGATCGGTGCTCAAATCGCGGGAACTGGCGCTTCAGATATGATCGCCGAGCTTGGTCTCGCTATCGAAGCAGGCATGACTGCAGAAGATATCGCGCTTACAATCCACGCTCACCCATCACTCGGTGAGATGGCAATGGAAGCGGCAGAAATCGCAATGGGTATGCCAATCCACGTCGTTAAATAAGTCAAAAGCTCTCTCGCTTACTCGCGAGAGAGCTTTTTCACGTAATGGACGGTCCGTTCGACTTCTCGGAAGCCGATGCGTTCATGGAACCGTTGGCTTCCGCCGTTCTCCACTTCCGTGTCGGAGGCGAGTTCGTCGCATCCTTTCGACCGGGCGAACGCGGAGGCGGCATCGACGAGCCGTGTCGCCACATCTTGTTGCCGCGCGGTTTCGACGACGTAAATCCCTTCTAAGAAGGCAGTCGGGGAAGATGTCGCTCCTGGGACGTAGTCATGCCGGAAGCTGAGCTGACAAAAGCCGACCGGTTCATCCGTTTCCGCAATAAAATAGTGCATCTTGCCGGAACGAATCCCGAGCCGCACCTCAGGGATCAATTCGGCTTCAGGCACGTCTGGCCATAATTGCCGCATGAGTCGCACCAGTTCGTCGCAATCTTGTTCGTTCGCTTTTCGAATCTTCATCAGTCGTCCTCCTTATGTTTCGTACGTTCAGTATAAAGGAAAATAAGGAATGAAGTGAGAAAGGAGGGAACGATGATGGCGTTCGATGAAGAATTGTTATATACCGTCTCTGAGACGAGCCGTGTCCGCTTCACGGGAATCGAAACCGAGACGTCACGTTATGATTTCGGCTTTGTGTATACGCATCAATTCATGGGAAAAGTGCTCGTCGTCTGTATGCAGACCGGACAGTCTGCCCTTCTTGACGTCCACGCGCTCGAAGAACCGAGACAACTCTATCCGATGCTCGGTATCGCTTTGCGCGACACCGGCCACGTCGCCGAGTTTTTACGCCTTTGTCTAAATGAAAGTGAGACTGAATCCAATCAAACAGAAAATTCACCCCTTGAAAATATGTAAGCGTTTTCTTATAATAGAACGTAGGGGAAGCAATTCGATCATCATAAGCCACCTTTTCTTTTGATGACACAACAAAGCGAGCCGGTCCATTGGACCGGCTCGCTTTCGTCTTAGCGGATGGCTTTCGTTTGTTGGATGACTTTGATCATTTGGAGCGACTCGTCTTCAAGGCCTTGGACCGGTAAACCGGCCTCGATGTTGGCCATGATGTATTCGAGTGTCGATGTCGTGATGAGCTCTCCTGGAATGATGATTGGAATTCCAGGCGGATACACCATAATGAACTCGGCCGAGATGCGTCCGACGGCGTTCTCGAGGGGGATCGTTTCCGTCTCCTCGTAGAAAGCGTCACGTGGGCTGAGTGCGAGTGGTGGAATCTCTGGGAGCATGATCGATAGCGAATCGTTTCCAGATTGGTCGTAGACCGATACAACGTCACGCATCCCGTCAATCAACGCTTGAATCGTCGACTCATCGTCGGCGCTCGTCACGATGAACAAGACGTTCAACAAATCCGACATCTCGACTTCGATGCGGTGCGTCTCACGCAAATATTTCTCGACTTCGAAACCGGTGATCCCGAGCTCGCGGACCGAGACGAGAATTTTCGTCTCGTCGAGTGCGTACGTGGACTCTGAATGAAGTTCGGCGTGACCGTAGACCGACAAGTGCGGCATGTTATTGATGGCCGTACGAGCCGTACGGGCGAGCGTGAGGGCACGTTCGTTCATCGCTTCCCCTTTCGTCGCCAATTGGCGACGGGCCGCATCGAGCGACGCGAGGAGGAGGTATGATGTCGATGTCGTCGTGATCATCGAGAGCATCGCGTGAATCCGTTCCGGTGAGACGAGTCCGCGACGGACGTTCAAAATCGAACTTCCCGTCATCGAACCGCCAAGCTTGTGGACGCTCGTCGCCGCGACGTCCGCGCCGGCTTGCATTGCCGAGAGCGGGAGTTCGTCGTGGAACGGCAAATGGACACCATGTGCCTCATCAACGAGGACCGGTACGTCCTGGGCGTGGGCGACAGCGACGATCCGTTCTAAATCACCGGCGATCCCGAAGTACGTCGGATTGATGACGAGGACCGCTTTCGTGTCAGGGTGCATCTCGAGGGCGCGTTCGACGGCGCTTGCCGTGATTCCGTGGGCGATCCCGTACGTCTCATCATATTCAGGGTGAATGAAGACAGGGTGGGCCCCGGTCAAGACGAGCGCGGACATAACAGATTTATGGACGTTGCGCGGCACAATGATCTTCTCGTTCGGTCCGACGACGCCCATGATCATTGCCATGATGGCGCTTGATGTCCCTTGAACTGAGAAGAACGTCTCGTCGGCACGGAACGCTTCGGCTGCGAGGCGCTCGGCCTCGGCAATCGCCGCTTTCGGATGATGAAGGTCATCGAGCGGGGCGATGTTGATCAGGTCGATCTTCAAAGCGTTCTCGCCGATGAAGTCGCGGAACTCAGGGTCCATTCCTTTCCCGCCTTTATGGCCTGGGATGTGGAATGCGATCGGATTCGTGTCCACGTGCGTGAGCAACGTGTCAAAGAGCGGTGTCTCGAGCTGTGTAGCACCTTTAAGTTTCAATAGTAAGTCCTCCTTGATAGCAGTGTGTATATGGGTTGTCGGTTTAGGTTCAATCTCATGTCATTTTAGACGTTTCGTTTTAAAAAACAATGCAACAAAAAAACTATAGTGATTTCTATCCCAACTTGCAATAGTTTTTTTTGTTGATACAATGGTTGTCGAGGTGAAGAATATGCAAATCAACTATCCGATTAATCCGGACTGGACGACGGATGAGCTCATAGAAGTCGTCGAGTTCTACAATCAAGTCGCCCTTGCCAATGAAGGCGGTGTCGACCGCGAAACGTTTTTGGATGCGTATCGGTCGTTCAAACAAATCGTGACATCGAAATCAGAAGAAAAACAACTGAGCGCCGTGCACGACGAACAGACCGGATACTCTACCTATCGTACGGTCCAAGCGGCCCTAAAATCAAATGCAAAGATTATAAAATTGTAACTGCTGGAAAGCATGGGAGAACGGAACAGTTTTCTCATGCTTTTTTTGTTAGTTCTCTTATAAATAGGGTACATATCATTAACAGTTAATTCAGGTTTAGCGTCAGTTGAAATGGGAATATACTCACTAAGATAAAAAATTCAAAATAGTCAGACAATTCTCTTTCCTTTTTGAATCTCATCTGATATACTCAATTCAACTCACTAAACCGTAACTTGTAGCCCAACTAAAGGAGTGTGGCATCTCATGAAACAAGTGATCGAGGCATTCAAAAGAAAAGACGCAGAAAAACGGATTCCGGTGCTGCGCTTAGAGATTGATTACGAATTGGCAACTCTCTTCGATGCAATGGCGTCACAAGACGATGCCACTGTCCAGGCTAGCAAGCATCGGTTAGAGAAATATCGCCAAGAACTTTTGCGTCTCGAAGCCTGACCCACAACCACTCATTCAACCAGTATTCCATGCGGATACTGGTTTTTGTTTGGTACAATACATATTAGAGGTGATAAACATGTTGGAATGGTTCGCGATTGACTTGATTAAACAAGCAGGGGAATATATTCGACAGCAAATCGATGAGAGCTATCGCATCGAACGAAAGACGGGGAAAGGGGATTTGGTCACGGAAATCGACCGGGCCGTCGAACAGTTGATTGTCGACCGCATCCGTGAGACGTACCCCGAGCATCACATCATCGGGGAAGAGGGCATCTCCACAAGCCCGGACGACCTGTCCGGAACGGTCTGGTTCGTCGACCCGATCGATGGAACGTTGAACTTCATCCACCAAAAACGAATGTTCGCCATCTCGGTGGCCGTCATGATCGATGGAGCCGTCGAGTACGGCTTCGTCTATGACGTGATGGCAGATGAGCTGTTCGTGGCGCGCCGTGGTGTCGGCACGACGCTGAACGGGCGGAAGCTCCCGCCGATTCAGGAACATCATGTCCGCGATGCCTTCCTTAGTATGAATGCGACATGGGTGACACCGAACCAGCAGATCGCACCGGAAGTGCTCGCGCCGATCGTGCGCGACTCGGTCGGCACGCGAGCGCACGGGGCCGCTTCGCTCGAACTCGCCTGGCTCGCAGCGGGACGGGTCGACGGCTATATCACGATGCGCAATATGCCATGGGACTACGCCGCCGGGAAACTGCTCGTCGAGGAGGTCGGGGGCCGCGTCGTCTCGATTTATGGGGAACCGGTGCGCTATGACGGGAAGACGTCGGTCCTTGCCGGGAGCGAGACGTTCGTCAAAGATGTCGTCAAACACTACGTCATCGCCAAAGGGGTGACCCCGGAAGTGAGACCAGATCTTCAAATTGAAGTCAACGCCTCCTACGACCGCGTCCGTGATTTGCTCGTCCTCGCCAACCCGAATGAGGCGATGGTGCGTGAACAATACGTTGCGGGCGAGACGTATGAAGCGACGCTCGGCGGGGAACTTGTCGGTGCATACATGTTGGTGCGGCGTAGTGAGGAACTGCTCGAGCTCGTCAATATCGCCGTCAAACCGGATCGGCAAAACCAGACGATTGGGCAACGCCTGCTCCAAGACGCGATTCGTCGGGCCGAGCAAAGCGGGGCGAAGCATATGCTCGTCTGTACGGGCAACTCGAGCATCGTCCAGTTGCGCTTTTATCAACAAGCCGGCTTTCGTTTTGAATCGGTCGAGCGCGACTACTTCCCGGACCACGGATATCCGCCAATCGAGGAAGACGGGCTCGCCTTGCGTGACCGGATTTGTCTGACGCGCGATTTATAATCAGCAGTGACGGTAGTCGCGATGCGGCTCCGGGATCGCCTGCGGAACGCGTGGGTGCCGGAAGGATAATAATAAACAAGGCCCGGGCGCAGCGCCCGGGCCTTCTGTTATGGACGTCGGTCAGAGAGGACGCGACGACGCAAGTTGATTCCAAAGAATGTGGCGATGCCGCTCAAGGCAAGACTGCCGATGATGATGGCGGCACTTCCTTCGGCGACACCGATGCCGATGCCGACGAAGCCGGCGACGACCGCGGTCGCGATTAAAACGAACATGAGTTGCATGGAGATTCCCCCTTTTTTCTCTAGTCTTCTTTATTGTAGTCAAAAATGATGCGTTTGGAAACGCTAACAGTTGATAACACTCGACAAAGGTGGTGGGACGTGTGCTATACTCTTAAAGTTGAATAAAAGATGAAACTTTTTTAAATAAGAGAGGACTAACTACATGAATGTAAGAACTAACCTTCGGAACGTAGCCATCATCGCCCACGTTGACCACGGTAAAACAACGCTTGTCGATGAATTATTGAAACAGTCTGGTACTTTCCGGACAAACGAAATGGTCGCAGAACGCGCCATGGACTCGAACGACATCGAACGTGAGCGCGGAATCACAATTCTCGCGAAAAACACGGCGATCGATTATAAAGACACACGCATCAACATCGTTGATACACCAGGTCACGCCGACTTCGGTGGTGAAGTTGAGCGCATCATGCGTATGGTTGACGGCGTTATCCTCGTCGTCGATGCTCGTGAAGGCTGCATGCCACAAACGCGTTTCGTATTGAAGAAAGCACTCGACCAAGGTCTCCGTCCAATCGTTGTCGTGAACAAAATCGACAAGCCGATGGTACGCCCACTCGACGTCGTCGATGAAGTTGTCGACTTGTTGATCGACCTTGGAGCAGATGAAGATCAACTTGAATTCCCTGTCGTCTATACGTCTGCTGTCAGCGGTTCAAGTTCGTTCGATCCTGATCCAGAGAAGCAAGAAGATACAATCACGTACGTGCTCGACACGATTCTTGAGAACACACCGGCACCAATCGATAACTCGGATGAGCCGCTTCAGTTCCAAGTCACGATGCTCGACTACGACAACTACCTCGGCCGGATTGGTGTCGGTCGCGTGTTCCGTGGGAAAATCAAAGTCGGCGAATCAGTGTCGCTTTGCAAAACAGACGAATCAATCAAACAATTGCGCGTCACAAAATTGTTCGGTTACTTCGGCCTCAAACGTGTTGAAATCGAAGAAGCCAAAGCTGGTGACTTGATCGCCATCGCCGGGATGGAAGACATCAACGTCGGTGAGACGGTCACGCCAGTCGGTAAAGAAGAGCCGCTTCCGCTCCTCCGCATCGATGAGCCGACGCTTCAAATGCGTTTCATGACGAACAACTCTCCATTCGCAGGACGCGAAGGCGATTTCGTGACGGCACGTAAAATCGAAGAGCGTTTGATGAAACAACTTGAGACGGACGTTTCACTCCGTGTCGAGAACACAGATTCACCTGACCAATGGGTCGTATCAGGCCGCGGTGAGCTTCACCTCGGGATCTTGATCGAGAACATGCGTCGTGAAGGCTACGAGCTTCAAGTTTCGAAACCACAAGTAATCATCCGTGAAGACGAAGATGGTACGAAAATTGAGCCGTTCGAGCGCGTCATCGTTGACGTCCCAGAAGAGTACACTGGTTCAGTCATGGAATCGATCGGTCTCCGTAAAGGGGAACTCGCGAACATGAACACGAACGACAACGGTCAAACACGTATGGAATTCATCGTTCCGTCACGTGGTCTCATTGGCTATCGTAACGAGTTCTTGTCAGCAACACGCGGATACGGGATCTTGAACCACACGTTCGAAGAGTACCGTCCGTTTATCTCTGCTGACATCGGCGGTCGCCGCAGTGGTGTCATGGTTTGTATCGAACCTGGTAAGTCGACGGCTTACTCGATCGGTGCCCTTGAAGACCGTGGAACGATCTTCATCGAGCCAGGTGTAGAAGTATACGAGGGAATGATCATCGGTGAATGTAACCGTGACGTCGACCTCGCGATCAACGCTGTCAAAGGCAAACAGTTGACGAACATGCGTGCTTCAGCAAAAGACTCGACACAAGTCTTGAAACGTCCACGCGTCTTCTCACTCGAAGAGTCGCTCACGTTCTTGAACGATGACGAGTACTGTGAAATCACACCGGAGTCGATCCGTCTCCGTAAAAAAGTCTTGAACAAGAACGAGCGCGAGAAAGCTGACAAGCGTCGTAAACTTGGTAAAGAATAAGTCGGAAAAAGGGAGCGCCTAGGCGTTCCCTTTTGTTTTGGATAGTGTAGAATGGTTGTGTAGGAAATAAAGGGGGATTATCAGCTTGAAAGCTTCTCAAACGATGGACATCACACAAATCGATGTGCCGTGGATTGCCTCGCTACTTGGCGTCGGCAGTGACGCGAACGACTTCTCGGTCGGGTTCAACGCGTTAATCATCACGGTCATCTTATTGACAATCCTTGTGTTTAAATTAGGTTTTGCAAAACAATTGACGTGGTGGAAGTCACTCGTCGTCTACATGCTGCTCGCACTCGGGGCAGGCACGATGGCGCTCGTCTTCTTCACATGGCCGATTCCAGAAGTTCTCCTCGTCATGGCTGTCGTCTTGGCGATTTACCGAGGCCGCCTCTGGTGGAACCGTCGACAAGGCATCGAATCACACTGAAAAATGGACGTCTCGCCCTCGGGCGAAACGTCCATTTTTGATTACCATCTCCGTTTTTGCCGGAACGATGGATATAGGTGGAATTGGCCGGTCGCGGCACGCTCCGCGGTTCGCGCGGTGATGCGTTCTTGACACGTCTGGCACATATACGTTTTAGCAGGTTTATTACGAAGTCGTTTTGCTTCGAACGACCACGAATCAATCGTATCGATTTTATCACAAAGAGAGCACTTTACGCGCATGGTCTCACCTTCCTCTTCGTTGATTATAGCATGATTTCAGGAGAGAAAAGCAGGGAAAGAGGTTTGTAAGGGCGAATCCATTTCGTATACCCGTTCGGGAGGAGGGGAGTACATGGCGAGTAAAGCGGCGTTCGAACTATCGAGGACGCAACAAGACACATTGAACGAGATGCCATTGATGTTTTTAGTGACATTTGATGAGCCGAAACGGTGGCCGATCACACATGCGATCAGCTGGGTTCAAGCGCCGAATGAGATGACGATTCGCTTTGCCTTGACGAAGAATTCGCATTTGATCACGTTGCTTGCAAACGAGAAAACAGCAAGTCTCATCTTTTTAGAGGGAGGTCTTGCCTATAGTATCGCCTTGTCTCACGTGCATGAGTTCGAGCCGAGCGTGAAGCCGGCGTTACACCTTCGCTTTTTCGAAGGGAAAGTCGAGGAGGTCCGCAACATCTCTTTTTACGGGGCAACGTATGGACAACCGGACATCATCAAGACGTACGATGTCGAAGCAGCAGAAAAGTTGGACCGTGAAGTCAAGGAGAGTTTGAATTCTTGATCACCAACAATTTTCGAGGGGCGGCAAAGTCTATGAAAAAAACATATGTGCTCGATACGAACGTACTCTTACACGATCCATTATCCTTATTCCAATTCGATGAGCACGATGTCGTCATCCCCGCCATCGTATTAGAAGAGCTTGACGGCAAAAAACGAAATATGGACGAGATTGGCCGTAACGCACGGGAAACGGCGCGTGTGCTCGACCAACTCCGGACGACCGGTAAACTGCATGACGGGGTACCGCTCGAGAACGGCGGTCATCTGTTCGTCGAAATCGGTCATGAGCATACCGTCGATTTCCCGTTCGACGTCATGACGAACGACAATCGGATCTTGACCGTGGCGCTTGGCCTGATGAAACAATATGAGCACGACCGGACCCGTAAAGTCGTCGTCGTCTCGAAAGATATACTCGTTCGCGTCAAAGCGGACGCCATCGGCATCGAAGCCGAAGATTATTTGACCGACCATATCGTCGATACGACGAACTTGTATGCCGGCTATCGTGAAATCGAAGTCGATCAAGCCGTCATCGATGAATTTTATAAAGTCCGGCAGCTTCCGCTCGAGGCCGTTTCAAAAAATCAGTTGTACCCGAACTCATTCGTCGTCTTAAAAAGTAACGTCTCGAAAGCGAGCGCGATCGCGGTCGTCGATGCGTTGCAACCGATCCTCCGTCCGCTCTCGCTAGACGTCGAACACGTCTGGGGTATCCATCCCCGTAACGTCCAGCAACGGATGGCACTCGATTTGTTGCTGCGGGACGATATCCCGTTCGTGACACTGCTCGGGAAGGCGGGGACCGGGAAGACGTTGCTCGCGCTCGCGGCGGGGCTGTCGCTCGTCGAAGACGAACGTCGGTTCAACAAACTCGTCGTCGCCCGTCCGGTCGTTCCGATGGGGAATGATATCGGCTATCTACCGGGGGAGATGGAAGAGAAACTACGTCCGTGGATGCAGCCGATTTATGATAACTTGGAGTTCCTGTTCAACGCCAACTCGAAAGACGAGCTCGGGAACATCTTGGCCGGCATTAAATCGATTCAGCTCGAGGCGCTCACGTATATTCGTGGCCGCAGCATGCCGGATCAGTTCATCATCATTGACGAGGCCCAGAACTTGACGAAACACGAGATCAAGACGATTCTGACCCGGGTCGGAGAGAATTCGAAAATCGTCCTCGTCGGCGATCCTTATCAAATCGACCACCCGTATCTGGATGAATATTCGAACGGTCTCACGTACGCCGTCGAGCGGTTCAAAGGACAGAATGTGTTCGGCCACGTCCAACTCATCAAAGGGGAGCGCTCGTCGCTCGCCCGATTGGCCGCCGATTTACTATAACGAAAAACGCCGAGCGGGCCGCTCGGCGTTTATTTCGTATTCGGATGAAGTGCGACTTGCACGTTTGATTTTTCGAGCAGGGCGTTCGTCAGCATAATCAGACCGGTCACGATAAATAGTGCCGAGAATCCGAAGTGGGCGACGACTTGGGAGCCGAACAACGGTCCGAGCAAGTTACCCATGAACTGGGCCGACTGATTATAGGAAAAGATACGCCCGGCTGCGCGGCTCGGCGTGTGTTGTCGCAAAAGCGACTGCACCGACGGCATGAGCGCCGCGGTGGCGAAACCGAGACCGAACCGCAAGACGACGAGTTGCGTCGTCGATGTCACGAGCGCCTGCGGAATCAAGAAGGCGCTATAAATGATGAGCGCCCAAAACAAGATGCGTTCAGCCCCGTACCGATCCGATAGCCGTCCGAGCCGCTGTGCGGAAATGAGCGCGGCCACACCCGGTGCCGAGGCGACGATGCCAGCGATAAAGGCGAGCGATGTCGTATACGGGTTCAATTCACGGACGTACAGTGTCAGCAGTGGGCCGACCGACTGCGTCGAGAAGGTGATCAAAAACGTCGTCAAAAAGAGGCTGAAGATGAGTTGCGGATGGCGTAGCGAAGCGATGATCGATTTGGTCGAGTCAAGCCGCTCGCGCGCCACCGGGACGAAGTCTTCTTTGACGAACACGAGTGTGATGATGAACGTGATAAACAAGGCACTGCCGGTCAAGAGAAAAACGGGTCGAAGCCCAATCAGGTCTGCGAGGAGTCCTCCAATCAATGGACCGAGGAGTCCGCCGGTGATCCCACCGGTCGACAAGGTACCGAGCGCCCAGCCACTTTTCTCTTTTGGCGTTTGTGAAACGACGAGGGTGATCCCCGCCGAGATGAATCCGGAGACGGCGCCCATGAGGAGCCGAAGTCCGACGAGCTGATACACGTCTTGTACGAAACTGATAAGCGTCATCACGATGGCCATGCCGAGACTGGCCCGAATGAGCATCAGTTTGCGGCCCTTTTGATCGGCGAGTCGTCCCCAAAGAGGAGAGACGATGGCGGCCACGAGGAACGTGGCACCGAAAGCGACGGCTGACCACGTGACGACGTGATCGGGATTCGTGACCCCGAGCTCTTCGATGAACAAGGGGAGGAACGGCAAGACGAGGCTCATCGAAGCAGCCGTCAAAAAGCTGCCGATCCACACGATGATTAAATTTTTCTTCCATAAAGGGTACGTAAGCGTCACGACCTTTCAAGCTTGAAGTTTTTCCATAACCTATATGTTACACTTTGTGAACTAAAAAGTCCAAAAAAATGAGAAGGCGCAATGGCCTTCTCACTCATGCCTCTGTCCGCACCGCGATGTGATGGACACCTCGCAAAATTTGTTGATTATGCAAGACGTACACCGGGCCGTCCGCAAGCACTTTCCCGTCTTTCGAGAACTGAAGATAGACGGTACGCGCCTCATCGATGGGCAGCGTGAGCAGCGAGTCCCCATAAAAGCTGACGTGCGTCGCCGTGGCGATCGGTTCAGCGTTTTGCAGGAACGGGGCGAACGGCATCGCGAACGAGTCGCGCAGCGCCGCATCTTTATCGGCCCGAGTCATCGGTTTGTTGTGGTCGACACGTGTCCCTTGCGTCAAGCCGTCGTCCCATGCCTTCCCCATTTTGGCATAATACGCTTCATTATCATTCTCGACAGTGCGGTCGAGTTCTTCGACGTTCCGCTTGCGGTCGTCAAAAATCCATACGGTCGGGTCGATCGTCAACGCGTGACGAACCGCTCCGTCTAGTGGGAAAATCATTGATACGCCCCCTTTATTCACGATACACTGTACATTATACAGCTCTTCCAGAGAAAAAGGGAAACTGCGAGAAACTCGTAGTGAATCTAGACTGTTCATTGAATTATGATGAAATATAATGTACAGTTGAGTTATGACAAACAGTCTGTCATTGTACGGAGGAGGGGTCGTAGTGGCGACAAATTTGGCTGCAGTCCAACGGGAGCAAGCGCTTCAACTATTAGAGGCAGACGCTGAAAAAATCCGTTGTTTGATTGAAGTGCAGTTAGAAAACCTAAAAATGCCGAAGTGCCCGCTTTATGAAGAGGTGCTTGATACACATATGTTCGGTCTATCACGCCAAATTGATTTTGCGGTCCGTCTTGGACTCATTTCAGACATTGAAGGTAAAGGATTGCTCGATTCATTGGAACAAAAGCTGTCCGCCCTCGCGGAAGCTTCAGATTTATGAACCTTATACTCAAACTGTGCAAGCGGCGCTGTTTGAGTATTTTTTTATAATGGGTCAAGGATTGATGTACATAAGGAAGTGAAAACATGAAAACTCGGTTTCGGTACTTTGATTTCTCTTTGTTCATTGCGGTGCTCCTGCTCGTCGGAATCAGTTCCATCATGATTTACAGTGCGAGCGTATGGAACCGTGGCGATTACGCCAGTAGCGACTTGTTCTATCGTCAGCTCGTCTACGCAGGAATTGGGATTGTCGTTTACTTTATCGCGACGATGTTCCGCTATGAGAACTTTAGAAAACCAAACATTCTTTACAGCCTCTACTTCGTATCGGTGGTGCTCTTGTTTATCACATGGGCGATGCGACCGCTAAATGGGGCGCGAGCTTGGCTCATCTTCGGAGGCTTTACGATGCAACCGATTGAGATTGCCAAATTTGTACTTATCTTGTTGTTGGCAAATTATTATCATCAGTTGTGGAATGGGGAGTTGAAGGGGCTGCCAGGTCGATTAAGTCGAGCGGCGGTTGTGAAAAAAGGATTGCGTGCTCAAATCGGAGCGTTCTTCATCATACCAATCCTGTACTTCTTTTTCCCGTACGCGATTGCCATCAATGGGCAGCCGGATATGGGCGGCCTGTTCGTCCTCGGTGCCATCATGTTCCTCATGTGGCTCGCCGTCGGGGCACCTCTCCGGATTATCGTGCCTGCGGTGATCACCGGGATTGGCGCCATTTATTTAATGTTCACGGCGATTTTTACGGAAAACCAACGCAGTCGGATCGAGGTCGTCTTCAATCCATTCATGGACCCTGAAAACTATGGGCATCAACTGCTCATGTCAATCATTTCGATTGTGCACGGGGGGGTGACTGGTGTCGGTCTCGGGAATAGTTATCAGAAATATGGATACTTACCGGAACCGGAGACGGACTACATCATGTCCATCATCGCGGAAGAGCTCGGATTCATCGGGGTCGTCATCGTCCTCGTCTTGCTGTTTTTCATCGCCTTCCGAGCCATCAATATTGCCAACCATAGCGATAATCATTTTGCGATGTTCGTCTCGTTTGGCATCGCCGCTCAAATCATGGTTCAAACCGGAATTAATATTGGAGCGATGTCGGGGTGGTTCCCGGGGACGGGGGTCACGCTCCCGCTCGTCAGTTATGGAGGTACGTCACTCATTATGACGTTGGGGGTTCTCGGTGTGCTCAGTAGTATCTCGATGCGAAATCGGCATCGGGAAGCGACGAAACGGGCGGAAATCCGTGAAAAGTCAGCAGAAAACGTTCAAAATTCATCGTTTCATGTTGTAAGGTAAGGAGAATCGAACTACTTAACTGGGGGGATTTATGTTGAAATCAATTAACAAATTACTTGTAGCCAACCGTGGAGAAATCGCCATTCGTGTATTTAGGGCCGCCACTGAATTAGGAATGCGCACGGTCGCCGTGTATTCACAAGAAGACAGCGGCTCGTTACACCGCTTCAAAGCGGATGAGGCGTATTTGATCGGGCTCGATAAAAAGCCGATTGACGCTTATCTCGACATCGAAGACGTGATCCGGATTGCGAAACAGTCGGGGGCTGACGCAATTCACCCAGGGTACGGTTTCTTATCCGAGAACATCGAACTCGCACGTCGTTGCCGCGAAGAAGGCATCATCTTTGTCGGTCCGAACGAATCGCATCTTCATGCGTTCGGGGATAAAGTTCGGGCCCGTCAAAGTGCGATCGCGGCCGGACTCCCGGTCATTCCAGGTTCAAACGGACCGCTCACTTCATACGAAGACGCGCTCGACTTTGCGAATGAGCACGGTTTCCCGCTCATGGTCAAAGCGGCGATGGGCGGCGGGGGACGCGGGATGCGTGTCATCCGTACGGAAGCCGAGATGAAAGATTTGATTGAACGTGCCAAGTCAGAAGCGAAGCAAGCGTTCGGTTCAGACGAAGTGTACATAGAAAAATTAGTGGAACGTCCAAAACATATCGAGGTTCAGATTCTCGGGGACGATCACGGTAACATCATTCACTTGTTCGAACGTGACTGTTCGGTCCAACGTCGACATCAAAAAGTCGTCGAGGTCGCACCGTGTGTGACGTTGTCTGAAAAATCGCGCCAAGCGATTTGTGACGCGGCGGTTAAGCTCATGCGTCACGTCGAGTATATTAACGCTGGGACGGTCGAATTCCTCGTCACGGAAGACGAGTCGTTCTACTTCATCGAGGTCAACCCGCGCATCCAAGTCGAGCACACGATCACCGAGATGGTGACCGGCTTCGATATCGTGCAGACCCAGCTCATGATCGCGCAAGGCGAGTCGCTCCACGGCGACGTCATCCATATGCCGAAACAAGAAGATATCAAATTGCTCGGCTATGCGATCCAATCGCGAGTCACGTCGGAAGATCCGGCCAACAACTTCATGCCGGACACGGGTAAAATTATGGCTTACCGCTCTCCGGGCGGTTTCGGGGTCCGACTCGACGGTGGGAACGCCTACGTCGGTGCCGAAATCTCACCATACTATGACTCGCTCCTCGTCAAGCTGTCGACGCACGGCATGACGTTCGAGCAGGCCGCTTCGAAGATGGTCCGTAACTTGAACGAGTTCCGGATTCGCGGTATCAAGACGAACATCCCGTTCTTAATCAACGTGATGAAACACGCAAACTTCATCAGCGGTGACTATAACACGTCGTTCATCGACGAGACACCGGAACTGTTCGTCTTCCCGAAACGGAAAGACCGCGGGACGAAGCTTCTCAACTATATCGGCGACGTTACGGTGAACGGATTCCCGGGTGTCGGATTGAAAGATAAGCCGATTAGCCGTTCGGTCCGAATCCCGCATGAGCTACCGGCTGAAGCCAAACCAGGCACGAAACAGATTTTGACGGAGCTCGGTCCGGATGGCCTCGCCGACTGGATTAAACGCCAGCCGGAACTGCTGTTGACCGATACGACGATGCGTGACGCGCACCAATCGCTGCTCGCGACACGGATGCGGACGCAAGACATCATCAATATCGCTGAACCGACGAGCAAGCTCATGCCGGAGCTGTTCTCGGTCGAGGCATGGGGCGGGGCCACGTTCGACGTCGCCTATCGCTTCCTCTCGGAAGACCCGTGGGTACGCCTCATGCGTCTCCGTGAGAAGATGCCGAACGTGTTGATTCAAATGTTGCTTCGCGGCGCCAACGCCGTCGGCTATAAAAACTATGCCGACAACGTCATCGAGAAATTCGTCCACGAGGCGGCCTATGCCGGCGTCGACGTGTTCCGGATCTTCGACAGCTTGAACAACCTTGAGTCGATTCAACTCGCGATTGACGCCACGTTACCGACCGGAAAAGTCGCCGAGGCAGCGGTATGTTATACGGGTGACCTATACGATGGCAGCCGTCCGAAGTATCACTTGCCGTATTACGTCGACTTGGCGAAGAAACTCGAAGCGAGCGGGGCCCACATCCTTGCCATCAAGGACATGGCCGGCTTGCTCAAACCGGAATCGGCGTACGCGCTCGTCTCGGCCTTGAAAGATGCCGTCGACTTGCCGATCCACTTGCACACGCACGATGCTTCCGGCAACGGGATCTTCACGTATGCTCGGGCGACAGATGCGGGCGTCGACATCGTCGACGTGGCTGCGAGCTCAATGTCAGGCATGACGTCACAGCCTTCAGGCGGCAGCTTGATTTATGCGCTCGATCATCACGAGCGTCAACCGAAAATCGATGCGAAGCATTACGAGGTCATCAGCGACTACTGGCAAGACGTGCGTCATAACTATGAGCCATTCGAGAGCGATATGCGTGCTTCGAACCCATCGGTATATGAGCACGAGATGCCGGGCGGACAGTATTCGAACTTGCAACAACAAGCGAAAGCGGTCGGCTTAGGCGACCGTTGGAGCGAAGTCAAAGCGATGTACGCCCGCGTCAACATGTTGTTCGGCGATATCGTCAAAGTGACGCCGTCGTCTAAAGTCGTCGGGGACATGGCACTGTTCATGGTCCAACATAACTTGAGCGAACAAGATGTGGTCGAACGTGGTCATCAACTCGACTTCCCAGATTCGGTCGTCGAGATGATGCGCGGGGAGCTCGGGACGCCTCCAGGCGGATTCCCGACGGACGTGCAGCAAGCCATCTTGAAAGGCGAGAAACCGCTCGACGTGCGTCCGGGTAAACTGATCGAACCTTACGATTTCAAGGCGGCACAGACGAAACTGTTCGAGAAACTCGATCGTCCCGTGACGGACTTCGAACTGCTCTCGAACGCGTTGTATCCGAAAGTGTTCGAGGATTACGTCACCCATTCGACGACGTACGGTGATGTATCGGTGCTCGACACGTTGACGTTCTTCTATGGCTTGAACGTCGGGGAGACGATTCAAGTCGAGATCGAGACCGGGAAGACGCTCATCATCAAACTCGTTCAAATCAGTGCGGCGAACGAGGACGGCATCCGTCTCGTCTCGTATGAGATGAACGGAGTCCCACGTGAAATCGAGATCAAGGACGTGAACGTGAAGTCGGCGACGACGAGCCGTCCGAAAGTCGACCGGGCGAACCCGAAACAAGTC
The DNA here is from genome assembly GCF_024362205.1 of Exiguobacterium aurantiacum. Lineage (GTDB taxonomy): Bacteria > Bacillota > Bacilli > Exiguobacteriales > Exiguobacteriaceae > Exiguobacterium > Exiguobacterium aurantiacum_B. Next base: position 1,937,351 of record NZ_CP101462.1, on the reverse strand, counting down.
GGTGCTTCAATGCCAGGTTCGGTGTTGAAAGTGCTCGTCGAACCGGGTAGCCGTGTCCATCGCGGGGAACAGCTCCTCGTCACGGAAGCGATGAAGATGGAGACGACGGTCCAAGCCGCTCAAGACGGTGAGGTCAAAGCGGTCCATATTAAAGAGGGCGACACAATCCAAAGTGACGACTTATTGATTGAGTTTGTACAATGAAAAGAAGCATAGCGCGGCTATGCTTCTTTTTTAGATAGGAGTGGGAGAGATGAGGCGAGTTTGTTGGTTTCGATCGGATTTTCGATTGACTGATAACCATATGTTACACCGAGTATTGAAAGACGCCGATTCAGGCGATGACGTGGAATTTGTCTTTTGGCTCAACCCGAACTATTGTGAGCCGTTCGAGACGCGACACGATTACTTTTTCGCGGCGATGCGACAATTTATGGACGAGCTCAAGGAGAACGGCCTCGGTCTGCGTGTCCTTGTCGCCGACACGGCCGAGCAGTTCGTCGAAGCACTCGGCGAGCTTGATGCCCTCTATTTCAACGCCGAGTATGTCGAACCGTTCAAGCAGCGGGACGATGCCGTCATCGAGGCACTCGGGCAAGACGTAAAAGTCATCCGCTTGCTCGACCGGCATTTGTTCGCTCCGAACGCGTTCACGAAAAAAGACGGCGATCCGTATAAAGTATATACGCCATTTAAAAAAGCAGCCTATGCCGAGACGCCGCCCGTTCCATATGAGGTCGATGTGACAGCGCTGAAGCGTCACGTGACGACGGGGCATGACGTCCCATCTGAATTGAAGCGTCAGTTCGACCGATGCGAGCGTTCGTGGAAAGCGCTCGGGGAAGCAGCCGCGAAACAGCGCTTGAGCGACTTTGTCGCCAAGCGGATCGATGCATACGATGTGGACCGTGACATCCCGGCCATCGCCGGCACGAGCCGACTCTCGCCGTATCTTCGGACCGGGGTGCTGTCGATTCGCACCGTGACGGAAGCGGTGCTGTCGGCGCCGAAATCGAGCGGGCGCGACACGTATTACGACGAGTTGTTATGGCGTGAGTTTTATTATATGATCATGGTCCAATTCCCGGGACTGAAAGACCGCCCGTTCAACGACAAATATAAACATCTCGATTGGGAAAATGATGACGAGAACTTCCAAGCGTGGTGTGACGGGAAGACGGGCTATCCGATCGTCGACGCGGCGATGCGGCAATTGAACGAGACGGGTTGGATGCACAACCGGCTCCGGATGGTCGTCGCCTCATTCTTATCGAAGCATCTGATGATCGACTGGCGGAAAGGGGAACGCTATTTCGAGCAGAAACTGATTGACTATGAGGCAGCCTCGAATATCGGCGGTTGGCAATGGGCCGCCTCGGTCGGGACGGATGCGGTGCCATACTTCCGCATCTTCAACCCGACGACACAGTCCGAGAAGTTTGACAGCGAAGGGACGTTCATCCGAAAGTACGTCCCTGAACTCGCCGATTTCGACAAAAAAGCGATTCACTTTCCCGACCTGACCGAGCGGGACGGATACGTCGACCCGATCGTCGACCATAAGGAAGCGCGGGCCCGGGCGCTCGAACGATTCAAGGACGCCCAATGAACAGGCATAGAAAAAAGGAGCGATGAATGTCGCTCCTTTTCGTGTGTTCGATTAAACTGATTTTTGTCGAGCGGACGCGGTCGTCTGCTTCTGACTCCGATACGCATGATATGCCAAATACGAGATAATCCCGAAATAGCACGTAATCAAGAACGCGTGGAGGAGCGGCACGTACGTGGCATGTCCTCCAAGGACGATCCACGCACCCGTACCGACTTGAAGCAGGATGAAGAACAGCGAGGCCCACATGCCCGTCTCGACGAGGCGGTTCGTCTCCCGTCGGGCCAAGTACAACACGTACAGCGTATAGAAGACGAGCAGTCCTGCCATGATGCGGTGCCCCATTTGAACGTACGACTCGAACGTCCAGACGTCTTGGCTACAGACCGGCCAGCCGACGCACGCATACGTCGCGCCGAGGTGACGAACGTAAGCACCCGTATAGACGACGACCATCGTATAGATCGTCAAGCCGTAAAGGTGAATCTTCAATCGTTCGGAGACGGCCCGATGTACGCGTTCTCCTTCGAACAAAAGGATCGTCAGAATGAGCAGTGACGCGAACGAGACGAGTGAGATGCCGAAGTGGAGCGCGAGAATCGCGTCCGACTGTTGCCAGATGACGGCCCCAGCGCCGATGATGGACTGGATGAGCATAAAGATGAACGCGAGGAACGCGAACACTTTGACGTCATAGCGGTTCTTGACGACCGCGAACGTCCAAACCGTCAATGCGATGATGAGGAGTCCTTCGATGCCGGAGACGACACGGTGACTGTACTCGATCATCGTCTCGACGCTCGGGTTCGTCGGAATCAGTTTCCCGTGGCAGAGCGGCCAGTCTGTACCGCACCCGTCGCCGGAGTCGGTCTTCGTCACGGTTCCACCCATGATGAGAACGAGCATCATCCCGAGCGTGACGAGTGCTGAAAATAGTGCGAGTTTTTTATGCATTCGTTTCCACCTGCTTTTGAGAAAAATCACTAGAATTGTGCCTTGTCAGTTTATATTTTTTTCGCCATACTTATTATACGGCTTTACGTCGTAAAAACGAAACGGAAAAGCTTGCAATCGCTATCAAAATCGTTATTCTAGTATTAGCATAGCGTTTTTACTGTGACAATTATCACACGTCTGTCACAAAAAACTAGCTATTTTACAAGCATAAACGACGTATTCTTTTTGAAAATATGGTATCTTTGTTATGAGTTAGGTGAACTTTGTTCATATTGTGTTTTTTCTGTGAAAAGAATACGAGGATTTCGTGATTAGTAGGGGGGTCAGTATGACAAAAGTCAACCCAGGGACAATGGCAGAAGTAGAATATACAGAATCCGCCTCGTTCCGCGACTATGTTGCTCTGGCAAAAATGGGAATCGTCCGCGCCAATCTATTGTTGGTGTTCGCCGGTTTCTTTGTAGCAGCAACATATCAGAGTGATACGCCAGTACTTTATTTGTTTGAAGTTTGGCCACAACTCTTATTAACGATGTTAGGAAGCGCGCTCGTCATCTCCGGGAGTTGTTACCTAAACAACTTCGTGGACCGTGATATCGATTACTTGATGGGACGTACAGACAACCGACCAAGTGTCACCGGGAAAATTTCGGGAGAACAGATTTTGCTCCTTGGATTAACGCAACTCGCGATCGGGACATTGTTGTTATTGATCGTGTCGTATGTGGCAGCAGTCTTCGGTTTAATCGGGGCATTTTTTTATGTCGTCATTTATACGATGTGGCTTAAACGGACGCACACGTTGAACACGGTCGTCGGCAGCATCTCCGGAGCGGTACCGCCGCTCATCGGTTGGGCAGCCATCGATCCCGCGCTTCATATCGATGCGTGGCTCATGTTCCTCGTCATGTTCTTGTGGCAACCGCCACACTTCCTCGCGCTCGCCATGCGGCGTGTCGAGGAGTATCGAGCGGCCGGCATTCCGATGCTACCGGTCGTCAACGGCTTTGCGATCACCAAGCGCCAAATCATTTGGTGGATCGCGACACTCATTCCAGCGTCGCTCTTGTTCTTGCATTACGGTTTGATCTACGTGATCGTCGCGGCCGGTCTTGGGGGCTACTGGTTATATCTCGGCTTGAAAGGGTTTAAGGCCGAAGATGAGATCAAGTGGGCAAACAAAATGTTCTTTTATTCATTGATTTATTTAGTCGTGTGGATTGTCACGCTGGTATTGACGGCACTTTGATAGTCGCACTCACTATATAGAAACCATTGCACATCATTTTGGGAGAAAGTGGGGATTGTTGTGAAATCATTTAAGAAGCTTCTGTTTGGCATCGTCCCGATGATGATGTTCGCACTACTGTTATCAGGGTGCGGCGTAGAGGGATTGTCTGCATTGAAGCCGATGGGAGAGGGAGCTGAGATTCAGCTTCGCATCATTCTCATCAGTTTGGCAATCATGCTCTTTGTACTTGTCATCGTAACGATTATTTACGTGTACGTGCTCATGAAATTCCGTCGGAAAGATGAATCGATTCCGAAGCAAGTCGAAGGAAGTAGCACGCTCGAGATGATTTGGACAGTCGTTCCAATCATTTTACTTATCATTCTCGCTGTTCCGACGATCACGACGACAGTCGAGCTCGCAAAAGCGAAAGAAGCGAAAAAAGAAGAAGAAATCAATGTCACGGCCAACCTTTACTGGTGGGAATTTGAATATCCGAACGCAGGCGTGGTCACGGGTCAAGAACTCGTCATCCCAGTCGGTAAGCGTGTCGGCATCAACTTGACATCGAAAGACGTCATTCACTCGTTCTGGGTACCGGCCTTGTCAGGTAAGACAGATACAAACCCAGGCCTTGATAACGAAATGTGGTTGCATGCAAATGAACCAGGTACGTTCTACGGGAAATGTGCCGAGCTTTGCGGACCTTCACACGCACTCATGGACTTCAAAGTCATCGCACTCGAGCAAGAAGAGTACGACCAATGGCTCGAAGACATGAAAGCACAGCAGGACGCAAACACAGAAAACCTCGTTGCAGATAACCAAAACTTGACTACAGGTGAAGCAGTGTACGTCGAGAGCTGCTTGAGCTGTCACGGTGGCGGGAAAGTCGCGCCGAGCTTGACGAACTTTGGTGATCGCGAATGGTTGGCGGGTTACCTCGAAAACAACGAAGAGAAGTTGAAAGAATGGATTCGCGACCCACAAGAATTGAAACAAGGCGCGCTCATGCCTGGCTTCGGTGAAGGCCAAATCAGTGATGAAGAGTTAGATGCACTCGTTGACTTCTTGTACGATCAGAAGATTGACTAACGGGAAAAGGGGGATTTCACGTGGCACAGACCACTGCTATGCAGCAACCGCGTAAATACAATGGCATCATGGATTGGGTTACGACGGTTGACCACAAAAAAATCGGTATTTTGTATTTGTTCTCAGGAATCTTCTTCCTCCTTCTCGGTGGAATTGAAGCTTTACTTATTCGGTGGCAACTCGTTCGCCCGATGAACGACTTCGTCAGCGGCGAAACGTTCAACCAATTGATCACGATGCACGGGACGACGATGATCTTCCTAGCGGCCATGCCGATGCTCTTCGGATTCATGAACGCCGTCGTGCCGCTTCAAATCGGGGCACGCGACGTCGCGTTCCCGTTCATTAACTCACTAGGATTTTGGTTGTTCTTCTTCGGTGGAGTCATGTTGAACCTTAGCTGGTTCTTCGGCGCTGCACCGAACGCAGGGTGGACGGCTTACGCGCCGCTCTCGACACAACCGGATGCGTCAGGGGTCGACTTCTACGCCCTCGGCCTTCAAATCTCAGGTTTCGGTTCACTCATGGCAGGGATTAACTTCCTCGTCACGATTTTGAACATGCGTGCACCAGGCATGAAACTCATGCGGATGCCGCTCTTCACGTGGACGACGTTCGTTGCTTCGGCGTTGATCGTCTTCGCGTTCCCGCCGCTCACAGTCGGCTTGTTCATGTTGATGTTCGAGCGCTTGTTCGGTGCCGTCTACTTCGACCCAGCAATGGGTGGTAACGTCGTCATCTGGGAACACCTTTTCTGGATTTTCGGACACCCGGAAGTATACATCTTGATACTCCCAGCGTTCGGTATTTTCTCGGAAATCATTCCGACATTCGCTCGTAAACGCCTATTCGGTTACACGACGATGGTCTTCGCAACGATGCTCATCGGTTTCCTTGGATTCATGGTTTGGGTCCACCACATGTTCACGGTCGGTCTTGGACCGGTCGCCAACTCGATCTTCGCTGTCGCAACAATGGCGATCGCCGTGCCGACAGGGGTCAAGATCTTCAACTGGTTGTTCACGCTATGGGGCGGACAAATCAAGTTCAACGTCGCGATGCTGTACTCGGTCGCATTCATTCCATCGTTCCTCGTCGGGGGGATGACAGGGGTCATGCTTTCGGTCGCACCGGCCGACTATCAGTATCACGATAGTTACTTCGTTGTCGCTCACTTCCACTACGTTATCGTAGGTGGGGTCGTCTACGGTCTATTCGCAGGACTTTACTATTGGTTCCCGCTCATGTTCGGCAAAGCGCTCTCTGAGAAGCTTGGCTACTGGCAGTTCTGGTTGTTCTTCATCGGGTTCCACTTGACGTTCTTCCCGCAACACTTCCTCGGATTGTTCGGGATGCCACGCCGCGTCTTCACATACCTTCCGAACCAAGGGTTTGAGACGATGAACTTGCTGTCGACGATCGGTGCCTTCTTCATGGGTGTGTCGACGATCATCTTGCTGATCGCTGTCGTCAAGGCATTCTTGTCGAAACAACGCGTCAAGCCAGACCACTGGGAAGATGGACGTACACTCGAGTGGACGCTTCCTGTACCGACACCAGAGTACAACTTTGCACAAACACCGCTCGTCAAAGGTCTCGATACGTTCTGGCTCGAGAAAATGGCGGGCAACAAACGGGTTTCTGTTGCTGAACCAGTCGCAGACATTCACATGCCGAACAACTCGCTCATTCCGTTCTTCATGTCACTCGGTCTTTTCATCGCCGGGCTTGGAGCCATCTTCCAAATGGATAACGCGGTTGTCGGTTGGTCACTCATCGTGATCGGGTTACTCATCACATTCGTGTCGATGTTCCTCCGTTCATGGATTGACGACCACGGCTTCTACATTCCAAAATCACAGATTGAAGCGGATTTGAAAGCGATTCGTGAGAAAGGAGACCAATAAATGGCACATGCAGTCGAAAAACACCCGGTGACCGGTATTCCGGCCAATCCAGAGAAAGCCACGCTGGAAGGGAAAAATAAATATGTGGCCTTCTGGTTCTTCCTCGGTGGAGAGACGGTTCTCTTCGCCTCGCTGTTCGGAACGTACGTCGGTCTTCTGAACTCTGGTGCGCCAGAGGAACTTCGCTCGTACAATATCTTTGAGATGGGGCTCGTCTTCTTAATGACGATGCTCCTCCTCACAAGTTCACTTACGAGTGTTCTCGCTATGATGAACATGAAAGCGAACAATCCAGGCCGCATGAAGTTTTGGTTGATCATCACGCTTCTCCTCGGTGCCGGATTCCTCGGAGCAGAGATTTACGAGTTCATCCACTACTACCATATCGGTCACACGTTCACTTCAAGCGCGTTCGGCTCGGCGTTCTACACGCTCGTCGGATTCCACGGAGCGCACGTCACGTTCGGTCTCCTTTGGATCACGACGCTGTTGATTCGCAACTGGAACCGTCCGATCGATGTGTACAATGCACCGAAGTTCTACGTGTCGAGCCTGTACTGGCACTTTATCGACGTCGTATGGGTTTTCATCTTCTCAATCGTCTACCTCTTAGGGATGGTGAGCTAATATGGAAAAACAACCAATGAACGAATCGCACAAGCAGTTAGAGCTCGAAGTAAAAGCGGAATCACGACGCGAGTATCAACTTCAGTTGATCAGCTTCGCGATGATGATCTTGCTCACATTCGTCGCGTTCGGCGCTGTATACGCTGAACTCATGCCAGTGTGGGCGGCAGGTGGTTTCTTGATCATCCTCGCCATCATCCAAGTGTTCTTGCAGCTTTACATCTTCATGCATATGAACAACCGTGGCAACACATGGATCGTCGGAATGATGTGGCTTGGCATCTTTGTCGCCATCATCACGGTCGCTGCCCTTCGCTTGCTCATTTGGTAAATGTGACAAAGGATTGAACATCTGTGGAAACATAGATGATTCAGTCCTTTTTGCTTTACTTCAAAAATAAAGGAATAGTAATCTTGAAGTGAACGGTTTCATCGGTTTGGGAGAGAAAGAAAAGGGGTGAAGGGATGCTCTGGAATACATCAGAGCTACTCAAACAGTTCGATTGGACGACGCTTTGGAGTCCATGGTTCGGATTGTTGATGGTAGGGTTGTACGTCCTCTATGCGGTCGTCACAGAGAGCATGGCGAAGCGAGGATACGAGTCGACCACGTTGTTACAAAAGTTCAGCATGTTATCCGCTATTTTATTGTATTACATCGGTTTCGGAAGTCCGGTCGATGTGCTCGCGCACATCATCTTCTCGGTTCATATGTTACAGATGGTACTCGTCTACGTGCTCGCACCGGCGCTCGTCGTGTATGGGATGCCGTATTGGGTGTTCGAAAAATTATTTAGCTATAAGGTGATTGGGCCGACGCTCAAATTTATGACAAAACCTTTGATTGCACTCGTTTTGTTCAATGCATTATTCACGTTCTACCATATGCCATTCATTTTTGACTACGTGTTGACGAACTATGGGGTGCATCGTATCTTCCACGGCGCTCTCGTCGTCTTCAGTTTGACGATGTGGTATCCGGTCATCGCTCCGTTCATCTCGGAAGAAGAGGAAGGCATGTCTGATTTGAAGCGGATGGTATACATCATCGCCAACGGGGTGCTCTTGACGCCGGCGTGTGCGTTCATCATCTTCAGCCAAGGCATCTTGTATGACGCCTATACAGACGCCGAAACGTTTGCGACCGTGCTCGGTTATTGTATGCCGAACGGGGACGTATCCGGCCTTGATTTGAACGCCCTTATGGGTGCGACGAACAGTGCCCTTGAAGACCAACGCTTCGGTGGGGTATTGATGAAGCTCGGGCAAGAGGTCGTCTACGGTTTCTTCTTCGGTTGGACGTTCTTCGGCTGGGTGCGCCGGACGAAGTCGCTTGCGCTCGATGAAGGCATGTCGTTCACGCCGCATGAACCAAAAGAGAAAAAATGAACTAAGTCAAAGGGGAAACTACGATGAACTATCTTGCCTTGATCAGTGTGACATTCATTGTCATCAGTGCTATTTTAGTCGCGATCGGATGGACGATCATCGCGCGTGATCGCCGCAACGTCGACAAACATAAAAAAGTCATGACGGCCGCCGCGATTGCCGCGACAACATTCTTCATTCTTTACGTTTCGCGCACAATCTTTGTCGGAAATACTGCCTTTGGAGGCCCGGATTCAGTGAAGCCTTACTATTTGGCGTTCATGATCTTCCATATCTTGCTTGCTACGACAGGCGGGGTCCTCGGCTTGATCACGCTTTATCTCGGCTATAAGAACAAAGTCGAGAAACACCGGAAAATCGGACCGAAAGCCTCGGTCGTCTGGTTCTTCACGGCGATCACAGGTGTGATGGTATACGTCCTCCTATACGTCGCCTATGACCCAGGTGAGACGACGAACGTCTTCCGTGCCATTATCGGTGGGTGAATCGAGAGAGGGGGATGAGGATGAAACGGAATAGCTATCTGACGGTCGGGTTGACGGTCGCCATTTTAGTGGCGATCGGCGTGGCCTCGTACTTCTTATTCTTTAAAGAAGAGGACTTGCCCGTCATCCAAGAACCGACCCCGTTCACGTTGACGAACGCGCTCGACGGGCAGTCATACAATTCGGACAACGGCAAAGTCAAAATCGTCACGTTCTTTTATACGAACTGTCCGGACATCTGCCCGCTCACGTTGCGCGACTTCATGAAGCTCGAACAAGAGCTGAAAGCGAGCAACCTGTACGGGACGGACGTCGAACTCGTCGCCATCACGGTCGACCCTGAAGTCGATACGGTTCCAGTCTTAGAGAACTACGGGGCGGCGTTCCAAGCCGAACCGACTGGCTGGAAGATGTTGACCGGAGACAAGGCCGACATCGACCGCATCACGCGTCAGCTTCAGTTCTACTATTCGAAAGCGAACAGCGGACTCGTCACGCATGCGACGACGATGTATATCATCGACCGCGATCATGACGTCCGCGCAGTCGCCCAAATGGCGACGGCAGGAGAAAAACCTGTCGATATCGAAACCATTATGGAGGACGTGTTAGTACTCGCGGCAGAAAAGGAGTGAAGAAGATGAATGATACGATGGCTGTCATCGGAAATGATTATTCCTACGGAGATGTGACGATTGCCGAACGGGCGATTGAGGACTTGATCGCCTGCAGTGCGATCGAATTCGGGTTGTCTGAAGTGAAAGTCGTATCTCTTTCGAAAGAGCGATACGATTATCAAATCATTGCACCCGTCTCGCTCGTCGAGGCTGAACGCTTATATCGCTACGTGCGCGACCAGTTCGACTTGTTGCTCGGACAAGTCGATGTGACGCTCAACGTCATCGCGACATGACAAAAGGGAGGACCCATCGAGGGCCTCCCTTTTTTGTATGTTGATGATGAACTTTGTCTATATTTTCCAATCGTGAACTTTGGTATGATGAAGGCAGTAGTCACGATATACGACTCATCGAGGGGGAAATCGGATGCAACAGCAAGCATTGATTGTCATTGATATTCAAAATGACATCACGAAAAATTACAGAGCCGTCATCGACAACATCAACAAAGCCATCGATTGGGCGGTCGCCAAGGGGCTTCCTGTCGTCTATATCCGGCATGAGAATTTATCCGCGGGGACGAGAACGTTCAAAACAGGGACGCGCGGGGCGGAATTAGCCCCAGATTTGAAAATCGTGTCCGATCACGTGTTCACTAAATATAAAGGCAACGCCTTGACGAGCGAGGCGTTCGCTTCGTTCATTGAACAGCATGGCATCGACACGTTCTATATCACCGGCGCCGATGCGACCGCCTGTGTGAAGTCGACGTGTTACAATCTGCGGAAAGCAGACTATGCGGTCAGCGTCCTGTCGGATTGCATCACGAGCTATGACTTGAAGAAAATCGACGACATGATCGCATATTATGAGGGCAAAGGCTGTGCCATCATCCGGTCAGAGGATTTGTCGGCGTAAGCTATGTGGTCAACGTGTATCTCGACTCATGAGAGACCATAAGAAAAACCCCTTCGCTTATGCAAGGGGTTTTACTTCGAGTGTCTCAGCGAGTGCGGCTAGACGACGCTCGCAATCACGGACGATTTCTTCCGGGAACTCTTCGTCGTACTCGACGCCGTGCGGGTAGTAATGTTTTCCGAGAATCGGTGTCAACATTTTGACGACCGCATGACGGTCCTCGATTTGGCCTTCGATCGCATATACCGGTAAGCGAAGGTAGAACGTCTCGCCTGTCGATTGTTTCTCGTACTTCATGTCATACGTTGCACGCTCATAGTCCCAAGCGCCTTCACGGATGAAATGATGATGATCCATGATCGTCTCGAGCAAACCGAAGCGGATCTCTTTTCCCTCGATGTGGAACTGCTCAAATTTCATCATAATCCCCCTTTTCCCTAATAAACCTCATATGTCATCATATCATATTCGAAAACGTTCTTGGAATAACGTGTGTTCAAATTGTGAAAAAAAGATGAACGCCTCAAGCGCGAGTGTCGAGGTAATGGGCGATTTTGTCGGGCAGTCTCACACCGAGCGGCATGAGCCCTTCTGAACCGAAGAAGACGTTGAACTCTAAAATGTAAAATTCATCTTCGACGACGATGACGTCAAACGCGGCGTGATTGATGTGAAGCGTTTTCGCGATGTCGAGCACTTCGGCCACGACTGACTCTGGGATATCCTCATACGAGAAGTGGGCGCCTTGAGCGACATTGTTCAAGAACGCCTCGCTGACACGCCAATACGACCCGACGACTTCTTCTCCGATGACGATGATGCGCAAGTCGCGGTCGTTCGGGATGAACTGTTGGACGTAGAACGTGTCGTGCTTGTCGACGTACTCAAGCCAGTCCTGCTCATGCTTGATGAGCCAGACGCCTTGTCCCATCGATGATTTAGCCGTCTTGGCGACGAAAGGATATTCAAACTCCTCGAGGACACGCTCAATCGTATACGGGTTCTTCCCGTAGATGAGTGTCTTCGGGATGCGGTGCGGGAATGTCGCTTTAAAGGCGCGCGTCATCTCGATTTTGTCATGCCCCAGATGGTAAGTGGCCGGCGACGGGAAAATCGGTTTATTCAGTCCGTAGATGATCGAGTTGACCATCCAATATTCGGGGAACAAGACGAGGTCGGCCGTTCTTACTTTATCGAGCTGGTCGTAATAATATTCAGGTTTCGCATAGTCGGTTTTGATGCCGGCCGAGCGAATCATGTTGAATGAGACTTTTTTCATAGCGAGGTGCACGTGCGCACCTGTTCACTTCCTTTCTAGTTGGACGCTTGACAGTCACGTTCAATTATAAAGCCGATTGCTTACAGAGGGAATCAAATGTGTTAAAATCATGGCAGAAAGGGTGAAAGCCATGATTATTACTGAACAGACGATTGCCCTGCTCGATCAAACGGAGTCGTTAGCCGATTTGATTGAAGCGAGCGAGTCGTTCCAAACATATATCGCCACGAAACAAGCGCGAGCCCAGTCAGAAGAAGCGCGCCTCGTGGAACGTGAGTTCTTACGGATGAAAGAAGATTACGAGTACGTACAACGGTTCGGGAAGCACCATCCCGACCACGATCGCATTAAAAAAGAGATGCACCTCGTCAAACGGCGTCTCGATGTCCAACCAGAAGTGGCCGCGTTTAAAAAAGCGGAACGCAGTTTGGATAAATTGCTTGGGGAAGTGAGTGAGCTGTTGGCCTTCTCGGTTTCTCCCAAAATCAAAGTCCCGACCGGAAACCCGTTCTTCGATGAAGGCGGTTGTTCAGGCGGAGGAAGCTGTGGAGGAGGAGGCGGAAGCTGTGGATGTGCCATCTGAGTCGTTTGAGTTGAACGGTCGAATCGGATTCGTCGTCTACGTCCAATCGCTGAAACAAGTGAAGGCGTTGCGTCGCTATGCGAACTTGTATTACGTGTCGAAACGTGAGAAGTATGCCTTCCTCTATACAGACCTCGATGGACATGAGGCGATCCTTGAACAAGTGAGCGCCTTGCCGTTCGTCGAAGCGGTCGTCCGCAGTGAACGACCTTTCGTCGCCGAGACGTACGAACCGAAGCAGAAATAACACAAAAGATGAAGGCGGTACCGCCTTCATCTTTTGTGGTGAAGGAGAACGGATATGCGAGTCATTTCAGGAGAACGGAAAGGGACCCGACTGAAAGCGGTCCCGGGGTCGGCGACACGACCGACGACGGATAAAGTAAAAGAATCGTTATTCAACATCATCGGACCTTATTTCGCCGGGGGCGATGCGCTCGACTTGTACGCCGGGAGCGGCGGGTTAGGGATCGAGGCGTTATCGCGTGGGTGTGACCATGCGGTATTCGTCGACAAGCAACGGAAGGCGGTCCAGACGGTCACGGACAATTTGAAGACGACACGTTACGAGTCGAAAGCGACGGTGCTCCAGCAAGACGCCCGAGCTGTCCTCGATCAACTCGTCCTTAAAGGTCAGCCGTTTAAACTGATTTTCATGGACCCACCGTACCATGCGGAAGAACATGTGCCGTTTTTACAAATTATTGAGTCGAACCGACTGTTGACGGACAACGGGGTCGTCGTCTGCGAGCATGGCAGTGATGTGACGTTGCCGGATCAAGTCGGTCAGTTGGAAAAAATCAAGGTGCAGCGCTACTCGGACGTGATTACGATCAGCTTTTACGAGTATGCGGTGACCGAGGAGTGAGAACATGTCAAAACGTATCGCGATTTGTCCGGGGAGCTTTGACCCGATTACGAATGGCCATTTAGATATCATCGAGCGGGCGGCAGCCATTTTCGACGAAGTCATCGTCGCCGTGCTTGAAAATTCGAGCAAGGCACCACTGTTTAATGTAGAAGAGCGGCTGTCGCTCATCCGTGACGTGACGACGCATTTGCCGAACGTCACTGCCGACGCGTTCGGAGGTTTGCTCGTCGAATATGCGGCCAAGCGTGAGGCGGCGACCATCGTCCGGGGCCTTCGGGCCGTCTCTGACTTTGAATATGAACTTCAAATCGCATCGATCAATAAAAAGTTGAACGAGAACGTGGAGACGCTCTTTATGATGACGAACAGTCAATATTCGTTCCTTAGCTCGTCAATCGTGAAAGAAGTCGCCAAATACGGGGCGTCCGTCGCTGAGCTCGTCCCGGAACAAGTCGAGCACGCCTTGCGGCAAAAATATAAAGTGAGCCAAGGGCAATGAAGTCGCTCAAAATCGGCTTCGGTCTGCTTGTGGCCATCCTGATTTTCTTGTTTGTACCGCTTCCGTATTACATCACCTATCCGGGAGAGGCGACGACCATCGAAGAGTTCATGACGGTTGAGGGCGGAGACAAAGAACCGGGTGAACTGAAGATGGTGACCATCTCGCAACGCCGGGCGACACCGCTTTGGCTCGTCGGCAGTTGGTTTACGCCATTCACGGAGGCGAGTCCGGCCAGCCGCTATTTATATGATGGGGAAAGCGAGGCGGACTACGAACGCAGACAAGAGCTGTTGATGTCGTCGTCGCAACAGGCGGCGATTCAATACGCCTATGAGTTGGCCGATGCCGACGTGACGGTGACGTTCGACGGGATGTACGTCTCCGCCCCAATCACCGGGTCGCTTGCGGCGAACGTCTTAAAACCCGGTGACGTCATCACCGCGCTCGATGGCCAGTCGTTCGCGTCGCGCCTCGACTTTATCGAACGCGTCGCATCGTTTGAAGCGGGCGATGAGGTCTCCGTCACGCTCGAACGGGATGGACGCGAGCGTGAGGTCGATACGCTGATTCAACCGCTTGATCGGAGTGGGGACCGAGTCGGGCTCGGGATTTATGAGCCGCTGCCGGTCCAGGACGTGCGTACGGACCCGGAAGTCTCGTTCGAACTAACGAACGTCGGGGGACCGTCGGCCGGACTCATGTTCACGCTCGAGATTTTTGATCAGTTGACCCCGGGCGACTTGACGGGCGGTGCCATCATCGCTGGGACGGGCACGGTCGATGAGATGGGGACCGTCGGACCGATCGGCGGGGCGTGGCAAAAAATCGTCGCCGCGGACGAGGCCGGGGCATCGGTGTTCTTCGTGCCGGCGGGATCGAACTACGAGGAGGCGATGGAATCGCTCGACCGTCTCGACAGTGACATTGAAGTCGTTCCGGTCCAGACGGTCGAGGAAGCCATCGATTATTTAGAGTCGATGAATTGAGGGGTTTGCCTATGTTCGACGAGTGACCGATTTCCTAGAGGAAGGCGATACGCCTCGGTCACTCGAGCCTCGAACGCAAGGTCGGGATGGTACTTGCTCATGAGCGGTACGTCTTTTTTTATGCCTTTTAATACAGCTTGTCCAATCGCGTTGAACGCGAGTGGGCGGACGTAAGGCACTTCATCGAACCGTTCCGGTAACTCGTCACGTCGCCAATGGAGGAGGACGGAGACGAGGGCGCGTTGGACGGCGGTCCGAGTGTAGCGTCTCGTCAGCAGGCGAGCGAGCGCCTGTTCGAACGTCGGTTCGAGTCCGGCTTCAATCAAACGAGGTGATAACGAACTGTCGATGCCGACGAGCTGTTCAAGTACCTCTTTCGGGGTCGTCCGCAACTTGTATTGCAAGACGGGCCAATAAAGGGACCAATGTGCCATCGACACGTCCTGAAACAACGCTCTCGTGGCGTTAGGGACGGCCCGGACCATGCCTGACTCCAAGTAGTGGGCGCGCACTCCTGTGGCCGACATGACGTCTGAGACGCTCGGGTCGTGATATCCCGCACCGAGGCGGCGAATCGTATGGAGCTCGATCGTCTTCGCTGCTTTTGCATAGTGATAGGCGAGGATATTGTTCGGGAGCGTCAAGTCGAACTCAGGGTAGAGCGCCCCGAACGCCTCACTCGAGGCTTTGGCCGAGGACCGTCCTTGATCCAATGCTTCTTTTAACGCCGTCTGATAAGCCGGCGTCGCTTCGATGTTGGCGGCTGCGGCCCGGGTCACGGCCGTGATATCGCCGCTCTCACTCCCGAACGAGAGCGATTGGCATCGCATACGTTCGGCAATGCTGACCGCGGCGCTCGCGAACCGGTCGGCGCGTTGCACCCCGTAACAGGTTGGTAGTTCGACGACAAGGTCGATCGCGCCCGTTTGAACAGCTGCTTTCGCGCGGCTCCATTTATCGAATGCCGCCGGCTCCCCGCGTTGCGTGAACTGGGCGCTCATGACGGCGATGACGGCGTCGGCATCGGTTTCAATCCGGGCACGTTCCGCCTGGTGGAGATGTCCGTTATGGAACGGGTTGTACTCAGCGATGATGGCCGTTTTTCGCATAAAATTACTCCTTTGCATTGTCGATTAGATTGGTGTAAGATGGATAAGTACGCTTTGGCAAAGCGCCGTCGTCAACTGATTTTAGTGTAAAGAAAAAACATTGACAAAACAAGTTGGCCTATCTATAATTCATATTGTTGCAATTGAGGTGATTCGGATGAAGTGGTCTATTGCACAGCTACTTAAGCTACGAAACCAGGGTGACAGTTTTGCCATCGATGAGATGGTCGAACTACCAGAGCTTACTCAGCTCCATCCGGATATCCGTTCGATTCGCCCGGTGCATGTGCACGGGGATGCGTCGTTCACATCTAATCAAGTTACATTCAATTTGAAGGTTCAAGGTGACCTGACGTTGCCAGATGCGCGTACGTTGGACGATGTCATCTATGAATTCGATATTGAATCGCTCGAGCCTTTCTTTTTGGAGAATGGGCGTTATACGGAGCAATTCGATGATGTCAATTTGCCAGAAGGAAATACGATTGATCTGCGACCGATCGTAAGAGAGCTCATCATGTTAGACGTCCCGATGCAAGTCTTCGGGAACGAAACAGACAAAACTCAGGTTGAAGGGGAAGGCTGGTCCGTCATTGACGAGCAGCCGGACGACCAACCAAAAATTGACCCGCGCCTCGCGGGCCTCGCCGACTTGTTCTCTAAAAAAGAGGATAAGGACGGCTAACTTTTCAAGGAGGTGGACAACGATGGCAGTACCATTCCGTAGAACGTCGAAAACTCGCAAACGTCTTCGTCGTACTCACTTCAAACTCAACGTACCTGGTATGAACGAGTGCCCGAACTGTGGCGACATGAAACTTTCACACCGTGTTTGCAAATCTTGCGGACATTACAACGGTAAAGAAGTAACAAGCAAATAATGCGAAAAGAAGCGGTCTCCTCGGAGGTCGCTTCTTTTTTTCTTTTTGGGTCGTGGAAACAGATTGTGGTAAACTTTTCAGTGCAGACTAGACGTGGAGGGATGGCAATGAAGCCGATTAAACGAATTGGGATTATCGGGAACGGCGCCGTCGGCATGCTGATGGCTTCGCTGTTCGAGCCGGACTATACGGTGACGCTCTATGGCCGTGTCGACGAGGCGTCGACCGTGACGATCGAACGTACCGGCGTCACGGATGGGACGTCCATAGTCCGTCTATGTCCGGTGGCGACACTCGTCGAGACGGAGCAGGACGTGTTTTTTGTGACGACGAAAGCACACCAGGTCGAAGCGGCGACGGAACGATTGTCGGGAGACGTGCCCGTGTTCATCTGTTCGAACGGGATCGCCCATCTCGACCATGCACGCACGAAAGGGTTCCACCTCGGTGTGGTCGAACATGGGGTAAGCCGCGACGGCAAGCGGATCCATCATACCGGGCTCGGGCGCATTCGGATTGGGAGTTTCGAGCCGGTTGAGGGGATCCGATTCACCGCCTCTCCGCTCGATGTCGTCTGGGAAGCGGACATCGAGCAAGTCGTCACGGAAAAACTATTTGCGAACGCGATCATCAACCCGATTACGGCGCTCTGCCGTGTCGAGAACGGTGCGGTCGCCATGCCGCCATGCCGCGATATCGCGACGGCGATTTACAAAGAATTGACGACGTTGTTCGACCGGCACGTGCCGTATACATATATCGAGACCATCATTGCCAAGACGGCGCATAACCGCTCTTCGATGTTGCGTGACATCGAGGCGGGGCGCCAGACCGAGGTCGACGCCATCTTGACGCCGCTGTTGAAACGGGCCGACGAACGAGGTATCACGTTGACCGTCATTCCCGTCCTACAAAAATTAATTTTAGGAGCGAGCGTATCGTGTTAGTGTATATCGTTTCATTTCCACTCGTCATTTGGTTTATGGTGTATATGATACTTAGAAAAATTATGCCGAAATCGGTTAATACGTTCAAACTCGTCTGTGATGCCGGCGTGGTCCTCTGGTTCTATGCGTGTGGGATTTTGCTCGAGGCGATTGTCGGGGTCGATGTGTTCTGGCTGCTGCTTGCAGTCTGTGCCGCCATCTTCCCCGCCAACGCGATTTGGCAGCGGGTGCGTCATGAAGATATCGTCTATTCGAAGATGTTCGTGCACGGGTGGCGCCTATTGTTTTTGTTGCTCGTCCCGGCCCACTTGGTGCTGTTCACGATCGGCATCGCGCGCGAGATGATGTATTAATCGTTTGAAAGGAAGTCGTTATACGTGAGGATAGAGTCGCTAGATGCCATGTACGCCCCGACGTCTCCGATGATGCAGGTGGAGACGGGTTATTCGAAATGGCTGGACTATAAAGGGATGGACGAACTCGAGGCGAGGGCTGACGAACTGAAGCGACGTTCGTTCACGCATCTGCCCGAACTCGTGAATATAATGCGAGACCAACAAACCGTCCACGGTCCGATGTCTCCCGCGCTCGAATCAAAACTCGATGCCTTGGCTCGAGGCGAGGCGTTGACGATGGTGACCGGACAGCAAGTCGGGGTGTTCGGCGGACCATTGTTCGCGGTGTATAAACTGTTGACCGTGATCAAAAAAGCCAAACAGGCAGAAGCGAAACTGAACAAACCGGTCATCCCGATCTTTTGGATGGCGACCGAGGATCACGACTATGCGGAAATCAACCACGTGTTCGTGAGCCAGCCGTTGTCGCGACAATTGCGTAAAGAGGCGCTATCGACGGTCCCACTCGCCGGAAAGGCGTCGGTTGGGGAGCTGGAATTCGATCGTCTGAAAATCGAGCTCGTGCAAATGTTGCAGCGGCTGCTGTTATCAGAGACGGAGACGCCATACACGACGACACTCTATCATGAGCTCGTCGCCGTGCTCCAAGCGAGCCATTCGTTCGCTTCGTTTTTCGGGCAGATGATGCGCCGGTTCGTCGGGGAAGACTTCATCCTGTTTGACCCGCACCAGCCGGAAGTGCGGGCGCTCGAGCGCGATGCATTCCAGCGGTTGATTCGTGAGCACGACCAACTGAACGCGGCGCTGCGGGATGCGTTCGAGGACGGCATGCCGCACGTCGACTTGAACCGGGACGCGGCCCATCTGTTCTATCACGACGGGACGCGCGAATTGTTGACGAAACAAGACGGGCTGTTCACGACGAAACGAGGTCATCGGTTCACTGAGGCCGAGCTGATCCAACAAGTCGACGCGCACCCGGAACGATTCTCGAACAACGTCGTGTCGCGTCCACTCATGCAAGACTTCCTGTTCCCGACGCTCGCTTACATCGCCGGTCCCGGAGAAATCGCCTACTGGCTCCAATTGCGTCCGCTGTTCCATATCTTTGATTGGAAAATGCCGCTCCTCATCCCGCGCCTCGGGGCCGTCCTCGTCTCGGCGAACGATGAGAAGAAGCTCGCCCAAGAAGGCGTGACGCTCGTCGATTACTTGACGAACCCGTTGCCGGACCATACGTTCGATGACGAGGCGTTCGACCAGAGCCTTTACGCCTATCGAACGCTCACGGAAGCGCTCGGTCGCGAAGCCGGGAAGCAAGGCCATCGATTTGATGCCAAGGCGCGCCACGTGCTCGATCGGCTCGCCGATGAAATGCGGGCCGAAGCAAAACGTGACCAATACCGGTTGAACAGTCGACGGATTCATCTATCGACACGGCTCTTACCGATGGATGCGCCGCAAGAGCGAATCTGGTCGATGGTACCGCTCTTGAATCGTCACGGTCTCGATGTGTTCAAACGGCTAGGTGACGCCTACGAACAGACTGAGGCAGAGCGATGTCTTGTCAAAATGTAAAAAAATACCAATGTTTTTTTGGGGGTTCCCTGAGCAATCAGGGAATCTTTTTTGTTTGTTACCTTTTTGTTTCCTCTTTTCGATAAAAAGCTATGCGGCGCTTGACATTTTTATGATAAAGTAAACGTAATAAAATAGTTGAAAAATGTAGGTTGAGAGGGTTTTTGTATGTTTGAGCATGAAACGGTTTTAAAAATGGAGTCCATTGAGGGATTGAATATTAAGCCAGACGGGATTTATGTCGATTGTACGTTAGGAGGAGCCGGTCATAGCGAAGAAATCGTCAAGCGGTTGACGACAGGCCATCTGTACGCCTTCGACCAAGACGACGTCGCGCTCAAGCACGCGAGTGAGCGGTTGGCTCCATATGAGGACCGGGTTACGTTCATTAAAAGCAACTTCGTCCATTTGAAAGATGAACTGTTGGCACGGGGAATCACCCAGGTCGATGGGGTATTGTTTGACCTCGGTGTGTCTTCGCCACAGCTCGATGAGGCCGAACGTGGCTTTAGCTACAATTACGATGCGCCGTTGGATATGCGCATGGACCGTTCGCGTGAGCTATCGGCTTACCATGTCGTCAACGAATGGCCGTTCGGGGACCTTGCCCGCATCTTCTTTACATACGGGGAAGAGAAATTCTCGAAACAGATTGCCCGCAAAATCGAGCAAGCCCGTGCCGTCAAGCCAATCGAGACGACGTTTGAGCTCGTCGAGTTGATTAAAGACGCGATCCCGGCGCCGGCACGACGAAAAGGCGGTCACCCTGCGAAACGAACGTTCCAGGCGATCCGCATCGCCGTCAACGATGAATTGAACGTGTTCGACCGCGCCGTCCAAGACGCGATCGATTTGCTCGCCATCGGTGGACGGATTTGTGTCATCACGTTCCACTCGTTAGAAGATCGGATTTGTAAGCAAGTCTTCAAAGAGAGAAGCCAGCATCCGCCGTTACCGCCCGGATTGCCGGTCATCCCGAAAGAGTTTGAACCCGAACTGAAGTTGATCACGCGCAAGCCGATCGCGGCCGGGGACGACGAGCTCGAAGGCAACCGCCGGGCCCGTTCAGCTAAGCTTCGGGTCGCAGAAAAACAAAAATAGACTGTACGTAGGAGGGATACCTGATGCCAGAAGCTGCTCGCAAGGCTCTGCAGCCTCAAATTTCGCCGAATCGCAACCCGATTCCGCAAGAACGACCAATACCAGCTCCGAAACGACGTACGTTGACTTTGTTCGAATCCATCCTGTACCCGACCATGATCTGTTCAGTTGTCTTGTTCGGTGGCATCACGGTATCGAAACATAATGAAGCGTACAACATCATGCGCGACACGGCTCTGATCACACAAGAGACGAACACGATCGCGAAAGAGAACGAAGAATTAAAGTATGAGATCGCCCAACTAAGCTCACCTGAGAGAATCTATGCGATTGCTGAAAAGCTCGGAATGCAATTCAATGAGAACAACGTCAAGGTGATTGACTGATGAATTCTCTACAACAGAGTAAAAAAAGAGTGGCGTGGGTGGCGATCGTTTGCTTCACACCACTCTTTTTATTTTTTGTCGGCTGGTTCTTCTACTTGTCCGTTTTTCAAACATATCAGGGCAAGAACATGCTCGCTTTCGCCGAAGAAGAGCGCTGGAAAGCGGTCAGTACGTTAAAAGCAGAGCGTGGGGAAATCTTTGATCGTTTCGGACAACCAATCGCCATCAACATCCCGTCGTATCGCGTCGTGGCCGTATTGAAACTTGGCGGGGAGCGGGTCAAGAACAAGACGCTCATGCCCGAAGCCTTCCCAGAGGCCGCGAAACAACTTGCGACCGTCCTTCCGATGACGGAGGCGGACATCTTGAAGCGGCTCGAGCAAAACAAAGACCGGGGGCAAATCGAGTTTGGTGTACCGGGTCGCGATTTGACGGTCGAGCAAAAGGAAGAAATTGAAGCGTTCGAGATTCCCGGCATTACGTTCGTCGAAGAACCGAAACGCTACTATCCGAACAAAGTGTTCGCATCAAGCGTCGTCGGCTATGCCCAAAAGATTGACCAGAACGGACGCATCGAACTCGTCGGAGAACTTGGGATTGAAAAGTCACTCAATGACGTCTTGAGCGAATCGTACGGGTTATACCGCTTCGAGAAAGACTTGGCCGGCCGTCAACTCGTCTCGAGCGACGAGCAATTAAAGGTCGACCCGGAAGATGGGGCGGACGTCCAACTGACGATCGACCACCGCATTCAACAGTTGCTCGATACGAAAATGGAAGAGCTGTACCAAGAGTACAAGCCGAAGAATGCGACGGCGATTATCATGGACCCGAAGACCGGCGAAATCATCGCCTTGTCGGACCGTCCATCGTTCGATCCGAACACGCGTGAAATCAGCTCGTACAGCAACTTCTCGGTATCATCCCGCTTTGAGCCGGGGTCGACGATGAAAATCTTCACGTTGGCTGCCGCCATCAATGAAGGTGTCTATAACCCGAATGAACTGTACAAGTCGGGTTCTTATAAGTATGGCAAGACCGTGTTCAATGATTACAACATTACCGGATGGGGTACGATTCCTATGGTAGAAGGCGTTTGGCACTCGTCGAACGTCGCGTTCTCGATTCTGGCGAACGAACGGCTCGGGCTTAGCCGCTACGAGGATTATTTCAAAGCGTTCAAGTTCGACCAACGTACCGGCGTCGATTTACCAGGTGAGGTCAACAGTCAATATGATTTCGAGAGCCCACTCAACGTCTTGATCACGGCATGGGGCCAATCGACGGCCGTCACGCCGATGCAAATCTTGCAAGCGACGTCGGCCATCGCGACCGATGGGACGATGAAACAACCCCACGTCATTAAAAAAGTCGTCAATCGTGAGACAGGCGAGACGATTCGGACGACGAATCCGAAAGTCGTCGGGCAACCCATCACGGCCGAGGCGGCGAAACAGACGCGGGAAGCGCTTGACGGCGTCGTCAACAGTGACGTCGGGACAGGGCAATTGTACGCGCTCGACAACTACCGCGTCATCGGGAAAACCGGGACCGCACAAATCGCGGAGAACGGGAAGTACTTGAGCGGACAATATATCCATTCGTTCGTCGGCATGGCGCCGGAGGACGACCCTGAACTCGTCATGTATATCGCTGTCGACCGACCGAACAGTGACTCTTCGACGACAGGGCCGCGTATCATGGCACCGCTGTTCAAAGATGTGATGGACGTCGCGCTCCGGTACCGGAGCGTCGAGCCGGACAAACAAGCGAAGACGATCGATGCGTCGACGAAAACGACGGAATCGTTTGTCGGACAAGGCCGTGACGAGGCTGTGAAGGCAGCCGAAGCGGCGGCATTCACGCCGGTATCACTTGGCGGTGGCGAAACGGTCATCGCGCAAAGTCCGGTCGAGGGTCAACCGTACGTCGTCGGCGAGCGCTTGCTGTTGAAGACGGATGAGTCGTTCAAGATGCCAGTCTTGAAAGGCTGGTCGCTCCGTGATGTGAAACGGTTAGCGACACTTTACCAATTGAATTTAGAAATAGACGGTACCGGCTTCGTCACGTCCCAGTCGATTGGGAAAGACAAGCCCGTCAAGACCGGGGCGACATTAAAAGTGAAGCTCCAGTCACCGTCGAACTAACGCAAAGGGATGAAGAGGGCCTCGGCTCTCTTTTCCTTTGTCACAGGAGGAAATGGTTATGGAACAGTTGACGATTCAAACACTCGCATCTTGGTTCGGGATGGAGACAGACGATACGCGCGAGGTACGCCGCGTCGCCACCGACTCGCGAGACGACAACGCCGACGGCTTGTTCGTCCCGATCATCGGGGCGCGTGTCGATGGGCATGATTACATCGAGGCTGCCGTCAAACAAGGGGCGATCGTGACGTTTTGGGAACAAGACCGACCGCTTCCGGAAGGGATTGTCGCCATTCCAGTCGCCTCGCCGCTCCAGGCGCTCCAAGAGGCGGCGGCCCGCTATTTGGCGGAGATCAACCCGAAAGTCGTCGCCATCACCGGGTCGAACGGCAAGACGTCGACGAAAGACATGATCGCCGTCGTGCTCGGTGAGACGTTCAAGACACACAAGACGGCGGGCAATTTCAACTCGGATGTCGGCTTGCCGCTCACCGTGCTCAGGATGCCGCGCGATACGGAAGTCGCCGTCCTCGAGATGGGGATGAACGGGTTCGGACAAATCGAGTTGTTATCGAAGCTCGCTAAACCGGATATCGCCTTCGTCACCAACATCGGGGAGTCGCACGGCGAACAAGTCGGGGGTCGCGAGGGCATCGCCAAGGCGAAGCTCGAGATTAAAGCCGGTCTGAAGCCGGACGGCGTCTTGATTGTCGATGCCGATGAGCCGCTCCTCAGTGAAGCGGGCGGATATCGTGTCGGCTATGAGGCGACCGCTGACGGCAAACTCGAAGTCGTGGAGGCGACGTTTGACGCTTCGATTTTCCGATACAACAACGAGTTGTATGAATTGAAAGTGCTCGGCGCCCACCAAATTCGCAACGCTGCCTATGCGATCGCCTGCGGCCTCAAGTTCGGCTTGGGACACGACACGATTCAACGCGGTCTCGACCGGGTCCAGTTGACGTCGATGCGGATGGAGAAGCGGATGTTCGGCGATGCCCACTTGATCAATGACGCCTATAACGCCAGCCCGACCTCGATGATTGCCGCCATCGAGACGATAAAAACGCTTGAAGGGTTCTCGCGACGTGTCCTCGTCCTCGGGGATATGTATGAACTTGGAGCGGACGAAGTCACGCAACATGAAAGCGTCGGCCACGTCATCACGGCCCCGGTCACGGATTGTGTGCTCATCGGAGACAAGGCGAAATGGATTGCGACCGGCATCACCGACCCGCGTGTGAACGTGACAATGGTGCCGACGGTGGAGGAAGCGAAAGTGCTTCTCGGCAGTTATCAACGCCCCCAGACTGTGATATTGTTAAAAGCATCGCGAGGACTGGCGCTTGAGCGCTTGGTTCAATAAAGAGAGTAGTGAGGTACGAACATGTTAATCAGTTTAATCGTCTTAATCAGTTCATTATTGACCGTATTGGTCGTCATGCCGCGGGCCATCCCGGCACTGCGTAACTTAAAGTTTGGCCAAGAAATTCGTGACGAAGGTCCGGGTTGGCATCAAAAGAAATCAGGTACCCCGACGATGGGCGGAATCGTCATCTTGCTCGCCCTCATCATCGGATTTCTCGTCTCGGTCGTCTTCGGTGAAGCCGTCGCCGGATTCGGCACACTCTTGTTCGTGACACTCGCCTTCGGGGTGATTGGCTTCCTCGACGACTATATTAAAGTCGTCAACAAGCGCAACCTCGGTTTGACGTCGCTTCAGAAATTGATCGGTCAAATCGTCGTCTCGGTCCTGTTCGTTTGGTTCCTCTCACTCGGTGGGGCACTCGATACGACGATTCAAATCCCGTTCACTTCGATTGCGTTTGATACGGGCTGGTTCTATGTTGCCATCGTCATCTTCTGGCTCGTCGGTTTCTCGAACGCGGTCAACTTGACGGACGGTCTCGATGGCCTCGTCTCGTTCTCGGCCATCCCGACGTTCGCTTTCTTCGGCATCTATGCGCTCGGACAAGACGAAGCGGGCATCGCTTGGTTCGCCTTCAGTGCCGTCGGCGCCTTGCTCGGTTTCCTCGTCTTCAATAAATACCCGGCGAAGATTTTCATGGGTGACACGGGATCACTCGCACTCGGTGGGGCGGTCGCTGGTCTCGCCCTCATGCTCAAGCTCGAGCTGTTGCTCGTCTTTGTCGGGATCATCTTTGTCATCGAGACGCTTAGCGTCATCTTGCAAGTGCTCTCGTTCAAGACGACGGGCAAACGGATCTTTAAGATGAGCCCGATCCATCACCATTTCGAAATGGTCGGTTGGTCAGAATGGCGTATCGTCTTGACGTTCGGTGGAATTAGTTTGATCACGGCAGTCTTGTCGTTACTACTCATGTAATGGATGGTGGAGCACATGCAACAACAGTGGAACGATAAACGAGTCCTCGTACTCGGTGCGGCACGGAGCGGCATCGCCGCTGCCGCTTACTTAAGAAATGTCGGTGCGAACGTGACCATCAATACCGGGAGCGAACCGTCAACGGAAGAACGGATGAAAATCGAAGCGCTCGGTATCAACGGCGTTTACGGGGCCCATCCGCTCGAACTACTAGATACGGCGGAGCTGATCGTCAAAAATCCAGGCATTCCGTATCACATCCCGTTATTGCAAGAGGCGATGGCGCGAAAGATTCCGATTTATACGGAAGTGGAACTCGCCTACTTGGCGACCGACGCGACGTTCGTCGCCATCACCGGATCGAACGGTAAAACGACGACGACGACACTCGTTCATGAATTGCTCAAAGGGGGGAGTCGTCCGGTCCACGTGGCAGGGAATATCGGTTTCCCGGCCATCGAAGTCGCATCGAAAGCGAAGCGGGACGATTTGATCGTCATCGAACTGTCGAGCTTCCAATTGATGGGGGTCGAACAGTTCCATCCGCGAGCGGCGGCGCTGTTGAACCTTTCACCGGCCCACTTGGACTACCACGGTGACTTTGAGTCGTATGCCGACGCCAAAGGCAACTTGTTCCAGAACATGACGGCCTCAGACCGTGTCGTCGTCAAAGGCAGTGACACGGAAGTGATGAAACGCGTCCCGGCAGGTCTTCCCGCCGCGACGTTCGGTTACGAGAGTGGAGACGCGCACGTAGCAGACGGTTGGATCACCCTTCACGGAGAGGCGATCATCCGCGTCGAGGACCTCGCCCTTGGTGGGGCCCATAACGTCGAGAACGTGTTGGCGGCCTTGTTGCTCGTCGAACCATTCGATATCCCGCGGGCCCATATCGAACGCGTGCTTCAAACGTTCGGCGGGGTGGCCCACCGGACAGAAAGTCTCGGGCGAGTACTCGGACGCCGTGTGTATAACGACTCGAAAGCGACAAACAATGTCGCCGCTGAGGCGGCGCTGAACGGATTCGAGGCCCCAATCATTTGGGTGTGCGGCGGACTCGAACGTGGCGCCGATCTCAATTCACTCGTTCCGGCGTTAGGGCGGGTCAAAGCGATTGTCGCTTACGGCGAGACGGCAGACCGTTTCAAGTCGTTAGGTGAAGCCGAACAAATCCCGTCGTTCGCAGTCGATACACTCGAGGCGGCGGTCCCGCTCGCGTTCGAACAGTCGTCGACGGATGACGTGATCTTACTATCGCCGGCTTGTGCGAGTTGGGATCAATATAAGACGTTCGAAGAGCGCGGCGAACATTTCGTCCGACTCGTGAACGCATATGAGGAGGCCAATCGATGAAAGTAATGATCTCTGGTGGAGGGACGGGCGGACATATCTACCCGGCACTCGCTCTCCTCGATACGCTCAAAGCACGGCATCCGAAACTTGAAGTGCTGTATATCGGTACCGAGAACGGTCTCGAAGCCGACCTCGTCCCACGGGCGGGCGTACCGTTCAAGTCGATTCGGATTGCCGGGCTGAAACGTTCTTTATCGGTCGACAATGTGAAGACGGCGTATTGGTTTGTCCAATCGGTCCTCACGTTACGCAAAGAGATGAAGACGTTCCGTCCGGACGTCGTGATTGGCACGGGCGGTTTCGTCTCAGGACCGGTCGTCTTTACGGCACAGCAACTTGGGATTCCGACGATTCTGCATGAGCAGAACAGCATCCCAGGTTTGACGAACAAGTTCCTATCGAAGAAAGCCGACCGGGTCGCCTTGTCGTTCGCCGGTTCGGAAGCACAGTTCCCCGATGCGAACGTCCGAGTCATCGGTAACCCGCGCGGGAGCGAAGTGTTGAAGACGACGGTGAATGAAGCGGCCGTCCGAGCCGAGTTTGGCCTCGATGAACGTCCGATCGTCTTGATTTACGGCGGAAGCCGCGGGGCAGAAGCGATCAATCGCGCCGTCATCGAAGCCATTCCAGAGCTTGCGGCCGAACCGGTGAACGTGCTCTACGTGACCGGGAACGTGCACTACGACAACGTCGTGGCCACCGCGCCAAAAGCGGATAACGTCCATGTATTGCCGTACGTCTACAACATGCCTGAACTGCTTGCTTGTGCGAGTCTTGTCGTGTCACGGGCCGGCGCCTCGACAATCTCGGAGCTGACCGCGCTTGGCTTGCCAAGTATCTTGATTCCGAGCCCGTACGTGACGGCCGACCATCAGACAAAAAATGCGTCAGCCCTCGTCGAGAACGGTGCGGCCGAACTGATCAAAGAAGGGGACTTGACGGGCGAGACGCTCGTCACATCCATCCGGCACGTATTGGCAAACCACGATGAGATGGCAGAAGCCTCGAAACGGTTAGGGTTCCCGCATGCTGCGGAAGCACTCGCCGACCTCGTCGAAGAAGTCCGCGAATAAAAGGAGAATAGACATGGAGACACGTCAGAACACCGTTCGTAGTTTAGAAGACCGTATCCCGTATATGAAAGATCAGCGTCGTAAAAAAGCGAACCGACGCTTGTCGACCATCTTGATCTTATTCGCGGTGCTGATCGCACTCGTCGTGTATATGCAGACGTCGGTATCTGACGTGAAGGCGGTGAACGTGAACGGCCTGTCTTGGCTGACAGAAGAGTATGTGCTCGCCGGGACGGACATCGATACGTCCACGAAGATCGTTCAAGTGTCACCGAACGGGATTGAACGAGAACTCCGCGCCGTGCCAGGCGTAAAAGACGTCGACGTCGATCGGTCATGGTATAACATCGTCACGATCAATGTCGAAGAGGAAAAGATGATCGCGTATTCGCGGACGGAGAAAGAGGAAGTCGCGGTACTCGCCGATGGCTCGCTTCACCCGACCGGTGGCATCACCGATCCTGAGAAGTTAAAGGACGGTCCGCTCTTGCGCGAGTTCACGGACAAAGCCGAACTCGAAAAAATCGCGACAGAGCTCGAACAAGTCGATGATGCGATGCGGGCCCGGATGTCGGAGATCGTGTTCTCGAAACAAGACGGGGAGTCGACGCGTTATGAAATTTATATGAACGACGGCAATACGATTCAAACACCAACGTTCAAGCTCAGCCAGACTGTGTCCAAATACGGTGAAATCTATGAAAACATTCCAAAAGGACAACGGGGAACCGTCGTCATGGATGGTGGATATTATTTCGTCCCGTATGAAAAACCGAAACAATAATCTGATATTTTACAGTCCTTATACACATAAGGGCTGTTTTTTTATCGATTGTAATCGAATTGACACCCCAAAACCGCTTAATTTGTAGGATTCTACCTTTTCTCACTATCTTATTTGTTGTAAACTTAGACGTGAGATATCTTGCCGGACCTACCAATATTTTTGGATATCTGTAACAATGTAACGGAATTCAAGTACAGAAATTAAAGCGCGGAGGTGTTTCCCTTTTGGAAGCGAATGGTTATGTGGCCGCATTGGATATAGGAACGTCAGAAATTAAGCTCGTCGTGGGTGAATTACTCGGGGGAACGCTTAACATTTTGGCGGAGGGGTGTGCCCCGTCTGCAGGAGTAAAACGTGGCGCCGTCGTCGACATCGATAAGACGGTTCAAGCCATCAAACAAGCCGTCGAACATGCCGAAGCGGCACTCGGTGATCAAATTCGGTCGGTATACGTTGCCATCGAAGGGGAACATATCCAAATCGCCCCATGTCACGGAATCGCGTCGGTCAAACGAGAAGACCAAGAAATCACGGATACAGACGTCATCGAAGTCATCAACTCGGCGCAAGTCATGCGCTTGCCGGACGAGATGAGCGTCATCGATGTGATTCCGTCTTCCTTCACGGTCGATCAACAGACAGGTGTCGTCGATCCTCGGGGAATGCTCGGCTATCGTTTAGAGATGCACGGGAAGATGGTAACTGGTTCGAAGACGATTTTACATAGCATTCGTCGCTCCATCGAACGAGCGGGCCTGAAACTCGAAGGCTTCGTCCTCGGCAACTTGGCACTCGGTATGAGCGCGGCATCTGTCGATGAAATCGATCTTGGCATCGGATTAATCGATATCGGGCATGAAAAGACAACCGTCTCTGTCTTCTATCGGGGCGACCTCGTCTACTCATATATCCTTCCGGTCGGAGGCGATCATATGACGCGTGACTTGGTTTACAAGCTCAATTGTAAATACCAAGACGCCAAAGTGGCGAAAGAAGAATACGGACTCGCCCTTGAAGAAATGGCAGACGCATCCGAGGGCTTCTCGTTCACGAACATTAACGGAGAAGTCACGTTCGAACCGCAAGCAGAAATTAGTTATGTTTTAGAGGCAAGAATAGAGGAAATGTTTACGCTTGTGTTGAATAGAGTGCAAAAGGTAGGCGTCCCGACGCTCAGTGGAGGGTATCTCCTCTGCGGTGGGGCCGCTGCTTTACCTGGCATCCAAGAATTGGCGACTCGTGTCATGGGTCAAACGACGAGACTGTATCAGCCTTCGTCGATTGGCGTCAGACACCCGAAATACGCGACCGCGGTCGGCGTCCTCAAGTACGTGCTTATGAGCGATCATCACGTCTCGAAGTCGCGACTTGAAAAGCCGGAAGAGCGCGTGGCCGTCACGAAACCGGACGGAACGATGCCGCACGGTAACGACCATGACCACGAAGTGGATGTGGAGCGGGACGAACGCGAAACGAAAAATGGATTCGGCCGCTTAATGGAAAAACTATTTGGCGTGTAAACTTGACGTTGTGTTAACAATTGGAAATTACGTAGGGGGATACCTGAAATGATGTACTTTGATGAGGCGATTGACGCCGTAGCAAAAATTAAAGTAATTGGAGTCGGTGGCGGTGGTTCAAACGCCGTTAACCGCATGATCGAGCACGGAGTGCAAGGTGTCGAGTTCATCGCCGTCAACACGGACGCGCAAGCACTCAACATGTCAAAAGCAGACGTGAAGCTTCAACTTGGCGCGAAATTGACGCGCGGCCTTGGTGCCGGAGCGAATCCTGATATCGGGAAAAAAGCGGCAGAAGAGAGCCGTGAACAGTTGATTGAAGCGCTCGATGGCGCTGACATGGTCTTCGTCACAGCAGGTATGGGCGGAGGAACTGGGACTGGGGCTGCACCTGTCATCGCTGAGATCTCGAAAGAAATCGGAGCGCTCACAGTCGGTGTCGTCACGAAACCGTTCATGTTCGAAGGACGCAAACGGATGCAACACGCCCAACACGGGATTCAAGCGTTCAAAGAAAAAGTTGATACACTCATCGTTATTCCAAACGATAAGTTGCTTGAAATCGTCGAGCGCAATACGCCGATGATCGAAGCGTTCCGCGAAGCGGATAACGTGCTTCGTCAAGGTGTCCAAGGGATCACAGATTTGATCGCCATTCCTGGGCTCATCAACCTCGACTTCGCTGACGTGAAGACGATCATGACGGAAAAAGGCTCGGCCCTCATGGGTGTCGGTGTCGCGACAGGCGAGAACCGTGCCGTCGAGGCAGCGAAGAAAGCCATCTCATCTCCACTTCTTGAGTCTTCAATCGAAGGCGCGAAAGGTGTCTTGATGAACATCACAGGCGGACTCAGCCTCAGCTTGTTCGAAGTCACGGAAGCTGCTCAAATCGTCCAAAGTGCCGCTGATGAAGAAGTGAACTTGATTTTCGGTTCGGTCATCAACGAAAACTTGAACGATGAGATCATCGTTACCGTGATTGCAACTGAATTCGCAGAAGAAGCGCAAGGGACGAACCCGTTCCTCCAGCAACCGAAGAAAAAACCGGAAGCTGAAGTGAACCGTGAGGCTCAACCTAAAGCGCAAGAAGCTGCGCCACAAGATGAAGGGAACTTCCATAGACCGGTCTATGGCGGGGACGTCCCAGACGAGACGATCAACATCCCAGCGTTCGTAAGACAACGCCGTAACTAAACAACAGGGGGGTGCCGGTTCTCGGCATCCCCTTTTTCTAAAAAAGGAGAATCATATGCGACTGTTACATACATGGGAAACCGAGACTTATCGCTTCCGCGCTTATGTGACGACCCGGACCGACGGACACAACGAAGGCAACGTCGGACTCCACGTCGGGGATGACCCGGAACGAGTCGTCGTCAATCGGGAGCAGTTTTTCGAAGCAGCCGGTCTAGACCTCGCCGATTCGGTATGGGCCGACCAAGTGCATCAGACAAACGTCGAAATCGTCGGAGACGCCGACCGCGGTAAAGGCGCGTATCGTTACGATGAAACGATCCCGGCAACGGACGGTCTCGTCACGACGGCCGATTCGTTACCGCTCGCCCTTGTGTTCGCGGATTGTGTCCCGTTATTCTTTTGCGCCAAAGACCATGGTGTCATCGGTGTGGCGCACGCGGGTTGGAAAGGGACGGTTGGAAACATCGTGTCCTCGATGACGGATGCGTTCGCCACGCTCGGCGTACCGGCCGACGCCATCGACATGTTCGTCGGACCAGCCATCACGGCCGAGGATTACGAGGTCGATCGTCGTGTCCTCGACGCAGTCGAAGCCGTCTCGACGGCCGCTTATGAAGCGTCAGTCTCGGACGAACGAGCGGGCCATGCCCATCTTTCACTGCAACGAGTGAACGAGACGCTCGCCACCGAACGAAATATCGAGGTGACCCAGTCGAACTTGTCGACCGTTGCCGATCGGAGCTTTTTCTCGTATCGGAACGGTGATGCCAAGCGTCGATTTGCGGCCGTCCTCGTCAAGGAGAAGAAATCGTGAGTATAGCCAATAATGTGAATCAAGTCAGACAAATGATTGACGCGCATCGAACCGAGCAACCGGTGACACTCATCGCGGTCACGAAATCGGTCGGTCCCGACGTGGCGAACGCCCTCTATGCAGAAGGCATCCGCGACTTCGGCGAAAATCGTCCGGAAGGGTTGCTTGAAAAAGTCGAGCAGTTGCCGCCTGATGCCAAATTTCATTTCATCGGCAGCTTGCAGACGCGTAAAGTAAGACAAATTATCGACCATGTGGCAGCGATTCATTCGCTTGACCGCCTCTCGCTCGCCGAAGAGATCGATAAGCGCGCCCAAGGCGTGATTGATTGTTTCGTGCAAGTGAACGTATCGGGCGAAGCATCAAAACATGGTCTCGAAAAAGAGGAAGTCGTCCCGTTCATCGAGAACTGTAAACAGTATCCTCACATTCGAATCATCGGGCTGATGACGATGGCCCCGTTCACAGAAGACGAGGCCGTGATTCGGGAGACGTTCCGAAACTTGAGACGATTGCGCGATGACGTCGCGCGTCATGCCTATCCGCATGCACCGTGTACCGAACTGTCAATGGGGATGTCGAATGACTACACGTTGGCAATCGAAGAAGGCGCATCGTTTGTTCGTATTGGAACCGTACTTGTGCAATAATATATTTTAAGGAGGAATCCGTTATGTCAATCAAAAACAAAATGAAGGACTTCTTTGGACTCGAGGAAGATCCGAACAACCAGTTCGAAGGAGACGAGTATGCGGTCGCCGAAACGAAGACACAGCCGATGACGGAGGCAATCGTCAAAAATGAGGACCGTCCGAAAACATCAAACAATATCGTCGCGTTGAACACGAAGAAGAAAGAACGTTCAAAAGTCGTCTTGGCCGAACCGCGTGTATTCGCCGAAGCTCAAGACATCAGCGACCAGTTGAAAGAAAACCGGGCCGTCATCGTCAACCTTCAACGGATGTCGAAAGAGCAGTCTCGTCAAGTCGTCAACTTCTTGTCAGGTGTCGTCTACGCGTTAGAAGGGACGATGACGTCGATTGGACATAACACGATTCTATGTACTCCGAACAACATCGAGTTGACGGGGTCGATCTCGAACTTGATTTCGGAGGACGAACTCAATAGTAAAGGGTGGTAACTGAATGGAAAATGCTATACCTGCGTTAGGCAACACGATCGTTACATTACTTGGATATTATAGTTGGGTCTTGATTGCCTATATTTTATTATCGTGGTTCCCAAATGCGCGTGAATCAAAATTTGGTCAAATCTTGTCGTATCTTTGCGAACCGTTTTTAAATCCGTTTCGTCGCATCATCCCACCAATCGGCGGGATGCTCGACATCTCCCCAATCGTCGCTTTATTTGTGCTACGGATGGCGCAATTTGGAGTGCGCGCGATTTTCGGTATTTAAATGAGCGTCTTCGATCATTATCGACCGAATGAACGGGCATTTATCGAGCAAGTGCTCGATTGGGTTCAACAAGTCGAGGACAACTATATGTTGAAAGTGACGGACTTTTTAGATCCACGCGAGCAACAAATCGTCCGGCAACTCGTCGGAAAGCAGCTCGCGATTTACGAGGATGGCGGATTTGTCGGCGCGGAACGGCGTCGTCTCATCCTGGCTCCGGATTATTATGAGCTCGACCCGAATGACTTTGAGATTGCGATTCGTCAAATCGACTATCCGACCAAGTTCGTCGAATTGACGCACCGTCAAGTGACGGGGACGCTCTTGAACGCCGGGTTGAAGCGGCAAAAGTTTGGCGACGTCGTCCTCGACGATGGCATCGCCCAGTTCGCCACGACACGTGACGCGGCCGGCTTCATCGAGATGAACGTCGATCGGGTCGGCAAGGCCCGGATTCGCATCTCTGAAGTGGCGCCGGAAGCTGTGCTCGTCGTACCGGAAGTCAAATGGAGCGATGAGTTCGGTATCGTCTCGTCACTCCGGTTTGACACGGTCGTCAGCGAAGTGCTCGGGTTATCCCGGCAAAAAGCACAGGCGCTCGTCAAACATGGAGACTGTAAAGTGAACCATAAACCGATTGATGATCCGAGCTTCATCCTTGAACCAGACGATTTGGTCTCGATCCGTGGGTATGGCCGTGTCAAACTGACGGCGATTCTCGGCTCGACAAAGCGTGAGAAAATAAAAATCCAGTATGGCATCATACGTTGAACTTAGGAGGAAAGTCGAATGGCGTTGACACCGATTGATATTCATAATAAAGAGTTCTCGACTCGTTTTCGCGGGTACGATATCGATGAGGTCAATGAATTTTTAGATCAAATCATCAAAGAATTTGAACTATTGATTCGTGAGAATAGAAGGTACGAAGAACTCGTCAACGATATGCAAGCCCGCATTGACTACTTCTCCTCGATGGAAGACACGTTGAACAAATCGATTATCGTCGCCCAAGAGGCAGCAGAAGAAGTGAAGACGAACGCGGCCAAGGAAGCGAGTCTCATTTTGAAGCAAGCCGAACGCGAGGCGCTCGCCCGTGAGGAAGAAGCGTCACGCAAAGAGCAGCTCGCCGAGCGTGAAGTCATTCAAATGCTCAAGAAAGTCGAGTTGTACCGGACCCGGTTCCGCGTCCTCGTCGATGCACAGATGGAGCTGTTGAACAGCACCGAATGGGACACGATTGTCGGGG
Organism: Exiguobacterium aurantiacum; assembly: GCF_024362205.1. Classification (GTDB taxonomy): domain Bacteria; phylum Bacillota; class Bacilli; order Exiguobacteriales; family Exiguobacteriaceae; genus Exiguobacterium; species Exiguobacterium aurantiacum_B. The sequence continues at coordinate 1,902,029 of NZ_CP101462.1, read as the reverse complement.
AGCCGCCGGTCCAGACGGTTCTTGACGATAAGACCGAACTTGCGTATAATGACGACGAAGTCATACCAACCAAACATCACGGATAATACACAATACGTCGATTAGGACACGTCGATAAAGTCATACCTACGAAGCGACTTAGGGAAGGTGCAAGCCTAAGAGAAAGACTTTATCGGTATCCCCTATGAGTGTCGGGCTGAAGTTAGTAAGCACGACCGTCTGACCTCGTTATCGGTTACCAAGAGCGGTCTCGGGGAGTTCCCTTGAGATTAGTAGGGTGGTACCGCGAGTCGACTAACTCGTCCCTATTAGGGGCGGGTTTTTTTGTTGTCAAAAAAAGATGCAGGAGGAGTTTCAATGAACTACAAAGACACATTATTGATGCCTGAGACAGAATTCGCAATGCGCGGAAATCTGCCAAAACGCGAGCCCGCGATGCACGAGGCTTGGGAACAGATGGACCTATACAATCGTGTCCAAGAGAAGAACGCCGGGAAACCGCAATACATCTTGCACGACGGACCTCCGTACGCGAACGGTGACATCCATATGGGCCACGCGCTCAACAAAGTATTGAAAGACATCATCGTCCGCTTCAAATCATTGAACGGCTACCAGTCACCGATGATCCCGGGCTGGGACACGCACGGTCTCCCGATCGAGAACGCGCTCCAAAAAGCGGGCGTCAATCGTAAAGAGATGACCGTCGCCGAGTTCCGTGAGAAGTGTGCGGCGTACGCGATGGAACAAGTGAACTCGCAACGCGAACAGTTCAAACGCCTCGGGTTGCTCGCTGACTTTGACAACCCGTATATCACGCTCCTCCCAGAATACGAAGCGGCTCAAATCCGTCTCTTCGGTACGATGGCTGAAAAGGGCTACATCTATAAAGGGAAGAAACCGGTCTATTGGTCACCGTCTTCTGAATCGGCGCTCGCCGAGGCTGAAATCGAATACTATGACAAGAAGTCACCGGCCATCTACGTGGCGTTCCAAGTCGTCGACGGCAAAGACGTCCTGCAGACGACCGACCACTTCGTCATCTGGACGACGACACCATGGACGATCCCGGCCAACCTTGGGATCGCGGTCAGCGACGAGTTGACGTACACGCGCATCGAGCATGACGGCAAAGGCTATATCGTCGCCGAATCGCTCGTTGAAGAAGTGACGACGGCACTCAAGTGGACGGATTATACGGTGAGCGGCTCTTGGAACGGACGTGAGTTCGAACACATGACGGCGCAACACCCGCTCTACGACCGGACCTCGCTCGTCATGATCGGTGATCACGTCACCGCTGACGCGACAGGTCTCGTCCATACGGCACCTGGTCACGGGGAAGACGACTATCGTGTCGGACAAGCATACGGACTCGACGTTCTGTGCCCGGTCGATGACCGTGGTTATATGACGGATGAGGCGCCAGGTTTCGAAGGCTTGTTCTATGAAGACGCGAACAAACAAATCGGCATGAAGCTCGAAGAGAACGGCTATCTCCTCAACTTGAAATTCATCAAACACTCGTACCCGCATGACTGGCGTACGAAAAAACCGGTCATCTTCCGCGCCACACCGCAATGGTTCGCCTCAATCAAAGACTTCCGGGCCGACATGCTCCGTGAAATCGAAGAAGTGAAATGGGTACCGGAATGGGGCATGACACGCCTTTACAACATGGTCCGTGACCGTGGGGACTGGGTCATCAGCCGTCAACGCGCTTGGGGCGTCCCAATCCCGATCTTCTACGCCGAAGACGGAACGGAAATCATCACGAACGAGACGATCGATCACATCGCCAACTTGTTCCATGAGCACGGCTCGAACGTCTGGTATGAGCGTGAAGCGAAAGATTTGTTGCCAGAAGGCTTCACACACCCGAACAGCCCGAACGGCGAGTTCCGTAAAGAACTCGACATCATGGACGTCTGGTTTGACTCAGGTTCGTCGCATGCGGGCGTCCTCGAACAGCGCGATAACTTGCGCCGTCCGGCCGACTTGTACCTTGAAGGCTCTGACCAATACCGCGGCTGGTTCAACTCGTCACTCTCGACGGCAGTCGCGACGACGGGCAAAGCACCGTATCGCAACGTGCTCAGCCACGGCTTCGTCCTCGACGGTGACGGCCGCAAGATGTCGAAGTCACTCGGTAACACGATTGCACCGAACGACCTCGTCAAACAGTACGGAGCGGAAATCGTCCGCCTTTGGGTATCGTCGGTCGACTATCAGTCCGATGTCCGTGCGTCACACGATAACTTTAAACAAGTGTCGGAAGTATACCGGAAAATCCGCAACACGTTGCGCTTCTTGCTCGGTAACTTGAACGGGTTCGACCCATCGATGCGTGTCGCGTTCGAAGACATGCCGGAAGCGGACCGCTTCATGGCGACAAAACTCAAACAGCTGCAAGCGAAAGTCGTCAAAGCGTATGATACGTTCGACTTCATGGCCGTCTATCACTTGAGCCATAATTTCTGTGTCAACGAGTTGTCGTCATTCTACCTCGACTTCACGAAAGATATTCTGTATATCGAGCGCGAAGATGATGCGCGTCGTCGTGCCGTCCAAACGGTCATGTATGACACGGTCGTCACGCTCACGAAATTGCTCGCACCGATCCTTCCGCACACGGCGGATGAGGTGTGGCAAGAAGTGCCGGCTAAACAAGCGGATAGCGTCTTCTTGACGGACCTTGACGAAGTAGCGGCATTGTCGGAAGACGAGAAGGCGTTGCTCGCGAAATGGTCGAAGTTCCTCACGTTCCGGGATGACGTCTTGAAAGCGATCGAGATCGCCCGCGGTGAGAAATTGATTGGGAAACCGCTCGAAGCGAAGCTGCTCGTCGCGCCAAAAGGTGAGACGAAACAGTTGCTCGAGACGATTGACAACGTCCGCCAATTGCTACAAGTGTCACAGCTCGATTACGTCGAGTCGGCCGATGTCGACTATGCGACGGCCGAAATCAGCGTCTTGAAGGCTGACGGTGCCCCTTGTGCCCGTTGCTGGACGTACTCGACCGAACTCGGTCAAGACGAACAGCACCCAGAGCTTTGCCCGCGTTGTACAGAAGTCATCGCATAAGCCGGACCGGAGTGGCGATCGTCCACTCCGGTTTCTTATGACTTGAAAGGAGAATCTGATGAAACGTTACTACGGATTAGCACTTTTCCTCATATTGTTCGACCAAGTGACCAAATGGATCGTCGTCCAGACGATGACGATTGGACAGTCGATCGAACTCATCCCTGGGTTGCTGTATTTGACGTCTTACCGTAATAAAGGCGCGGCCTGGGGCATGCTCGAAGGGCAGATGGTGTTCTTTTTCATCGTCACCGCCATCGTCGTCGTCGGGTTGATTTACTTCTTGCATAAAGAAGTGAACGGCTTCGATTTGCTCGGTTATAGCGTCGGGTTACTGCTCGCCGGTGCGATCGGGAACTTCATCGACCGTCTCTTCCGCGGCGAAGTCGTCGATTTTGTCGACACGTACCCGTTCGGCTATAACTTCCCCATCTTTAATGTCGCCGATATGGCGCTCACGTTCGGGGTCATCTTTATGATCATCGGCGTCTTGTTCGAAGAAAAACTAAACAAAGAAAGGGGACAATCGTAATGGAAACTTACACATTTGTCGCCGAAGAAAAGGCTCGTATCGATAAATGGATGAGCGAACAAAGTGACTGGTCACGTTCGCAAATCCAAGACTGGATCAAGGCGGGAGACCTGCTCGTCAACGGACAGATCGTCAAGCCGAACTATAAACTGCAAGAAGGCGACGAAATCGTCGTGACGGTCCCAGATGCCGTCGAACTCGAAGTATTACCTGAGCATATCCAGCTCGACGTCGTCTATGAGGACGAGGATGTCATCGTCGTCAATAAGGCACGCGGCATGGTCGTCCATCCGGCGGCCGGCCATACGTCAGGGACGCTCGTCAACGCGCTCCTCTACCACTGTGACGACTTGTCAGGGATCAATGGTGTCAAACGACCAGGTATCGTCCACCGCATCGACAAAGACACGACCGGTCTTCTCATGGTCGCGAAAAACGATGTGGCGCACGAATCGCTCGCGAGCCAGTTGAAGGATCGTAAAATCAAGCGTGAATACATCGCCCTCGTCCATGGCGAAGTCGCCCATGAACTCGGGACGATCGAGGCGCCGATCGGGCGTGACACGAACGACCGTCAACGGATGACGGTGACGGACAAAAACGCGAAAGAAGCAATCACGCACTTCCGTCTGCTCGAGCGGTACAAAGACTTCACGCTCGTCGAGTGTAAATTGGAGACGGGACGGACGCACCAAATCCGCGTCCATATGCGTTATATCGGCCATCCGCTCGCCGGTGACCCGAAATACGGTCCGCGTCGCACGATTCAATTGAACGGTCAGGCGCTCCACGCGGCGACGCTCGGTTTCTTCCATCCGCGCACGAACGAATGGCTCGAATTTGAAGCGCCGCTCCCGGCCGACTTCGAGGCGGAGCTTGCCAAATTAGACAAAATCGAGAAAACGCGTTGACTTTCAACCGATTCCGATTTATAGTCTAGGAAGCATAACACCTTTAAACCCAGTCCAGAGAGGCTGTGAAAGGATTGTGGCCGCGGCCACGACACGTCGATTATTTGAGGCAGAGGTCTGCCCTCACATATGAAGACTTCCTTTTCCAGCCGGATGAGGAAGTCTTCTTTTTTATACAATTTGAGAGAGGGGGGAACCGTTTGAAACGTTCTACCATTTTAGATGAAGCGGCCATTCGCCGCGCTTTGACCCGAATCGCCCACGAGATCATCGAACGCAACAAAGGGACGGACAACGTCGTCCTTGTTGGGATAAAAACCCGAGGCGAGACGCTCGCCGACCGACTCGCGCATCGCATCGAAGAAATCGAAGGTAAGCCGATCGCGCTCGGTAACTTGGACATCACGCTCTACCGGGACGATTTGTCCAAGAAGTCACTCGACCCGGAAGTGAAAGCGACAGAATTGCCGCACGACATCAACGGCAAGACGGTCGTCTTGATTGACGACGTCCTCTACACGGGCCGTACGGTGCGAGCCGCCATGGACGCACTCGTCGACCACGGTCGCCCGGATTACATCCAGCTCGCCGTCTTGATTGACCGGGGACACCGCGAACTACCGATTCGCCCCGACTTCGTCGGCAAGAACGTCCCGACGTCGAAAACAGAGCAAGTCGTCGTCCGACTCAGTGAAGTCGACACGACCGATGAAGTGTTCATCAAACAGCAATAAACCAAAACCTTTAAGGTGGTCCAGAGAGGCCAGGAAGGAGATTCACATATGAAACCAATCCTCAACATCCACGAGCGTCCCGCTCACTTACCGCAATGGCTGCTCTTCAGCCTGCAACACGTCTTCGCCATGTTCGGAGCGACAATCTTAGTCCCGATTTTGACTGGACTGAACACGTCCGTCGCCCTCGTCGCTTCCGGTGTGGCCACGCTCTCATTCCTAGCCATTACCCGATTCAAAGTTCCGACCTATCTCGGATCGAGCTTCGCGTACATCGCCCCGATTATCGCGGTCAGCCAGCAATGGGGTGTCGAAGCCGCCCTGTTCGGTGGCATCATCGCCGGATCGGTCTACGGTGTCGTCTCGCTCATCATCTATAAGACAGGGGTGAACTGGTTGTTGCGTCTCTTGCCGCCAGTCGTCGTCGGTCCGGTCATCATGGTCATCGGTTTGTCACTCGCGCCGGTCGCGATCGACATGTCGATGAACAAAGACGGAGCCTACAACGGAACGTTCATCACCGTCGCGTTGCTCACGCTCGGTATCACAATGTTCGCCATGACGACGCTCAAAGGAGTATGGGGCGCCGTGCCAATCTTGTTCGGGATTATCGGCGGTTACATCATCGCCGCGCTGTTCGGCATCATCGACTACTCGGCGCTCGGTCAAGCGAGCTTGTTCCAACTGCCTGACTTCACGATGGTGTTCGTTGACTACATGCCGATGTGGCAAGTCGGGGCACTCTTAGCCATCGTCCCAGTCGCCCTCGTCACGATGACCGAACATATCGGCGACCAGATGGTCACGTCGAAAATCATCGGACGCGAGACGATGAAAGACCCAGGTCTCCATCGGACGCTTCTCGGCGACGGTGTCGGGAAAGCGGTCGCCTCGGCACTCGGTGGTCCTCCGTGCACGACTTACGGGGAGAACAACGGGGTCATGGCCATCACGAAAGTGTATAGCGTCTATGTCATCGCCGGAGCGGCGCTCATGGCCATCAGCTTTGGGTTCCTCGGACATGTCGAAGCGTTCATCTCGACGATCCCGAACCCGGTCAAAGGCGGCATCTCGATCCTCTTGTTCGGGGTCATCGCCTCGAATGGTCTGCGGACGATGGTCGAAAGCAACGTCAATCTCGCCGAGAAACGCAACCTCATCATCGCCTCGGTCATCCTCGTCATCGGACTCGGTGGGGCGATGGTCCAACTCGGCAGCTTCCCAGTCCAAGGGATGGCGCTCGCGACAGTCGTCGGGATTCTCTTGAACGCCTTCTTGCCGAAAGAAGAAGCGGTCGACGAATCTGCTGCCGAAACAACTGAAGACACACGACAAGCAAGTAACTTTTAATTCGATCCCGTGAGGTCGGCAAAGTGAAGGCTCGTTTATTTGGGTGTAGTCTACCCGAATAAAGGCGTCCCTTCACGTAGGTGAAGAGACGCCTTTTCTCTTTGCCTTCACACAAAAGGAGGAGACGAACATGAACTTAATCAAACAACAACCGAAGCATTTTGTCAGTCTGGACACACTCTCGCTCGACGAGATCATGGGGTTGATCGAGGAGTCGCTACGCTATAAACAAGGGGACATGCCGCCCTTGTTCGACGGGAAGACGGTCGCGAACTTGTTCTTTGAAAACTCGACGCGGACGAAAAATTCGTTTCAAATGGCCGAACGGCACTTGAAGGTCCAAGAGATCCCGTTCGACGTGGCGACGTCCTCGGTGACGAAAGGTGAGACGTTGTATGACACATGTAAGACGCTCGAGGCGATCGGGGTCGATGCCCTCGTGATTCGCCATCCGGAGTCGGGTTACTACCATGAACTCGTCGAAAAGTTGAATATCCCTGTGCTGAACGGCGGTGACGGGAGCGGGGAACACCCGTCCCAGTCACTCCTCGACCTCGTCACAATCTTTGAAGAGTTCAAGACGTTCGAGGGATTGAATATCGCCATCTGCGGTGACCTCGTCCATAGCCGTGTCGCCCGCTCGAACGCCTCGGTACTCAAACGGTTCGGCGCGAACGTCGTCGGCTGCAGTCCAGCCTCTTGGTGGGATGAGTCGATGGGGCTAGAGCATCGTGACCTCGACGACGTGTTGGCGGACTGTGACGTCATCATGTTGCTACGCGTTCAGCACGAACGCCATATCATGGGCGACATCTTCTCGAAAGAAGATTATCATGCGCGCTACGGGTTGACACCCGCCCGCGTCGAGCGAATGAAAGGACAAGCGATCATCATGCATCCGGCCCCGGTCAATCGGGACGTCGAGATTGCGGGCAGTTTGATTGAACATCCGAAGTCGCGCATCTTTCCGCAGATGACGAACGGCGTTTACGCCCGGATGGCCATTTTAAATCGAGCATTAGGGGGACAATTATGATACTTCAACACGCAACTTGGTATGACGGGAACACGAAACGGACGACGAATCTATTGATCGAGGATGGCGAAATCCGCTCGGTCGACTATAAAGGTACGACCGAAGGACATGACGTGATTGATGTGACAGGAAAGCTACTCATTCCGGGTCTCGTCGATGTCCACGTCCACTTGCGCGAGCCGGGCGGAGAGAAGAAAGAGACGATCAAGACGGGTACCGAGGCGGCAGCGGCCGGCGGGTTCACCACGATTTGCGCCATGCCGAACACGCGTCCCGTCCCGGACGACCGGGAGACGATGGACCAACTGTTGGCTAAGATCGAGCAAGACGCAAGCGTGCGCGTCCTGCCGTACGCCGCCATCACGAAACGGCAGCTCGGCACCGAGCAAGTCGACATGGCCTCGCTCGCAGATTCGTTCGCCTTCACCGATGACGGGGTCGGCGTCCAATCGGCGGCGATGATGCGTGAAGCGATGCGTGAGGCGAAGCGACTCGACAAAGCGATTGTCGCCCACTGCGAGGACAATACGCTCAAGGCCGGTTCGGTCCACGAAGGCCGGTTCAGTGAAGAACATGGCATCCAAGGCATCCCGAGCCTCGCGGAGAGCATCCATATCGCCCGCGACGTCTTGATCGCCGAAGAGACGGGTTGCCACTATCACGTTTGCCACGTCTCATCACGACAATCGGTGCGCGTCATCCGAGACGCCAAACGAGCCGGGATCCGGGTGACGGCCGAAGTGACGCCGCATCACCTCGTCCTCTGTGAAGACGATATCCCGGGGCTCGACCCGAACTTCAAGATGAACCCGCCGCTCCGCAGCGCGGACGACCGGGAGGCGCTACTCGAAGGCTTGTTCGATGGCACGATCGATATGATTGCGACCGATCACGCCCCACATACGGCCGAAGAAAAGGCGGCCGGAATGGAACGGGCCCCGTTCGGCATCACCGGTTTCGAGACGGCGTTCCCGTTACTATACACGACGTTCGTCAAAACGGGACAGATGGAAGAAGCGGCGCTCATCGATTGGATGACGAAACGTCCGAGCGACGTGTTCGGATTGCCGTACGGTGTGATTGAAGTCGGACGGGCAGCGGACTTCGCGCTCATCGATACCGAGACGGAGCGGGTGGTCGATCCGACGACGTTCCGCTCGAAAGGGAAAAATACACCGTTCGCCGGGAAAAAACTAGTAGGCTGGCCGGTCATGACGATCGCGGCCGGAAAAATCGTATATAAGGGGAGATTCGATGAAACGAACATTATGGCTTGAGGACGGTACTTCATTTGTAGGACAAGCATTCGGCGTAGACGTCGAGACGATTGGGGAAGTCGTCTTCCAGACCGGGATGACCGGATATCAAGAGATGTTGTCTGACCCGTCTTATTGTGATCAACTCATCGTGTTGACCAACCCGTTGATCGGAAACTATGGCGTCAACCGGGAAGATTTTGAGACGACCGTACCGATGGCGAAAGGGCTCATCGTCAAAGAAGTGTGCGACGCGCCGTCGAACTTCCGCTCGACGGCAACGCTTCATGATACGCTCAAACGCTTCAACATTCCGGGTCTAGCAGGGGTCGACACACGCATGTTGACGCGCCATCTGCGCTCACTCGGTGTCATGCGCGGTGTCATGGTCGACGGTGACTCGACGTGGGAGACGGTGAAAGCTCAATTCGACGTGTTACTTCCGACCAATCAAGTCGAACGCGTCTCGACGAAACGGGCGTATGTCAGCACCGGCAGCGGGCCACGGATCGCCCTGATCGACTTCGGCGCGAAGCTCGGCATCATGCGTGAACTCGTGAAGCGCGACTGTGAAGTCGTCGTCTTGCCGCACGACGTGACGGCCGAAGAAGTGATGCGCTACGAACCGGACGGCGTCATGCTGTCGAACGGACCGGGGGACCCGAAAGACGTCCCGACGGCGCTGCCGCTCATCGAGCGCCTCATGCCGACACTGCCGATCTTCGGGATTTGTCTCGGCCATCAGTTGATTGCGCTCGCGAGCGGTGCCAACACGTTCAAACTTCCGTTCGGCCATCGCGGTGCCAACCATCCCGTGCTCGAACTTGAGACCGGAGCGGTGACGATCACGTCCCAAAACCACGGCTATGCGGTGGATGAGGCGTCACTCGCGACGACCGGACTCGTCGTCACGCATCGCGCCGTCAACGATGGCACGGTCGAAGGGGTGAAGCACTTGCATCATCCGACGTTCTCGGTCCAATATCATCCCGAGGCGGCACCGGGTCCATACGATGCCAACGATTTATTTGACCGTTTCATGCAACTCGTTCAAGAAAACAAACAGAAAGTAGGAATGTGACATGCCAAAACGACCAGATATTCAGAAAATCCTTGTAATCGGATCCGGCCCGATCGTCATCGGACAGGCGGCAGAATTTGACTATGCTGGTACTCAGGCGTGTCTTGCCTTGAAAGAAGAAGGATACGAGGTCATCCTCGTCAACTCGAACCCGGCCACGATCATGACCGACCCGACGACGGCGGACCGTGTCTATATCGAACCGCTCGAACCGGAGTTCGTCGAACGGATCATTCGTCAAGAACGTCCGGACGCGCTCCTCGCCACACTCGGCGGCCAGACCGGCCTCAACTTGGCGATGGAACTCGATCGCCGCGGCGTGCTTGAAGATTGCGGGGTCGAATTGCTCGGGACAAAATTATCGGCCATCGAACAAGCCGAGGACCGGGAACAGTTCCGCGACCTCATGTATAAGCTCGGCCACGGGGTCCCGGAAAGTGAGATTGTGCAGTCGCTCGAGTCGGCTTGGGGCTTTGCCGACCGGATCGGCTATCCGATTATCATCCGTCCGGCGTACACGCTCGGAGGAACCGGTGGCGGGATTGCCCATGACCGGAATGAATTCGAACAGTTCGTCGAATCAGGACTGAAAGCGAGTCCAGTGACACAAGTGTTGCTCGAGAAGTCGATTGCCGGCATGAAAGAAGTCGAGTATGAAGTGATGCGCGATTCGAGCGACCAAGCCATCATCGTCTGTGCGATGGAAAACTTTGATCCGGTCGGGGTCCATACGGGCGACTCGATCGTCTTCGCTCCGACGCAGACGTTGTCGGACCGCGACTATCAGATGCTCCGCAGCGTCTCACTCGATATCATCCGCGCCCTCGGCATCGAAGGGGGATGCAACATCCAGTTCGCCCTTGACCCGGACAGCTTCACGTACTACGTCATCGAGGTCAACCCACGTGTCTCCCGCAGTTCGGCGCTCGCCTCGAAAGCGACGGGATACCCGATCGCCAAGTTGGCTGCGAAAGTGGCGGTCGGCTACAAATTGTCAGAACTGAAAAACCCGGTGACGGAGACGAGTTACGCCTCGTTCGAACCGGCGCTCGACTATGTCGTCGCTAAAATCCCGCGCTTCGCCTTCGATAAGTTCGAGACGGCTGATCGTCGCCTCGGCACCCAGATGAAAGCGACCGGGGAAGTGATGGCGATCGGCCGTAATTTGGAAGAAGCACTCTTGAAGGCCGTCCGTTCGCTCGAACTCGGGACAGAAGACTTGGCCGTGCCACGCCTCGCGCAACTCAGCACCGCGGAGCTCGACCGCGAGCTGACGACACCGACGGATGAGCGGCTGTGGATGCTCTATGAGGCGCTCCGCCGCGGCTACTCGACGGAACAGTTGCATGAGCTGACAAAAATCGATCGTTTCTTCTTATCGAAACTCGCACGGATTTGGCAACAAGAAGAGACGCTTCAGCATGAGCCGCTTTCGAAAGAACGCCTCATCGAAACGAAGCGTCTCGGTTTCAGTGATAAGATGATCGCCCGCATCGTAAACGAGAATGTGGGGACGGTGACGTCACTTCGGAACGACTGGGGCATCCGTCCTGTGTACAAGATGGTCGACACGTGTGCGGCCGAGTTCGCCTCGGAGACACCATACTTTTACGGGACGTACGAAGTCGAGAACGAGGCCGTGAAGACGGACAAGCCGTCGATTCTCGTCCTCGGATCGGGCCCAATCCGCATCGGCCAAGGTGTCGAGTTCGACTACGCGACCGTCCACTCGATTCAGACGATTCGTGACGCAGGTTATGAAGCGATCATCATCAACAACAATCCGGAGACAGTGTCGACAGACTTCTCGATCTCGGACCGGCTCTACTTCGAACCGCTCACGACCGAGGACGTGCTCGAGGTCATCCGCAACGAACAGCCGCTCGGTGTCATCGTCCAGTTCGGCGGCCAGACGGCCATCAACTTGGCGGCCTCGCTCGAAGCGGAAGGGGTCCAGATTTTAGGGACGTCGCTTGAAGACATCGACCGCGCCGAAGACCGGAAAGCGTTCGAAGCGACGCTCTCGGCCGAACGGCTCGCCCAACCGCCAGGCAAGACGGCGGTCACGGTCGAAGAGGCCGTCGCCTGTGCCGACATGCTCGGCTATCCGGTACTTGTCCGCCCATCATACGTCCTCGGTGGCCGGGCGATGGAAATTGTCTATGAGCGCTTGGAGCTTGAGCGGTACATGCGCCACGCCGTCGTCGCCTCGAAAGATCGACCTGTTCTCATCGACCGATACTTGACGGGAATCGAGATCGAAGTCGACGCCATCTGTGACGGGACAGACGTTTACATCCCGGGTATCATGGAACATATTGAACGGGCCGGGGTCCACTCGGGCGACTCGATTGCGGTGTACCCGCCGCAGCGGTTGAGCGAAGCGTTAAAAGAGAAGGTCGTCGATTACACGATCAAACTCGCCAAGGCGTTCCGGATCAAAGGGTTGCTCAATATCCAGTTCGTCTACGCCGACGACCTATACGTCATCGAGGTCAACCCGCGGGCGAGCCGGACCGTCCCGTTCATCTCGAAAGTGACGGGCCTCCCGGTCGCACGCATCGCCACGCAGACGATTCTCGGGACGAGCCTGAAAGACCTCGGGCTTGGGACCGGCCTGCATCCTGAAGCGGATGCCATCTCGGTCAAAGTGCCGGTGTTCAGTTTCGCGAAACTGAAAGAAGTCGACCCATCACTTGGTCCGGAGATGAAATCGACCGGTGAAGTCATGGCGACAGACCGCACGCTCGAAAAAGCACTGTATAAAGGACTCGTCGCCGCCGGCATGACGATCGCCTTGAAAGGGAACGTGTTGTTGACGGTCGCCGACCAAGACAAGGACGAGGCGCTCGACATCGCCCGCCGCTTCAATCGACTCGGATTCCGCCTGATGGCCACGTCCGGTACGGCAACCGCCCTCTCGGCAGACGGCTTGCCGGTCCACCCGGTCGGGAAAATCAATGAGTCGGGAGAGACGATGCTGAGCGTCATCGAACGAGGAGAAGTCGACATCGTCTTGAACACGACGACGCGTGACGCCCTCGCGACAAAAGACGGGTTCATCATCCGTCGGGCCGCGGCCGAGCAAGGGGTGCTCTGCCTGACGTCGCTTGACACGGTCGAGGCGCTGCTTCGAGTCATCGAGAGCCTGTCGTTCCAAACGACGAGCTTGCCGGCGTTCACGACATTCGGGGTGACCGTATGAGACAACTCGCGACCATTATCTCGAACCGATTGATTGCGACAGCGACAATGGAGATGAAAGTCGAGATCGCACCGCAAGCCGTTGCGCCGGGCACATTCTTCCACGTGAAGACATCTGAACTGTTACGCCGGCCGCTCTCGGTCGCGAACGTCGAAGACAACGTCGTCACGTTCTTGTATAAAGTCATCGGCAGCGGGACGACAGACTTGGCCGCGCGTCGGACGGGGGACGTCTTGGACGTCCTCGGACCGCTCGGCAACGGCTTTCCGCTCGAACAGACGGGCAAGCGGGTCGTGCTCGTTGGTGGGGGCATCGGGGTGCCGCCGCTCTATTACACACGGCGTATGCTCGCCGCTCAAGGAATCGAGACGGTGGCGATTCTCGGGTTTGATACGAAGACGAGTATCTTTTATGAAGACGCGTTCCGTGAACTCGGAGAGACGATCATCACGACGGTCGACGGAACGTATGGGGAAATGGGATTTGTGACCGGACCGCTCGCGCGCATCGATGCCGATGTGTTGTTCAGCTGTGGACCGGAACCGATGCTGAAAGCAGTCGCCGCGTCACATATCGAAGAGCGCTATATCTCGATTGAGAATCGAATGGGGTGTGGCATCGGCGCTTGTTTCGCTTGCGTGTGCGAAGCGCCAGGCGGTTACGTCAAAGTGTGCAGTGACGGACCGGTATTTCGGGCAGAAGAGGTGACGCTATGAGACTACACGTCGATTTGCCAGGCTTACAGTTAAAAAATCCGATTATGCCGGCATCAGGTTGTTTCGGATTCGGGGAAGAGTTCGCCAAACTCTATGACTTATCGATGCTCGGCGGCATCATGATCAAGGCAGCGACGGGTGAGTCGCGGTTCGGGAACGGGACGACCCGTGTCGCCGAGACGGCGCAAGGGATGTTGAACGCGATCGGCCTCCAAAATCCGGGCGTCGACGCCATCATCAAAGACAAGCTTCCGTTCCTGTCGGGATTTGATACCGAGATCATCGCCAACGTGGCCGGCTCGACGCCAGAAGAGTATATCCACGTCGCCCGCCAGATGAGTGCCGACCCGACCATCAAAGCGCTCGAGCTGAACATTTCCTGTCCGAACGTGAAGTGCGGCGGCATGCAGTTCGGGACCGATCCCGACATGGCGGCCGAGTTGACCCGGCTTGTCAAAGCAGCGTCAACGAAACCGGTGTACGTCAAACTGTCACCAAACGTCACGTCGATTACGGCGATGGCCAAGGCGGTCGAAGCGGCCGGGGCCGATGGGATCACGATGATCAACACGCTCGTCGGAATGCGCATCGACGTCACGACCGGGCAACCGATTCTCGCCAATCGAATCGGGGGCTTGTCTGGGCCAGCCGTCAAACCGGTCGCGATCCGCATGGTGTATGAAGTCGCCCAGGCCGTCGATATCCCGATTATCGGGATGGGCGGCGTGCGGACGGTCGACGATGTATTAGAGTTTATCTACGCAGGTGCCTCAGCGGTCGCGGTCGGAACGGCCAATTTTGAGAACCCGTACGTCTGTCAAGACATCATCAACGCATTGCCGGGCCGACTCGACGAACTCGGCATCGACCACATTTTAGATATCAGGGGGAAAGCTTATGAACAGACTGTATCTCGCGCTTGATGTCGAAACGGGCGCCGACGCGTTCCGCTTGCTGGAACGAATCGATCAAAACCCGGCCGTCAAAGTCGGGATGGAGCTGTTCTATCGGGAAGGAGGACGCTTTATCGAGCAACTCGTCGACAGCGGCTACCCGGTGTTCTTAGACGTTAAAGTCCACGACATCCCGGAGACGGCCCGACGGACGCTCCGCCAAATCGGCCGCCTCGGCGTCGAGTTGACGAACGTCCATACACTCGGCGGTGAGACGATGATGCGTTATGCGTTAGATGGTTTACGTGACGTGACCGACGTGACGAAATTGATCGGGGTCACCCAGTTGACGTCGACCGATGAACGGATGCTCGCCGAAGAGCTACACATCGATGGGGGGCTCGAACAGGCCGTCCTCCGGCAAGCGACCATGGCCGACCGGGCCGGGCTCGACGGGGTCGTCGCATCCGTGCATGAGGCTAGCGCGATTCGTCAAACGCTCGGGGGCAAGTTCATGACCGTGACGCCGGGCATCCGGATGAACGAGACAGCGGACGATCAAGTGCGTGTCGCCACACCGAGAGCGGCGCGTGAGGCGGGCGTGTCGGCCATCGTCGTCGGCCGGCCGATCACCCGGGCCGAAGATCCGAACGCCGCATACGAATACTACTTACAAGAATGGAGTCGAACTTATGAGACAAATCGCTGAAGCTTTACTACAAATCGAGGCCGTGACCTTGTCACCGGAAAATCCATACACGTGGTCGAGCGGGATGAAGAGTCCGATTTATTGTGACAATCGCTTGACGCTCAGCTATCCTGACGTCCGCAATCTCATCATCGATGCGCTCGTCGAGGTGATCCGTCCGCTCGACGCTGACGTCATCGCCGGGACGGCAACAGCGGGTATCCCCCACGCGACGCTTGTCGCCGATCGGCTCGGATTGCCGCTCGTCTACGTCCGCTCGAGTGCGAAAGGACATGGAAAAGGGAATCGAATCGAAGGTCGGTTCGAGCCAGGCGCTCGTGTCGTCGTGATCGAAGACTTGTTGTCGACCGGCTCATCAAGCATCGAGGCCGCCAAGGCAATCCAGGAAGCGGGGGGGGAAGTCATCAAGATTCAAGCGATCTTCTCGTACAGTCTAAGCCGTCTCCACATCAATCTATTGGACTCTGGCTTCACTGCGCATGCCCTGATTACACTTATGGATGTGCTCGACGTCGCCGTCAAGAAGCGAATCATCAGTAAAGAAGAAGCTGCTTCCTTACGCGACTGGCGAAACGATCCGACAGGTTGGAGCGAACGTGTCTTATCTTCATAAGCTGCAACGAGAATCCACCTCCGGGCGGATTCTTTTTCTATTCAGTACATGGCATACTGAACATGTTAGAATAGGGAAAGCAGTCAACAAAGGAGATGTGTATGGCGTATTCTAGAATAAAGGGAAAATCCTTGAAATCTCGCTTTCAAGCCATCCCGAAACATCGTAAAATCGCGTTCGGACTCGTCCTCACCGTCTTGCCCCTCATCTTTTTCTTGAATTTATTCATATTCAGCCACGTGTTGGCACTCGGGGACACGTACGAGGACCGATACCAGATGAAGAGACTTCGGCTCGAGACGGCGCACGGCAACGTCGAATTTGTTCGGAGCACGAATGAAAAGGTTCAAATTGAAGTGTTGCAGACGAACTCGAAAGAGCGTCGCATCAAAGTCAAGTCGGTCGGTGACACAATCTCGGTCGTCGAGCGGTATGGCCAGCTGAGTCAATTTGGCAGCCGGGCGAGCGATGTGCCGTCCCGTTACAAGATTCGCGTCGCCTTGCCGAGCTCGATGACGTCAATCAATGTCGAGGCCGAGCAAGTGACGGGACAAGGACTGATCGCCAAGACGATCATCTTGGAGGCGAACGCAGTCAATGTAAAGAAACTCGAAAGTGATCGACTTCGTGTCGAGACGCGGAGTGATGCGACACTAGAGACCGTCCGTGTCGTCACGGGAGATATCCGATCCTATCGGAATGCGACCGTGGGTGACATCGTCGTCAATCAAAGCTTGACGGTTCAGACCGAGGCTGGGACGCTCGCTTACGAGCCGCGCAACGCGACCGGACAAGTGAACGTCACGACGACGGGCAATGTGACGGCGTCAGATCGGTTCAAGGAAATCGGGGGCGGCGTGTACCATCTGTCGAACTCGAACCGACCGAATATCGAACTCATTTCCGAGACAGGAAAGGTCGAACTGAAATGATCAACAAACGATACATCCCAAAAGTCGGGCTCCGGACATTGAAGACGGGGATTGCCGTCGCCATCACGATCGCCTTGTCGTGGTACGTGTTTGGCATCTATTCAGGCATGGGGGCAATCGCGGCCGTCGTCGCGATGCAACCGACCGTGAAACGGTCATCGAACATCGTCTTCAGCCGAATCTTCGGGACGATCGTCGGGCTCATGTGTGGTCTTTTGATCGTCTACGCGTTCGGGGTCAACCCGATCTCAATCGGACTCGCCGTCATCGTCGCGCTCACGCTCAACACGACATTCGATAAGACGCATATGTCGACGTACGCGGCGTTCGCAATCGTGCTCATGCTCGAGAACCCGACGACCGATTTCTTCCATTATGCGTGGACCCGTTCGCTGTTGACGGCCGTCGGTGTTTTCGTCTCACTCGGGGTCAACTATGCGTTCTTGCCGCCTCGTTATGAAGATCGGTTGCTTAGTGAAATTCGAAAGACATCGGCCTACATGTTCCATCATTGGCGCGAACTCGTCGGGTCCCCGTCGGAATTGCTCGAGACACGAGCCCGCATCCTCGGGCATCAGGAGCTGCACATGATGCTCCAAGAGGATATGAAAGTGACGAACGTGAAATTGAAGCATTTGACGATCAAGCAGTACCGGTTATTGATTCACCTTGAGGACAAGCTTGTCTTGTTGCTCGAGAGTCTCGCCGAACATCGCGAGGCACTATTATTGATGGGTGAGGAAGAACGCCGGGCGTTCGAATCCGAGTTTTTATATCTCCTCGCGCATCATCACGACATCCTCTACACGTGTGACAAGCCGTATTCGCTGTTCACATTGCCACACGAAGATTTATCCGTTTCTGAAATCTTACACGGGCACTTGCTCGACTATCATGAACAGCTCGAAGCGTTCAAACATAATCCGAAATAAACGAAGGCCCCGTCGCGATGACAGGGCCTTATTTCATGATTGGTTGATTGAGAACTCGTCCTTCCGGCGCCTTCGCTTTCCACAGGCAATCCCGGAGCCGCATCGCGACTGATGTCGCTGCTGGGTCTCCGTCGGATTGCTATCCTGTAGGAGTCTTCGGCGCCACGGACAAGCAATCTTTCATCTTTACGTATTAGAGGAAAATCAAAAAGATGCCCGGGTCGGCACCCGAACTCCTAGGGGAGAGCGATGCTAGGATGACCCCGTAAAGTGCGGTACGCACTGCGTAGGCATCCGCATCGCCCCAGGAACGGAGGGTGCCGGCCGAGGTTTTGCTACTTATTGCTGGAGTGATTTGACGAGCCGCTCATCCGGCGTGACGTACACCGTCTGCTGGTCCGTATAGATGACGAATCCAGGTTTGGCGCCGCTCGGCTTTTTCACGTAGCGTGCTTTCGTGTAATCGACCGGCACACCGCTCGAGGCACGGGCCTTCGAGAAGTAGGCCGCGACCGTCGCCGCTTCAAGCAGCGTCGTCTCGTCCGGCTCGCTCGAGCGGATGATGACGTGGGATCCGGGAATGTCTTTCACGTGAAGCCAAATCTCATCGCGACGGGCGAACTTGAACGTCAAGTAGTCATTTTGCGTATTGTTCTTGCCGACGAAAAATTCTGTCCCGGTCGACGACGTATACGCTTCGAGCGAAACTTTCTTCGTTTGTTTTTTCTTCTGACTCCGTTGTTTCATATAGCCGCCTTCAGCCAACTCTTCTCGAATTTCGACGATATCGGCCGGTGAGGCGACGTCGAGCTGGGCGACGAGTGTCTCTAAATACTCAATCTCGGCATCGTTCAATTCGATTTGTTTCTGCACTTCGACTTTGGCGACTTTCAACTTATTGTATTTCTTGTAGTACGCTTGCGCATTCTCGTTCGGCGTCTTGAGCTTGTTGAGCGGGATGTCGATCATGCCGCCTTCCTCGTCATAATAATCGACGACGTGGGCGACGGTCATGCCTTTCTCGAGTTGGAACAAATACGTCGTCAACAGCTCCCCGTATTTCTGGAGCTCGTCGGACCGTTCCGTTCCTTTCAAATCATCGAGCAGGCGCTTCCGTTTCAACAGGTTTTTCTCGAGCTCGGATTTGAGCAGACGCTCGACGTCATGCGCTTGTTGTTTGACGCGGTCCCGGTTCGCTTTCTCATAGAAGAAGCGGTCGAGCACTTCCTTGCTCGTCTCGTAGCGTTCTTCCGAAGCGATTTCGCCTGACGTGAGCACGATCGGACTGAAGCGTTCTTTGCCGGAAGTGAGCTGTTGGAAGACGTATGGGCCTTCGAGGTCGGCCATCACGCTGACGAACGCCTCTTCGATGCTAGCCCGGTTCGGAAGTTTGGCCCGGTGGACGATCTCTTGGGCGATTTGCGGGCTGAGCCCGGCGAAACTGGCCACGAGCTGCTTGTCGAGTTTTCCGGCGTTCCAATCGATGCGCTTCAAGCCAGCCTCGCGTTCTGTCAACGGGTCACACTTGTCTTGGGCCGGAGGCAACAAGTAGTCACTGCCCGGCATGATCGTCCGGTACGTGTTCTGTGACGGCGGCAGGTGCTTGATCGCATCCAAAATCTTGCCGTCCTCGTTCGTCAACACGACGTTCGAGTGACGTCCCATCAGTTCGATGTATACTTTCTTATTTTCTTCATCCCCGAGTTCGTTTCGCGAACGGATCGACAAGACGATGACACGGTCACGACCGACTTGTTCGACTGCCGTGATGAAGCCGCCTTCGATGTGCTTCCGGAGCATCATGCAAAACATCGGAGGTTCTTGCGGGTTCTTTGTCGGGTTATCCGTCAGTTGGAGCCGTGCGTACATCGCGTTCGCCGAAACGAGCAATTGGACGCTTTGGCGGTTCGAGCGGACTTGAATCATCAAGTCGAGGGAATACGGTTGGTGCACGCGATTGATGCGCCCCCCGACGAGAGCTTGTAATTCTGTTACAACACGATATGTCATTAATCCATCATATGCCACTAGTCTCATCACCTTTGTTCTTTTTCTGTCTCTACGTTATCAGATTCATGGAAAATATGGTACGATGAAGTAGGAAATCCGAACTTCTTCTTGCCGGAACAATTGATTGACTGCTATTATAATTAAATGTGATGTTAGAAGATGGAGGTCTTGCAGTGAATTTTAAAGAACGAGGATTATTAATCGTCTTGTCTGGACCGAGCGGCGTCGGAAAAGGTACAGTGTGCCGCGTGCTCCGTGAGGAAGAAGACAACAACCTTCAATATTCGGTCTCGGCGACGACCCGGAAACCGCGTGAAGGGGAAGTGGAAGGCGTACATTACTTCTTTAAGACGAGAGAACAATTTGAAGACATGATTGAGCACGATCAATTGCTCGAACACGCTGAATTTGTCGGCAACTATTATGGGACACCGGTCGAATGGGTTCGTGAGACACTCGAGAGCGGAAGAGACGTCATCCTTGAGATCGAAGTCCAAGGTGCGTTCCAAGTGAAAGAGCGTTTCCCGGAAGCGGTCTTTTTATTCTTGGCTCCGCCAAGCTTGCAAGAACTACGCAACCGCTTAGTCGGTCGAGGTACGGAATCGGAAGATGTGATCAAGCAACGCTTGCTCGTCGCCCGGGAAGAAATTGAATTGATGGATGCATACGATTACGTCGTTACGAATGATGAAGTGGACAAAGCGATCGACCGTATTAAAGCGATCGTGACGGCCGAGCATTGTAAACGTGAACGTGTCGCATCTCTCTATAAAAAAGCCATGATGGAGGTCATTTAATGTTATACCCTTCGATTGATGCCTTACAACGTATCATCCCGTCGAAATACACGATTGTAACGGTGGCCGCGAAGCGGGCCCGCCAAATTCAGGACGGAAAAGCAGCGAAAGTCGCCGTGCCAAAATCGTATAAGCCGGTCGGTCAAGCGCTAGAAGAAATATTCTCGGGTGACACGACAATCATCGTGAACGAAAAGAACAACGGATGAATTGTGACCCAAGTCGGATGCGACTTGGGTCTCATTGTCTATAAGGGGGAGAAATGTGAATGTTGAACGATCGGAATATCTTGCTTTGTGTGAGCGGTGGCATCGCGGCGTATAAGGCGTGCGCGCTCACGTCGAAACTCGTCCAGGCCGGTGCGAACGTGCGCGTGGCGATGACTGCTTCAGCCGAGGAGTTCGTCGGAAAAGCGACGTTTCAAGCGCTCAGCCGCAATCCGGTATACACCGACGTATTCGAGGAACACGACCCGACCAAAATCGCCCACATCGACGTCGTCGATACGAGTGATTTGATCGTCGTCGCACCCGCAACGGCCAACATGATCGCGAAACTCGCGGCCGGTATTGCCGATGACTTCATCACGACCTCGATTTTAGCCGCGAAGTGCCCCGTCATCGTCTCACCGGCGATGAACGTCAATATGCTCGAACATCCGGCCACACGCCGCAATATCGAAACGCTCAAAACGTTCGGCTATCAAATCATCGAACCGGGCGTCGGCAACCTCGCTTGTGGTTGGATCGGAGGAGGGCGTCTCCCGGAACCGGAAGACCTCGTCCGGATCATCGAGAGCCAGTTCGTCCCGAAACATCTGCTCGGGAAGCAAGTATTGATCACGGCGGGGCCGACGGTTGAACGCATCGACCCGGTACGGTTCCTATCGAACGACTCGTCGGGCAAGATGGGCGTCGCGCTCGCCGAGGCGGCCCGCGACATGGGAGCCTACGTCACGCTCGTCCACGGTCCGTTGCAAGTACCGGTACCGGACGGTGTAACTGCCATCGCCGTCGAATCCGGGTCAGATATGCTCGCGACGGTGCTCGCACGCTTCGATGACCAAGATCTCGTCATCAAATCGGCCGCTGTCGCCGATTATCGTCCGAAGACGGTCCACACCGAGAAACATAAAAAAGTACATGGGCCGTTGACGATCGAGCTTGAAGAGACGACCGATATTTTGAAAACACTCGGTGAGAAGAAGACGCATCAGCTCCTCGTCGGCTTTGCGGCCGAGACGGAGAACCTCGAGCAACACGCGCGCGATAAAATCGCCCGCAAGCGGGTCGATTACCTCGTCGCCAACGATGTGTCGCAGCCGGATATCGGCTTCCGCTCTGACGACAACGAGGTCATGTTGTTCCGCGCGGACGGGGCCCATGTCCGCTTGCCTCGTCAAAGCAAACGCGAGCTCGCTGTCGAGTTGCTCACCCACTTTAAGGAAGATTTACGATGATCGCCCACGTCCACGTCGACGCCCCGGTCATCACGATCGATCGGCCGTTCGATTATGAAGTGCCGCCCCAGTTCGAGACATTGATCGAACCGGGCATGCGCGTCTCGGTCCCGTTCGGCTCACGCCGCCTGCTCGGAATCGTGACCGGTGTGTCGGAAGGGACACGGGAAGGCTTGAAACCGCTCGAAGCGTTATTGGATGAAGAGTCTTCACTCACGGATGAACTGCTCGACTTATCGACCCACGTGAAAGAGACGACGCTCTGTTTCCGGTCGTCGGCGCTTCTAGCGATGCTGCCGGCGGCGCTGAAAGTGAGCTACGACAAAGAAATCAAAGGCGAGACGCTCCCAGACGGCGTTCGGGCCGGCACCCATCTTTCCGAGTATCCGAAAGAGACGCAGTCCATCATCTTGGCGCTCGCCAAAAAAGGGGACATCTTGCTCGCGCCGGTATTAAAAGAAAAACGGACGGTCAAGACGGACCTCGTCATTGAACTCATCGATGCGACGCTCATCCCGGCCCGGGCAAAGAAACAACAAGAAGCGATTCAGTTGCTGCAGGACGTACCGCGCATGTATTGGTCATCGTTACGTCAAATCGGGTTATCGCGCGCGCAACTGCAAAAAATGGAGTCGCTCGGTGCCGTCAACGTGACCGAGGTAGAACTGAACCGCGACCCGTATGCGACGATTGAACAGGTCGTCGAGACGGTCGAATTGAATGACAGTCAAGCGACGGCTGTCCATGCCATCCGCGACGCCGAAGCCGGGGAGACGTTACTCTTGCACGGTGTCACCGGCAGCGGGAAGACCGAGGTCTACCTCGAAGCGATCGGTCAAGTCGTCGATGATGGCAAACAGGCAATCTTGCTCGTGCCGGAAATCTCGCTCACGCCGATGATGGTCAAACGGTTCAAACGCCGTTTCGGCGACCGGGTCGCCGTGCTCCATAGCGCTCTATCGCAAGGCGAAAAGTACGACGAATGGCGGAAAATCAAACGACGAGAAGTCGATGTCGTCGTCGGGGCCCGCTCGGCCATCTTCGCACCGCTCGAAAACATCGGCTTGCTCATCTTAGATGAAGAGCATGAGACGACGTACAAGCAAGAAGAGAACCCGCGCTATCATGCGCGCGACGTCGCGATTTGGCGGGCGCATTACCATGAGTGTCCGGTCGTGCTCGGAAGTGCGACCCCGTCGCTCGAGTCTTACGCCCGCGCCCAAAAAGGTGTCTACCGCTACCTGCAATTGAGTGAACGGTACGGGGGCGAGATGCCGCCCGTCCATATTATCGACATGCGGCGCGAGCTCGCCAAAGGCAACACGACGATGTTCTCGGAAGATTTATTCGTCGCCATCAACGACCGCATCGCCAAAAAAGAACAGTGCGTCATCTTGCTCAACCGTCGCGGCTTCACGACGTTCGTCATGTGCCGTGATTGCGGGGAAGGGCTCACCTGCCCGCACTGTGCCGTCAACTTGACGTACCATCAACACGGCGACCGGCTCAAATGCCACTACTGCGGCTATGAGATTGGGATGCCGTCGAAGTGTCCGACGTGTGACAGTAAGAAAATCAAACAGTTCGGCACCGGCACGCAAAAAATCGAGACCGAGCTGTTGAACCGGATCCCAGAGGCGCGCATCATCCGGATGGACCAAGACACGACGTCTAGGAAAGGCTCGCACGAACAACTGTTGAAACGCTTCGAAGATGGGGAAGCCGACATTTTGCTCGGTACGCAGATGATTGCCAAAGGGCTCGATTTCCCGAACGTGACGCTCGTCGGCGTGCTCGCAGCGGATGCGACGCTCGGCATGCCCGATTTCCGGGCGACCGAGCGCACGTTCCAGCTCGTGACCCAAGTCGCCGGACGGGCCGGACGGGGCAGCTTACCGGGAGAGGCGTACGTCCAGACGTACAACCCGGACCATTACGTCATCGAGACGGCAAGCGAACACGACTATGAGTCGTTCTTCGCCCGTGAAATGCAGTTGCGCCAAGTCGGCAACCATCCGCCGTATTGGTACGTCACGCTCGTCACGTTCGCAGCAGAGAGCCCGCTCGTCGCCCAAGCCGAGGCCGAGCTGTTCGCCTCTGATTTCGTCGAGGCGCATGTGGCGCAGTCGCGGCTGAACGGCCCGATGCCGGCGCCGCTGTCGAAACTAAAGAACTTGTACCGCTATCAGTTGTTCATCAAGACGAAACACCCTGAAGCGCTATATCCGGTCCTCGCCGCGTTGCAACAGGCGCGAGCAAAGGCAATCAGCAAAAAAGAATATCAATTGAGTATCGACGTAAACCCATACGTATTCATGTGAGGTGGAACCAGATGTATAAAGTAGTAGAGATCCCTAATGAGATTTTACGGGTCACGTGTGATCCGGTGACGAAGTTTGATAAAAAGTTGCGCCAGACGGTCGATCGACTGTTCGACACGATGTACGAATATGACGGCGTCGGCGTGGCCGCCCCACAGGTCAACTTGAACCAACGGCTCGCCGTCGTCCATACCGATGACGAGACCGGTCCGCTCATCTTGATCAATCCAGAAATCATCGAGACGTCGGGAAGCGAGGTCGGCCTAGAAGGGTGCTTAAGCATCCCGGGAGAGTTCGGTTTCGTCGAACGGCATGAGACGATCGTCGTCAAGACGCAAGACATGAAAGGCCGCTACCAACAAGTGAAAGCGAGCGGTTTCTTCGCCCGGGCGATTCAACATGAGATCGATCATCTCGACGGGGTGTTGTTCACGGACAAACTCGCCGTGCCAGAAAAAGGGACGGATCAACGGATCGTCTTTATGGGCACACCGACGTTTGCCGTATCCGTACTTGAGCGCTTGCTCGAAGAAGGATACAATGTCGTAGGTGTCGTCTCACAACCGGACAAGCCGGTCGGACGAAAACGCGAACTGAAACCGACGCCGGTGAAAGAGTGTGCCCTGCGCCACGATATCCCGGTGTTACAGCCTGAAAAGGTGCGCACCGATTACGCCGACATCTTGGCACTCGAGCCGGACTTGATCGTGACGGCGGCGTACGGACAAATCGTCCCGACCGAACTGTTAGAAGCACCGAAGCATGGCGCCATCAACGTCCATGCCTCGCTCTTGCCGAAACATCGGGGCGGTGCCCCGATCCATCAAGCCATCCTCGACGGGGACAAGGAGACGGGCGTCACGATCATGTACATGGTCGATAAACTCGATGCCGGCGATATGATTGCCAACACGGTCGTCCCGATTGAAGAATTGGACACGGTCGGCACGTTGTTCGACAAGCTCGCGGTCGCAGGATCGGACTTGTTGCTCAAGACGCTTCCTGCCTTCCTTGCTGGTTGGATTGAAGCCGTGCCTCAAGACGAGCGTGACGTAACGTTCGCACCGAACATCAGCCGCGAGCGGGAACAGATTGACTGGACCCGTTCCGGCGCAGACATTTATAACCATATCAGAGGGATGAATCCGTTCCCAACGGCGTATACGACGATTGCGGGCGAACGGGTCAAACTGTTCTTCGGATCGAAAACGACAGGAACGGGTGAACCGGGAACGATTGTACGACTTGAAGAAGATGGGTTTGTCGTCGCAACAGGCGACGCGGTCGCCATTAAAGTGGTCGATTTGCAACCATCTGGTAAAAAACGAATGGATGGGGCCACGTTTATGCGTGGGGCCGGCCAAAAGTTACAAGTCGGCGATCGACTAGGAGGATAATATGAACGTACGAGTAGCAGCGCTTGATACGCTAATCAAAATCGAACAAGGCGGCGCCTATTCGACGATTGCGGTCAACGATTTATTGAAACAGAAGAAATTGGCGACGAAAGACGTCGGCCTTTACACGGAGCTCGTCTACGGGACGCTCGGCCGGAAACGGACGCTCGATTATATTTTAGAGAAGCGGGTCCAAAACCCTAAAAAATTGGATCGTTTCGTCTTACCGCTCTTACGGATGAGCGTCTATCAACTGTTTTATCTCGACAAGATCCCGGATCGGGCCGTGTTGCACGAAGCGGTCGAGATCGCGAAAAAACGGGGCCACTCGGGCACTGGCAAGTTCGTCAACGGTGTTTTGCGCAACGTCATCCGGGACGGGTTCCCGGATTTGAGCACGTTGCCGGACGCCGAACGGATTGCCATCGAACATAGCCATCCCGATTGGCTCGTCGCTGAATGGGTGGAGACGTACGGCGTCGAAGCGACCGAAGCGATGTGTAAACTGAACAATGAGCCGGCGCCGGTCACGGTGCGGGTCAACCGCCAGCGCGTCACCGTTGAGGAGATGATTGAACGGCTTGCCGAAGTCGATGTCGTCGCGTCGCGGTCACAGCTGTCGGCGGACGGTCTCGTCATCGAATCCGGAAACGTGCACTCGACGGCGTTCATCGATATGGGCTTGTTGTCGATTCAAGACGAGAGCTCAATGATTGTCGCCGATGCGCTTCAAGCCGGGAAGGCGGAACGCGTGCTCGACGCGTGTGCCGCACCAGGTGGAAAAGCGATGCATACGGCCGAACGCATGGACGGTGGAACGCTCGTCGCCCTCGACTTGCATCCGCATAAAGCGAAGTTGATTGAACGTCAAGCGAAGCGTCTGCATATCGATGGAGTGACCGCACTTGCCCTCGATGCCCGCCAGGCCGGGGACCAATTCGAACCGGAAAGCTTCGATCGAATCTTACTCGATGTCCCATGCTCGGGACTCGGTGTCATCCGTCGCAAGCCCGACATCAAATGGACGAAGGACAAATCTGCCCTTGCCGGACTCCCGAAAGTCCAACGTGAAATCATCGACGCTGTCTTGCCACTCCTCAAACGAGGTGGTACGCTAGTGTACTCGACATGTACAATCGACCCGACTGAGAATGAACAGCAGGCCGATTACATTTTGTCGAACGGATTGACGTGGGATGAGACACTCCAAGACCGTCTTCCCCAAGTATTGCGGCCGATGATGTCATCGGACCGCGCTGAACTCAAATTACTCCCGACGTCGTTCGGGACGGACGGTTTCTATATCGCCGCATTCAAGAAAGAGGTATAAACATGAATCCAAAAGCAGTTGAAAAAAATCCATTAGTCGGTGCCAAGCCGTCCCTCTATTCCCTCACGTACTCGGAGCTCGAACAATGGCTCATCGAGGCAGGAGAAAAATCGTTCCGCGCGAAACAGTTATATGACTGGATGTACGTCAAGCGTGTGACATCGTTCGACGATATGACGAACGTCTCGAAACCACTCCGCGAGAAATTAGACGCGGCGTTCCAATTGACGACGTTGAAAGAACTCGTCCGTCAAGAATCAAAGGACGGAACGATCAAGTTCTTGTTCGAGCTCCAAGACGGCTACTCGATCGAGACGGTGCTCATGCGCCATGAGTACGGTAACTCGGTCTGTGTCACGACACAAGTCGGCTGCCGCATCGGTTGCACGTTCTGTGCTTCGACGCTCGGCGGTTTGAAGCGTAACTTAGAAGCCGGTGAAATCACGGCCCAAGTCCTCGACGTGCAACGCGCGCTCGACGCGAGCGGCGAACGTGTCGACTCGGTCGTCGTCATGGGTATCGGCGAGCCGTTCGACAACTATGACGAATTGATGCGTTTCTTGCGCACGGTCAACCACGACGACGGCTTGAACATTGGTTCACGCCACATCACCGTGTCAACGAGCGGGATCGTACCGAAAATCTACAAGTTCGCCGATGAAGGGATGCGCATCAACTTCGCCATCTCGCTTCACGCACCGACGACAGAGATTCGGACACGTCTCATGCCAATCAACCGTGCCTACAACTTGGACAAGTTGATGGAAGCCGTCAACTACTATACAGAGAAGAGCGGTCGCCGCATCACGTTCGAATACGGTTTATTCGGCGGGGTCAACGACACGGAAGAACACGCGCATCAACTCGCTGACTTGTTGAAAGGCGTCAAATGCCACGTCAACTTGATTCCAGTCAACCACGTGCTCGAGCGCGACTACGTCCGCACACCACGTAAACAAATTTTTGCCTTTGAAAAAGTGCTCAAAGATCGAAAAGTGAACGTGACGATTCGTCGCGAACAAGGTTCGGATATCGATGCGGCTTGTGGGCAGCTTCGAGCGAAGGAGCGCGAACAAGAAACGAGGTAATCAGGAAGATGGAATTAGCATACCGAACCGACCGGGGCCAAGTGAGAGCGCAGAATGAGGATGCCGTCTTGATTTTAGGGGACGAGCGTGCCGGAATCGCTCTCGTGGCTGACGGTATGGGAGGGCATGAAGCCGGGGAGGTCGCGAGTCAGCTCGTCATCGAGCAGTTTCGTCGTGCCTTCCCGACGCTTCCGGCCTCACCGATGGAGATGGAGAATTGGTTTCGCCACAACGTAGAACTGGCCAATGAGCAAGTGCTCGACTTCTCGAAACAAGCAAACCTGCTCATGATGGGGACGACGATCGCCGGTGTCTGTTGGCATGATGAGACGATCGTCATCGTCCACGTCGGGGATAGCCGTGTGTATGCCTTGCGTGAGAATAAACTCCAACAATTGACGGAAGACCATTCTTACGTCAACGTGTTAAAACAACTCGGAGAATTGACCGAGGAAGAGATGCGGGTCCACCCGAAACGTAACATCATCACACGTGCGATTGGCTCGAAAGAGCATGTCGAACCTGATCTGCAAGTGTTTGCCGAACCCGAGTTTGATACGATTTTAATCTGTACGGACGGCTTGACGACTCATTTGACCGATGAAGAGATCAAGCAAGTCTTGGAACGCCCTGTTTCGGCGGACGTCAAGGCGGATCAATTAATCGATCAAGCCAACCGTTTGGGTGGGAGTGACAATATCACCGTTGCCCTCGTCCAGTTCACAGATAGAAAGAGAGGATGAATCCGATGCGAAGTGGAGAACGAATCAACGATCGTTATCGGATCGAACAGCAAATCGGCAGCGGCGGCATGGCAAATGTCTACCGGGCTCACGATGAGATCTTAAACCGAACCGTCGCCATCAAAGTGTTGCGATCTGAATTCTCGCATAATGAACAATTTATACGCCGGTTCGAACGAGAAGCCCATGCGGCGGCGAGTCTGAACCATCCGAATATCGTCGCCATCTACGACGTCGGAGACGAACGCGACATCTATTACATCGTCATGGAACATGTCGATGGGATGACGCTGAAACAATATTTACAAGAAGAGTACATATCTGTCGACGAGGCGCTCCGTATCATGGGACAGATTTGTGATGCGATTGACCACGCCCATGCGAATCGAATCATTCACCGGGATATCAAACCCCAAAACATGATGATCGATCAAAGCGGCAACGTCAAAGTGACGGACTTTGGGATTGCAGTGGCCATGTCGAACGCGACGCTGACCCATACGATGTCGGTCCTCGGGTCGGTTCACTACTTTTCTCCAGAGCAAGCGCGCGGAAAGTTCGCCGATGAGAAGTCAGATATTTACTCGCTCGGCGCCGTACTCTATGAACTCGTGACTGGCCGAGTGCCGTTCATCGGCGAGACGCCGGTCGCCGTCGCATTGCAACATCTGCAAGACGACCCGATTCGACCGATGGATTTGAACCCAAACATCCCGCAAGCGCTCGAGAACTGCATCATGCAGGCGCTCGCGAAGTCTCCGGGTGCCCGTCATGCCTCGGTCGCCGCGTTCAAAAAGGATTGCATGACGTCACTCGATTCGGAACGTGCGAACGAACCGAAGCGGTCGAACGCGGAGCAAGATGCGTTTGATCAGACGCTCGTCATGGCGCCTGTCGTGCCGGATGAACCGAACGTCAAAGAGGCACCGGAACAACCGGTTGCAGCAAGTGAACCCGTGAAAGACAAACCGAAACGGAAGAAGAAGTGGTGGCTCTGGATTTTGCTCGCTCTCCTGTTGATCGGTGGCGGGATCGGGGCGTACGTCATCGCCGATGAGATGTCCCGTGCCGTCGTCCCGGACGTCGTCGGCATGACGAGCGACGAGGCGACGACCGAACTCGAAGCGGCCGGTTTTGTCGTCGAGGCGACTGAACGGGCGAGCGACAACATTGCCGCCGGGGACGTCATCTCCCAGACGCCGCAAGCCGGACGGAAGCCGAAACGTGGGACGACCGTGACGATTGTCGTCTCGGCCGGGAAAGAGACGGTCGAGATGCCGGACGTTGAAGGGTTGTCTCAGTCGGCGGCCGAACGGACGCTCAAAGACCTTGATTTCACGGATATCGAGATTCAGTCAGAGGCGTCCGAAACGGTCGATAGCGGGGATGTCATCTCCCAATCGATCGCCCCGGGCAACGAAGTCGTCCCATCTGAAGAGACGGTGACGCTCGTCGTGTCGACGGGCAGCAATAAGATCGAACTCGCCAACTTGGCGGGCTATACGTTCGAGGAAGCGACGACGTATGCCGAACAGAATAGCTTGAAAATCGTCAAACGTGACGAGTATTCAACGAGCGTTCCTGCGAATCAAATCATCCGTCAACTCCCGACGGCCGGGACGGCAGTCGACCCGGGGACGGAATTGACCGTCATTGTGTCGCAAGGTGTCGAACCGACCGACGTCTCAATCGAACGGGAAGTCAACGTCGAAATCGAGCCGCCCGCTGAAGGCGAAGAAGCCGAGGCACTCGAAGTCGTCATTCGGACGGTCGACGCCCGTGGCGAAGTCGAGGTGTTGCGTGATAAGATAACGGAGACAACGACGTATTCGTACACGCTCGTCATCGCACCGGACGAAGTCGGAACCGCGACGATTGAAGTCGATGGTGAAGTCGTTCGAACGGATACGGTGACTTACGCACAAGCAAAAGATTCACAATGAAGAGGTGGCGTGCGCGTCGCCTCTTTTTCTAAGGAGGGAATGGAATGAAAGGTACGATTATTCGATTACAAGGCGGCTTTTATGACGTCATGACGGAACAGAAACAAGAGATCCGTTGTCGCGCCCGCGGCAATTTCCGCAACCGGAACATCTCGCCTGTCGTGGGCGATGATGTCGATATCCAAGACCAAGGGGACGGCACCGGTTATATATTGGCCGTCGACGAGCGTTCGAACCATCTCGTCCGTCCGCCGATTGCCAATATCGATCAAGCGTTCTTGCTGTTCTCGGTCAAGGAGCCGGCGTTCTCGTTCCATCTGCTCGACCGTTTCCTCGTCTTGATCGAATCGAAGCAAGTCCATCCGATTATCGTCTTGACGAAGATGGACTTGTTGACGGAGTCGGAACGGAAAACGATTCACGAAGCAGCAGCCTTATACCGCTCAATCGGCTATGAGGTCATCGAGACGTCTACCGAGGACGGGTCGGGGATTGAACAAATTCGCGGTTCGTTCAAAGAGAAGACGAGTGTATTTGCCGGACAGACCGGGGTCGGCAAGAGTTCGCTCTTGAACGCGGTCGCGCCGGAGCTTGAACTCGCGACCGGGAAAATCTCGAAGTCGCTCGGCCGAGGCAAGCACACGACGCGTCACGTCACGCTCATCACGCTCGCTGACGGGCTCGTCGCTGACACGCCTGGTTTCTCGAGCCTCGAGTTCCCGGAAGAACTTGAAGTCGAGGAGATGCGTTGGTGTTTCCCTGAGTTCGTCGAGCGGCATGACAATTGCAAATTCCGTGGTTGTGCCCATTTGAATGAGCCAGGCTGTGCCGTCAAAGCGGCCGTCGAAGCCGGAGAAATCGCTTCCACCCGTTATGAGAATTATGTTACGTTTATGGCAGAGTTAAACGATAGACAACGGAGGTACTGACATGATTAAAATTGCACCATCGATTTTAGCGGCGGACTTCGCCAACTTAGAGGCAGAAGTGAAGGCGGTCCAAGAGGCCGGCGCGGATTACATCCATTTTGACGTCATGGACGGTCAATTCGTCCCGAACATCTCGATCGGGCTCCCAGTGCTCGCGAGTTTACGGAAAAAGTCGGACATGGTACTCGACGTCCATTTGATGATCGACCAGCCAGAACGGTTTGTTGAAGATTTCATCAAGGCGGGAGCGGATATCGTCACGGTCCACGTTGAAGCGACGAATCACTTGCATCGCGTGCTCCAACAAATCAAGGCGGCCGGCGCCAAATGTGGCGTCGTTCTCAACCCGCACACGCCGCTCTCGTCGATTGAACACGTGCTCGGGGACGTCGACATGGTCCTCCTCATGACGGTGAACCCTGGCTTTGGGGGCCAAAAGTTCATCGAATCGGTCGTCCCGAAAATCGCAGCGCTGGATGAGATACGTCAAGCGCGTCGTCTCGACTTTGAAATTGAGATCGACGGTGGCGTCAACGCAGAGACGGCGAAATTATGCATCGATGCCGGGGCTGACGTGCTCGTGGCCGGGTCAGCCATCTATAACGAGCCGAGCTATAAAGACGCAATCGATAGCATTCGCAACGCATCTCGTGTATAATCGTCCATAGAACAACAAATATTGTCGCAAGGGGTGTCACATTCTGTGGCTGAGAGGCATCACGCTAACCCTTTGAACCTGTTCCGTTCACACGGACGTAGGGATGTGGCGAAAATGCACGTTGCTACTCGATAGCAGCATGGCGTTTACGTCATGCTGCTTTTTGTCGTTCGCTCATATATAAGGAGGGAATAAGATGAAACAACGTTTAAAACTACAGGCGCTCATTGAAATCTCATTGTTCGCCGCACTCGGGTTGATCTTTGATTTACTCATCCCGTTCCGGATGCCGCAAGGCGGGTCAATCAGCTTGGCGATGTTGCCGATTTTCGTGATGGCGTATCGTCACGGCTTGAAAGGCGGACTCGCGACCGGTGCACTCGTCGGAACGCTGCAACTGCTGTTCGGGGCCTACATCTTCACACCGGTCCAGTTCCTGCTCGACTACACGTTCGCTTACGGTGTCGTCGGTATGGCGGGACTGTTCGCTGGTCAAGTGAAACGAGCCGCCAAGGATGAGGCAAAAAAGACGCTCGTCGTCTATTTGGTGCTCGGGGCGCTCCTCGGTTCATTGCTTCGTTACGGGGCCCACGTCTTGTCGGGAATCGTCTTCTTCGCACAATATGCGGAAGGGCCGGTCGTCGCCTACTCGTTCGCCTATAACATGACGTACATGCTCCCGTCCTTCCTCGTGTCGGCCGTCGTCCTCGTCCTCTTGTTCGTATCGGCGCCACGTTTCGCCACGCTCGCGACCCGGGACGTCCGCTGATGCGGGTGCTGATTGTAGCAGCCAGCCCGGAACCGATTTCTAGCCTCCCTGCTGACGTCGATTACGTCATCGGCGTCGACGGGGGGTACGAGACGCTGTTAGCCCACGGGCTGACCCCGGACCTCGTCGTCGGCGATTTTGATTCGTTCACGGGCGAAGTGCCGAGAGACGCCGTCCGCTATCCGTCTGAAAAAGATGTGACCGACCTTGAGATCGCACTCGAGGCGGCTCGCGGCCACGGAGCGACAGAGATGCTCGTCTACGGTGCTCTCGGCGGGCGGCTCGATATGACGCTTGGCAATGTCGGTTTGCTCGAGGCGTATCCCGAGATGCGTCTCATCACCGCAGGGCAGACGGTACGACTCGTCGGGACGGGGCGCTATGAACTCCCGCGTCAAAACGATTACTATTTGTCTCTTATCCCGTGGAAGCAGGCGAACGTCACCATCCGTGGTGTCAAATATCCGCTCGACCGTCACGATGTCGTCAGCCATGAGGCGCTCACCATCTCGAACGAATGGGATGCCGACACGGCGGATCTTCTCGTCCATGAAGGCATGGTGCTCGTGCTGTATGTCAAAAAATGAACACAAAAAAATCCCATCGGCGAATGCCGCTGGGATTTATTTCGTTCGTGTATAAAAATTATACGCGTTCAACGAGACCTGATTTAAGAGCGCGAGCTGAAACCCAAACTCGTTTAGGTTTACCGTCAACGAGAATACGAACTTTTTGTACGTTTACACCCCAAGTGCGTTTTGTCTTGTTGAGTGCGTGCGAACGGTTGTTACCTGATTTAGGTGATTTACCTGTTACGTAGCATTTACGTGCCATGCGTTTCCCCTCCTTTTTTATGTGGGTTCGTCCTAATAGACACTCGTTTATATTAGCACGGGTTTTTTCACGATGCAACTAGAAAATCATAGGATGACAAGAAAAAAACTTGACATTACTGGAAAGGATTTTAATAATGAATGAGGGTTACGGCTACAATTGACCGAGTTTATGGAGCAGGTTCTTTTAATAACTAGGTACTTATTGTAGAATGTAGTGAAGGAATCATTCCGAATGAAGGAGGCTACTCCATATGGCAATTGAAATGAAGACAACATATGGCAATATTGACATCACGAACGACGTGGTCGCAACACTCGCAGGCGGTGCGGCGATGGAATGTTTCGGCGTTGTGGGCATGGCGTCTCAAGCTCAATTGAAAGACGGGATTGCAGAACTATTGAAGCGTGAAAACTACGCCCGAGGCGTGGTCGTACGTCAAGATGGAGAAGACGTACATATCGACATGCACATCATTGTGAGCTACGGGACGAAAGTGTCGGAAGTCGCATACAACGTGCAAAGCCGTGTGAAATACACGCTCGGTGAAACTTTAGGATTAAACGTTTCGTCGGTAAACATATTCGTACAAGGCGTTCGTCTGACGAATGACTGACGAGAACGAAGGAGGATTTGGTGTGGGTTTAAAACGTTTAGATGGATTGGTGTTCGCGAACATGGTCGCGAACGGTGCAGCCAACTTGAGCCAGAATGCGGATTATGTAGATTCGCTTAACGTCTTCCCGGTGCCGGACGGCGATACGGGGACGAACATGAATTTAACGATGACATCGGGTGCGAAAGAAGTGGCCGCACTCGGCTCGGCGAATATCGCTGACGTCTCATCGAAGTTTGCACGCGGTCTCTTGATGGGGGCACGTGGGAACTCGGGTGTTATTTTGAGCCAGTTGTTCCGTGGCTTCGGTAAAGCGATCGAAGGAAAGACAGAAGTGTCGACAGTCGATTTCGCCGAGGCATTGAAACGTGGCGTCGACACGGCATACAAGGCGGTTATGAAACCGGTTGAAGGAACGATTTTGACGGTTGCTCGTGAAGCGGCCGACGAAGCGCTCCGTGCTTCAGAGTCGACGAGCGACTTCAACGAGTTCATGGAACGCGTGATCGTGGAAGCGAAAGCTTCACTCGAGCGGACACCGGACTTACTGCCGGTCTTAAAAGAAGTCGGCGTCGTCGATTCAGGCGGTCAAGGACTGCTCGTCATTTATGAAGGGTTCCTCGCGAGCCTTGAAGGCAAAGAGCTTGAGAAACCACATGCACCGGTCATGGATTTGCTCATCGAAGCTGAACATCATGCCCACGCCGCGCAAGGATTCATGTCGACCGAAGACATCGAGTTCGGGTATTGCACGGAAATCATGGTCCGTTTCCAAGACGAGAAACTAAAAGACGCCCCGTTCAACGAGGACACGTTCCGCAACGAACTGTCTGAACTCGGCGACTCGCTCCTCGTCGTCGCGGACGAAGAGTTGCTCAAAGTTCACGTTCACGTCGAGACGCCAGGCGACGTCATCACGAAAGGGCAGCGCTACGGCGAGCTCGTCGCTGTCAAAATCGAGAACATGCGTCAACAGCACTCGACCATCTTAGAAGAAGAGCACGGTGCCAACCAGCATGGCGTCCAAACGGCTGCTCCGACGGCTCCAAAGGCGAAAGCGCCATATGCGATCGTCACGGTCGCAATGGGCGAAGGCGTCAGCGACTTGTTCCGTTCACTCGGGGCGGCTCACGTCATCGAAGGCGGTCAGACGATGAACCCGTCGACGGAAGATATCGTCAAGGCGATTGAAGCGGCCAACGCGGATCACGTCTTCATCTTCCCGAACAACTCGAACATCATCATGGCTGCCGAACAAGCGGCATCGGTCGCACCTTGCGGCGTCTCGGTCATTCCGACGAAGACGGTGCCACAAGGACTCGCGGCAGCGATCGCGTTCAACCCGGAAGCCGATGTCGACACGAACGAAAACGTCATGAAGACGGCGGCAAGTACCGTCAAGTCTGGTCAAGTGACGTATGCGGTCCGTGATACGAGCATCGATGGTGTCGAGATTCGTAAAGACGACCACATGGCGATCGCCGAGAAGAAGATCGTCGCCTCATCGGCCTCGAGCCTCGAAGCGGCGAAGAGATTAGTCGACGCCCTCGTCGATGCCGACGATGAGATCATCACGATCTTGACGGGCGAAGGTTCGTCAGCGGAAGACGTCGAAGCACTCTCGGCTTACATCGAGTCAAAGAACGACGAGATTGAAATCGAGGTTCATGACGGGAAACAACCGCTCTACTCCTACATTTTTAGTGTGGAATAAGCTGTAACTCAGCCCTACCTTCTGTATAATGAAGGTAGGGTTTTTTTGAAAGGGGGAAATGCGATGAAATATCGCAGTGTGTTTGATATCATCGGACCGGTCATGGTCGGTCCATCGAGTTCGCATACGGCCGGCGCCGCACGCATCGGCCTCATGGCCGGGAAGCTGTTCGGGCGGACGCCAAAGCTCGCGCACATCACGTTTTATGGTTCGTTCGCCGATACGTATCGGGGGCACGGTACCGATGTCGCCATCGTCGGCGGCATCATGGGCTTCGATACGTTTGATTTGCGTATCCCGCAAGCGCTCGATATCGCGAAAGAGCGCGGCATCGAGGTCGTCTTTGAGACGAGCGACGCGCTGACGGATCATCCGAACACGGCTCGCGTCCGGCTAGAAGACAAGGATGGCACGTTTGAGATCGTCGGGATCTCAATCGGCGGCGGGACGATCGAGATCACCGAGTTGAACGGATTCCCGCTCAAATTGTCGGGCGGCGGGCCGGCACTCGTCGTCTTGCACCACGATCGTTTCGGGGCAATCGCGGCCGTGACGGGTATTTTGGCCCGGCATGAGTTGAATATCGGCCATATGGAAGTGAGTCGTCATGAGAAAGGCAAACAAGCGCTCATGGCGATCGAGATTGATGACCATTTGTCAAAAGACGTGCTAGCGGAAATTGAGCGGTTACCTCAAATCGAGCGGGTAGCCATCTTTGGGGAATAAGGAGAAACCAATATGTTTAAATCAGTAGAAGAATTAGTCAGAACGGCAACGGAACGAGGCATTCCGATTTCAGAAGTGATGATTGAGCAAGAAGTGCACGTCAGACGCTCGACGCGTGAAGACGTCGTCGGTATGATGGAACGCAACCTTGAAGTGATGGAAGAAGCGGTCGCGCGGGCACTCGAAGGCGTGACGTCCGTGACGGGGCTGACGGGGAACGATGCCGTGCTCATGACCGACTATATCCGTTCCGGCAAATCGCTCGCCGGAGACTTGATTTTAGATGCGGTCGCGAAAGCGATCGGCACGAATGAAGTCAATGCGGCGATGGGACGCATCTGCGCGACCCCGACCGCCGGAAGCGCGGGCGTCGTACCAGGTACGTTGTTTGCGGTGAAAGACCGTCTGGAGATGGATCGTGACGCGATGGTCCGCTACTTGTTCACATCAGGGGCGTTCGGCTTCGTCGTCGCCAACAACGCCTCGATCTCGGGGGCGGCCGGTGGTTGTCAGGCGGAAGTCGGCTCAGCGACCGGGATGGCCGCCGCGGCCATCGTCGAAGCGGCCGGTGGGACCCCGGAACAATCGGCGACAGCATTTGCGATCGCCCTGAAAAACATGCTCGGTCTCGTCTGTGACCCGGTGGCAGGGCTCGTCGAGGTGCCGTGCGTCAAACGGAACGCCATGGGCGGGGCGAACGCCATCGTCGCGGCCGATATGGCCCTCGCCGGCATCACGTCTCGCATCCCTTGCGACGAGGTCATCTCGGCGATGCATGAGATTGGACAGATGATGCCGACCGCGTTGAAAGAGACGGCCCGGGGCGGTCTCGCCAATACGCCGACGGCCCGTCGTCTCGAACGGAACATCTTTGGAGAGAAAGAAAATGTCAAAAAGTGAGGCGTTGACGACGCTTAAAGGGGTCGGGCCAGAGATGGCCAAAAAATTAGAGACGATGGGTCTCGAACGAATCGAGGACGTGCTGGAGCACGTCCCGTTTCGTTATGAAAATTATAATAGCGGCACCGTGACGACGGCCATCCACGGTGACCTCGTCAAATGGAGCGGCACCGTCCAGGCGGCACCGCTCGTTCGCTATTACAGTAAAGGCAAGAACCGACTCCAATTCCGGCTGTTGCTCGAGGAGCGCTACGTCGTCCACGTGACGATGTTCAACCGGGCGTTCTATAAAGACAAGCTCACGCTCGGTGCCACCGTGACGGTCAAAGGGAAATGGGACATGAACCGGATGACGATCAGCGCGACCGACCTTGAGTTCGGCGAACTGTCGGACGGGCTGCAACCAATCTACTCGCTTCGGGCCGGTCTGACCCAGAAAAACTTCAGCCGCATCGTCAAACTCGCGTTTGAACAGACGACCTCGTTCGAGAACCGTCTACCCGAATTGATTCGGCAACGCTATCGTCTCGAGGACCGGGAGGCGATGTTGAAAGGGATGCATTTCCCCGATTCGGTCGACACGTATAAACAGGCACGCCGGAGTTACGTCTATGAAGAGTGTCTGCTCTATCAATTGAAGCTCCAGGCGTTCCGGAAGATGGAACGATCGGGCAAAGGACGAGCCCTTACACTTGATAAGCCTCAATTGAACGAGTTCGTCAAACAACTTGCGTTCCCGTTGACAGGGGCACAGACGCGCGTCATCCGGGAGATTGTCGGTGATTTAGAAACACCCGAACGGATGAATCGATTGCTACAAGGAGATGTCGGGAGCGGAAAGACAGTCGTTGCCGCGATCGCCTTGTATGCGACGGTGAGCGCCGGCTATCAAGGGGCGCTCATGGTCCCGACCGAGATTTTGGCCGAGCAGCATCTCGCCTCGCTCCAGGCACTGTTCGAGCCGTACGGCATTCGAGTCGGTTTGTTGACGAGTTCGGTCAAAGGCAAGGCCCGTAATGAGTTGCTTCAAGCGATCAAAGCGGGGGAGGTCGATATCATCGTCGGCACGCACGCCTTGATTCAAGGACCGGTCGAGTTCTCGCGCCTACATTTGGCGATTACCGACGAACAACACCGGTTCGGGGTCGAACAGCGCAAGATGCTCCGCGACAAGGCTGAACTCGCCGACGTGCTCTATATGACGGCGACACCGATTCCGCGGACGCTTGCCATCAGCGCTTTCGGCGAGATGGACGTCTCGACGATTGACGAGATGCCGGCCGGGCGGAAGCCGATCGAGACGTATTGGGCGAAGACCGACCAAATCGACAAGGTCCATGCGATGGTCGAGCGCGAACTCGCGCTCGGACGGCAAGCGTACGTGATCGCGCCGCTCATCGAGGAATCGGACACGCTCGAGGTCGAGAGTGCGACCGCACTCTACGACATGTTACGGGAACGCTTCCCGAACTACACGGTCGGTCTCATGCACGGAAAACTGTCGAGCACCGAGAAAGATGACGTCATGAAGGCGTTCGCTAGCAATGCGCTCCAAATCCTCGTCTCGACGACGGTCGTCGAGGTCGGCGTGAACGTTCCGAACGCATCGCTCATCATCATCCATGACGCGGAACGGTTCGGCTTGGCCCAACTGCACCAGTTACGGGGGCGTGTCGGTCGAGGTGCCGACCAATCTTATTGTATATTGGTAGGGGACCCGAAGTCGGATGTCGGGAAGCTTCGCTTGAAGACGATGACGGAGACGAACGATGGTTTCGTGTTAGCCGAGAAGGATTTGGAGCTGCGCGGTGCCGGTGATTTCTTTGGGACGGCCCAGAGCGGTCTACCGAGTTTCCGCGTCGCCGACCCGGTGCTCGATTTAAAAGTCATGGAAGTGGCGATGCAAGACGCGGTCCGTCTGCTCGGCAGCGAAGCGTTTTGGAACGAGGCGACGTATGCGCCGCTCCGTCAATACTTGAAGCGACTCGACTTGCTCGTCGGGGGACGCTTGGAATGAGAAACAACACTTGAAAATAAAATCTAAAGAATATATACTGCTATTAGTACCAGGTATTAAGTTCTTTAGCATAGAGTTTAGGAGGGAACTGAATGCGGGTACCTAAGAAAGAGCGGCAACGCTTATTGCAAGAAACGATTGATCGAAACCCGTTCATCAAAGACGAAGAACTGTCGAAACAGTTCGCCGTCAGTATTCAAACGATTCGTCTCGATCGGATGGAATTAAAGATTCCGGAAGTGAGAGAGCGGATCAAGCATGTAGCCTCAGAACACCTCGATGAAGTGAAGTCGCTCGCCATGAGCGAGGTCATCGGTGATATGATTGACTTGAAGCTCGATGAATCGGCCATCTCGGTTCTCGACATTGAGAGAGAACACGTCTTTAGCCGCAATGAGATCGCCCGGGGACACGTATTGTTCGCCCAGGCCAACTCGTTAGCGGTGGCGCTCATCAATGATGAATTGGCGTTGACCACTAAGGCGGACATCCGCTTTAGTCGCCAAGTCCATCTTGGAGAGCGAGTCGTTGCCAAGGCTCGTGTGATCAAACTACGTCGGGACGGAAGAACGGACGTCACAGTGGATAGTTATGTCGGCGAAGAGTGTGTCTTTAGCGGAGATTTCACGATTTATCGTCGCGGTGAGGAGGAACAGGCATGAAATTAGCAATTGATGCAATGGGCGGGGACCACGCCCCGAAAGCAATCGTGGAAGGTGTCAAACAGTTTGCTGACGCATTCCCGAACGAATCGATGGAACTGTTTTTAGTCGGAGACGAGGTCAAACTCGCCTCTTACGGGTTGACCGACCCGCGGATTAAAATCGTTCCAGCGAGCGAAATCATCACCGGGGACGACGAACCGGTCCGGGCCGTCCGCCGTAAGAAGGACAGTTCGCTCGTCGTGGCGGCCAAACTCGTCAAAGACGGCGAGGCCGACGCCCTCGTCTCGGCTGGGAATACGGGCGCCCTCATGGCGGCGTCACTGTTCGTCATCGGGCGCATTCCCGGCATCGAGCGTCCCGCGTTGTCACCTACGTTCCCTACATATACGGGTAGCGGTGTCGTCATTTTAGACGTCGGGGCCAACCCGGACGCTAAGCCTGAGCACTTGGTCGACTATGCGATCATGGGCTCGCTCTACGCTGAGCACGTCCGCGGTGTCAAACGTCCGCGGGTCGCGCTACTCAACATCGGGACCGAGGCTGGGAAAGGAAACGCCCTCACGAAAGAGGCGTACCCCCTCCTTGAACAAGCCCCGGTCCACTTTGTCGGCAACGTGGAAGCGCGCGAGGCGATGTCCGGTGATGTCGATGTCATCGTCACGGAAGGGTTCGCCGGAAACATCTTGCTCAAAGGTGTCGAAGGCTCGTCGTCGATGCTTATGAAAA
This sequence comes from Exiguobacterium aurantiacum, assembly GCF_024362205.1. GTDB lineage: Bacteria > Bacillota > Bacilli > Exiguobacteriales > Exiguobacteriaceae > Exiguobacterium > Exiguobacterium aurantiacum_B. The sequence continues at coordinate 1,860,403 of NZ_CP101462.1, read as the reverse complement.
TGATGAAGGAGCAGTTCACGAGCGATCTCGTTTCGAAGCTCGCCGCTCTCGTCTTAAAACCGAAGTTGAAACGATTGAAACAAACATTAGATTATCGGGAACATGGTGGCGCCGGCTTGTTCGGCATCAACGCCCCGGTCATCAAAGCGCACGGTTCGAGCGACGCGCTCGCCATCATGAGCGCGCTCAAACAGGCGAAAATCATGGTCGATCACGACGTCGTCACGAAGATCAAACAAGCAAAAGCCACAAACTAATTCAAAGAAGGTGAGTACATGGGGAAAACAGCATGGGTATTTCCGGGACAAGGGTCACAAGCCGTCGGCATGGGCCAAACGTTCCTCGACAATCCTGAACAACTGCAAGCGATCAACCGTCGCCTCGGATTTGATTTACTCGACGCCATGGCGGCAGGATCAAAAGAAGAGCTTCAACGGACGGAGGTGGCCCAACCGGCCATCGTGGCGCATGCGGCATCACTCGCACAAGCTCACGCTAAAACGGGCGCCACTCCAGACTTGGTGATCGGTCACAGCGTCGGAGAATATGCGGCACTCGTCGTCGCAGGCGTCATCGACTTGGAAGAAGCGAGCGTGCTCGTCCACGAGCGCGGCAAGTTGATGTCAGAAGTGAAGGATGGAACGATGGCAGCCGTCATCGGCATGACCGATGTCGACGAGGCGTTCCATGTGACGGAGAAAATCAGTGCTAGCGGGAACCTTGTACAAATCGCCAACTACAACTGTCCGGGTCAGTTCGTCATCTCGGGACATGTCGATGCGGTCAAACAAGCCGAGACGGATTTGAAAGAGGCTGGCGCGAAACGCGTCTTGCCGCTGAACGTCTCAGGCGCGTTCCATAGCTCGTACATGATGCCGGCCGCGACGCGGTTCAAAGATGTGCTCGCCTCGTCGCCATTCAAACCGGCGGCGATCGGGGTCGTCTCGAACGTCGATGCGGATGTCCATACCGCCCCGGAAAAATTGAAAGCACTTCTCACCGAGCAACTGTACGCCTCGGTCCGGTTCGAAGCGTGTGTCCGCAAAGCGATCGACGCTGGCGTCGACACGTTCATTGAATTCGGTCCGACGTCACCGCTGTCAGGTCTCATCAAACGGATCGATTCGAAAGTGACGATCAAACAGGCGACGACGCTCGAAGAGGTGGCCGCGTTAGGAGGAGAAGTACGTGCATGACCAAGTAGCAATCGTGACAGGCGCATCCCGAGGAATCGGGGCCGCCATCGCGAAGCGTTTAGGGGAGGACGGCTTTCGGGTCGTCGTGAATTACTCGGGTAGTGTTGAGAAAGCGAATGCCGTCGTCAGCGAGATCGAAGCGAACGGCGGCGAGGCGATCGCTGTCCAAGCGAACGTCTCGAACAGTGATGATGTGAAGGCACTCATCAAGACGGCGGTCGACACGTTCGGCCGCATCGACTGTCTCGTCAACAATGCGGGCATCACGCGTGACGGTCTGCTCATGCGTATGAAAGAGGCCGATTTTGACGATGTGTTGTCGACGAACTTGAAAGGCGCGTTCTTGACGTCGCAAGCCGCGACGCGGACGCTCTTGAAGTCGAAGTCGGGCCGTATCATCAATATCGCTTCAGTCGTTGGTATCACGGGGAACGCCGGACAGGCGAACTACGCGGCGGCGAAAGCCGGTCTCATCGGACTGACGAAGTCGGTCGCGCGTGAACTCGCCGGACGCCATGTGACGGTGAACGCCGTCTGTCCTGGTTTCATCCAAACGGACATGACCGACGCTTTGACCGACGCCCAACGTGAGGCGACGCTAGGGCAAATCCCGTTCAATCGCTTCGGCCGAGTCGAAGACGTGGCGAACGTTGTCTCATTCCTCGCTTCACACCAAGCGGCTTACGTGACAGGTCAGACAATCGCCGTTGACGGCGGGATGACGATGGCTTAAAATCAGAACTTTACCAATCGAATCACATTTTATATACTTTAATTTGGAGGGATTTTATCATGACAACAGAACAAATCTTAGTAGACGTACAAGCAGCAGTGGCAGAGAAACTCGGGAAAGATGTATCTGAGATCACAGCCGACAAATCATTCAAAGACGACCTCGGCGCGGATTCGCTCGAAGTGATGGAAATGGTCATGGACCTTGAAGACAAGTTCGATATCACAATCGAAGACGAAGATGCAGAGAAACTCGCGACTGTTGGCGACGTCGTCGCTTACATCGAAACTAAATTGTAATCAAGCCTCCCACCGCTCGTCATGAGCGGTGGGCTTGTGCTTATACACGGAGGGAATTATGACAAAGGACAAGCGACGGTTTGACCGTCAAGGGTCGGCGCAACGACGCCGACGAAATGAGCTCGAGCGGTCACGGATTCTCGAGCAGTTCAAAGTACTTGAAGAACGGCTGTCGGTTCGATTCACGAACCAAGACCTACTGATGCAAGCGTTCACCCACTCCTCATACGTCAACGAACAACGCGGTCTGAAAAAAGACAATGAGCGCTTAGAGTTTTTAGGTGATGCGGTGCTCGAGTTGACGGTGTCTCGGTTTTTGTATGAGACGTATCCGGAGCGCTCCGAGGGGGAATTAACAAAGTTGCGGGCGGCCATCGTCTGTGAGCCATCACTCGTCAACTTTGCGGAAGCCTATGCTTTCTCTGATTTTATCTTGCTTGGGAAAGGCGAAGAGTTGACCGGCGGGCGCAAGCGTCCGGCGTTACTCGCAGATGTGTTCGAATCATACATCGGCGCGCTCTATCTGGACCAAGGGATCGAACCAGTCGAACAGTTCCTCGCCGAAGCGGTTTTTCCGAAAGTCTTAGCCGGTGTGTTTGAAGAACAGACCGATTATAAGAGCCAGCTCCAAGAGAGCGTCCAGCGGGAAGGGCTCGGCCCCGTCTCTTACACGATCATCGAAGAGCGCGGCCCGGCGCATAGCCGCGAGTTCGTCGCCCATGCCCGTCTGTCTGACGATATCGTCGGCGAAGGCATCGGTCGATCGAAGAAAGAGGCCGAACAGCTCGCGGCGAAAGAAGCGTTAATCGAATTCAACCGGCAGTACGCCGGCCTGTAACAAAAAAAGGAGTGGACCACTCAAACGGTCCACTCCTTTTGTGTCATCCTGTTACGTCAATTGTCCAAGCTCTTCGACGATTCCATCCACTTCGGAGATCGACAGCGATGAACGGTTCATCACGTAGTCATAAATCTCTTTGACGGCCGAGGCGTCAGCACGGTTATATTCTTCCGCTTTAATGGCACCGCGGTTGATGATGTTCATTTTGTCGAGAATTTCCTCAATCATTTGTTCGTTAGTCATCGGTCGTACCCCTTTCTACAGTTCTTTTTAGAATAGCATGATTCTAGCATTTTGACGAACTGGCAACTGTGGTAAAATAAACAAATGAATGCTTACTGAGGATAGGATGGTCACGATGCACTTAAAACGAATCGAACTCGCTGGCTTTAAATCGTTTGCCAAGCGGATTGAACTAGATTTTCGTCCCGGCGTCACAGCCGTGGTTGGACCGAATGGGAGCGGAAAATCAAATATATCGGACGCTGTTCGCTGGGTACTCGGTGAGCAGTCGGCCAAATCGCTCCGCGGAGCGAAAATGGAAGACGTCATCTTTGCCGGCAGTGAAGGTGAGAACCATCGCAACGTCGCCGAGGTGACGCTCGTCTTGGACAACACGGACGCCCATTTGCGCTTGCCGTACGCAGAAGTGAGCGTGACGCGCCGCGTCACACGGAGCGGCGACAGCGACTACTTCATGAACAAAAAGCCATGTCGGCTCAAAGACGTGATTGACCTGTTCATGGACACGGGTCTATCGCGCGACGCGTTCGCCATCATCGGTCAAGGCCGGGTCGAACAAGTCATCTCAGGAAAACCGGAAGACCGTCGGGCCGTCATTGAAGAAGCGGCCGGGGTGTTGAAGTACCGCCAACGTAAAAAACAAGCCGAACGGAAGCTCCAGGATACCGAGCTGAATTTGTCTCGGGTCGATGACATCTTGTATGAACTCGCCGACCGGGTCGAGCCGCTCCGGGAGCAAGCCGCACTCGCCCGCGAGTATCAAGTCGCCAAAGCACGTCACGATGAGCTCGAGACGGGCATTCTCGGCGCCGAGATCACAGACCTCGGCACGGGTATCGCTCGTGTGTCCGAACAGTTGCGGACGGCCGAGACGAACCTTACGGAGCAAGACGGCACATTGGCCACGATTTCAGACGAGCGGACGGCGCTCGAAGCGACACTCGCCGCCGATCGGGAAACACTCGACACGCTCCACCAAGAAGAACGGACCCAAGCGACCGAACTTGAACGGTTGACAGGTGAAATCAAGCTCGCGAAAGCCCGTGAAGAGCACGGGGCGGAGACGAAAGAACGCCTTGAACGCCAACGAATCGAATTGGCCGAAGAGACCGAACAGTTGACGCAGAAGTTAAACGTGGCCAACGCGGATATGGCGTCCAAAGCCGAGGCGTTACATACCGTGGAAGCGGCACGCGCCGAGCTCGACACACAATTGACAGCGGCGACGCGTGACTTTAACGCAGAAATCGAACAGCTTCAAGGCGAGGCGTTCGAACTGGCGACGACACGCGCCACGCTGAGTAACCAACAGAAGCGTGAACAGCGCGATATCGAACAAGCAGAAGAAGCGAAAGCCCGTCTCCTTCGTGAGAACAAGGACCGCCTCGACGTGCGGACCGAACAGACGGCATCGCTCGAGGCCGAACAGGCTCGTCTCGAGAAGGCGCGGTCGACGTGGGAGACGCTACTCGCCGAAGAAGCCGATTTGACCGAACAAGAAACGACACTTCGGGACAAGCTGGCCCGGGCCGAGCAGTCGTACCACGACCTCGACCGACGGCGTCAGAAGACCGAGGACCGCATCGAGTTGCTCGAACGGATGAAGCAGTCATATGAGGGTTATTTCCATGCCGTCAAATTCGTGTTGAAAGAACGGGGTCCGGGTGTGCTCGGTGCGGTCGCGGAATTGATTCACGTCCTCCCGTCCTACGAGGCCGCTATCGAGACGGCGCTCGGTCAGACGCAACAACATATCGTCGTCGAGACGGAAGCGGTCGGACGCCGTGAGATCGACCGATTACGGAAAGCGAGCGCCGGACGGGCCACGTTCGTCCCGATGACGACCGTGAAGGAACGTTACGTCCCGAGTGAAGTCGCGCACCGCCTCGAATCAGTCGACGGGTTCGTCGGCATCGCCGCCGACCTCGTCGAGACGGACCCGGCCTACGATAAATTGAAGCGGTCCCTTCTCGGTGCCGTCATCGTCGCCAACTCACTCGAGGTGGCCAACCGGATCGCCCAGACGACCGGATATCGCTATCGCATCGTCACGCTCGAGGGGGACATCGTCAACGTCGGTGGTTCGATGACCGGGGGTAGCCGGAAGCAAGGCGTCGCCTTGTTCACCCAGTCCCGGGAACTCGATGACTTGAAACACGGGTTGACGCAAGGGTTGGCCATGCTGCACGAGCAACAGTTACGCGTGACGACGTATACCGATGAGATGTCACGGTTGCGTGAGTCGCTCCAAGCGCTCAAGCTCAAGAAACGCGAGGCGGAAGAGACGCTTCGCTCGACGGAACAGGCGTATCGAAACTTGGAGCGGGTGTCGCAAGACGCCAAGGCACAACTCGAACTATTCGACCACGAGATGGCGCGCTACGCCCATACGATCGCATCTGCCACAAATGAGTTGACGCGACTTGCCGAAGAGCTCGAGTCGACCGATGCATTGCAAGCCTCGATTCGGACCGAACTTGAGACCCTCCGCGGCGAGCAAGCGAAAGGCGCCGAGACGACGGGGCAACTGCAGGCAGCCATCCGTCAAAACGAACTCGATCGTCAACGGCACACGCTCGACCTCGACCGCGTCCGTGCGGAAGTCGAGCGACTCGAGACCGAGGTCGCCAAACAGACGGCACGTCTCCAACAAATCGAGCGTGAGCTCGAACATGTGGCGAGCGGCCGGGTCGTCTCTTCTGCCGAGCTCGAGCTCGAGCACGTCGAGGCGGTCAAACAGATGGATGGATTGAAAGACCGGATGACGTTGCATACGAAACAGCTGCACGCCGAAGAAGAGTCATACCGCATCCTCAGACAGCGGGAACAACAGGCAGCAGACGTACGTCGTCGGCTCGAGGCGGATGTCCGCAAACTCGAGACCGAGGCGAACGAGCTCGAGTTGAAACGGAAGTGGAAACTCGACGCGCTCGAGGAACGAGGACTCGTCTTCGAGTTGCTCCCGACGCTCACAATCCCGCTCGATGAGGCGAAAGAAGAGTTCAAGTTGCTCGTTCGTCAAATTGAAGAGATCGGACCGGTCAACTTGAACGCAATCGAGGAGTTTGATCTCGTCAATGAACGGTTCATGTTCTTGTCCGAGCAACGGGATGACCTCGTCAGCGCCAAAGAGGACTTGTATGACATCATCACCGAGATGGACCGCGAAGTGACGCGATTATTCAACGAGACGTATACACTCGTCCGTGGTCATTTTAAACAGACGTTCCACGAGCTGTTCGGTGGTGGCGAGGCCGATTTGAAACTCGTCGACGAGTCCGACCTGCTCAATACGGGCATTGAGATCGTCGCCAAACCGCCCGGGAAGAAATTACAGACGCTCAGTCTGCTCTCGGGCGGAGAACGGGCCTTGACGGCGATTGCGCTCCTGTTCGCCATCCTGAAAACGAGACCCGTCCCGTTCTGCGTGCTCGATGAAGTCGAGGCGGCGCTCGACGAGGCGAACGTCCATCGGTTCGGGGAATATATCCGGACGCTGTCGATCGATACACAATTCGTCATCATCACCCACCGTAAAGGGACGATGGAAGCGGCGGACACGCTCTATGGCGTGACGATGCAACAAAACGGTGTCTCCGAGGTGCTTTCGGTCGAACTATCCGAAGCGAAGCGCGTCGTCGAGACGGAACAAGAGATGGAGGAATTAAGTTGAGTTTTTTTAAGAAGTTAAAAGAGAAGTTGACGACCTCGACGCAAGAGGCGTCACAAAAGTTTACCGACGGATTGACGAAGACGCGGGACGGGTTTGCCAGTGCCGTCAACGATCTCGTCTACCGGTTCCGCGAAGTCGATGAGGATTTCTTCGATGAACTCGAGGATTTGCTCATCCAGGCGGACGTCGGGGTGACGACGACGATGGACCTCGTCGAAGATTTGAAAGAAGAAGTGAAGCGCCGCAATTTGAAAGATCCGGTCGCCGTCCGTGACGCGCTCGTCGAAGTCGTGGCGAAGCGACTTCAAGAAGACGAGTCGGACCGGGAGTTGAACATGCAGGACGGATTGACCGTCATCTTGTTCGTCGGCGTCAACGGCGTCGGGAAGACGACGACGATTGGCAAGCTCGCGCACCAGTTGAAGTCGGAAGGCCGTTCGGTCATGCTCGCGGCAGGGGATACGTTCCGGGCCGGTGCCATCGACCAGCTCCAAGTTTGGGGCGAACGTGCCGGCGTCCCGGTCATCCGCCAAGCCGAAGGGTCGGACCCGGCCGCGGTCGTGTTCGACGCCGTTCAGGCAGCGAAATCGCGCGGCGTCGACGTCTTGATTTGTGATACGGCCGGACGTCTGCAAAACAAGGTCAATTTGATGAAGGAACTTGAGAAGGTGAAGCGTGTCATCGAACGCGAAGTACCGAATGGTCCGCACGAAGTGTTGCTTGCCTTAGACGCGACGACAGGGCAGAACGCGATGGTCCAGGCGAAGGCGTTCCAAGAAGCGACGAACGTGAGCGGGATCGTCTTGACGAAGCTTGACGGGACGGCCAAAGGCGGCATCGTGCTCGCGATTCGAAACGAACTCGATATCCCGGTCAAATATGTCGGTCTCGGTGAGAAAGTCGACGATTTACAGGCGTTCGACCCGGAGCAGTTCGTGTACGGATTATTTGGTGACATCTTCGAAGAGAAACAACAGACAAACGATGACCTCGCCTAAGTTTCTCTGTTAAGAAAAAAACTTGACAAGAGATGGGGACGGCTGTACTATTGGTAGTTGTAAAGGGATTTCACTTAACATGTGGAGGTGGAGGTCATGTCGCTCGAAAAGACGAATCGAATGAACTATTTGTTCGATTTTTATCAAGCACTACTCACACCGAAACAGCGCAACTATATGTCTCTTTATTACCTAGATGACTACTCGCTCGGAGAGATTGCGGAAGAGTTTGAAGTCAGCCGTCAAGCGGTCTACGATAACATAAAGCGTACCGAAGCGATGCTTGAGCAGTATGAGGAGAAGTTGGCCTTGTTCGAGAAATTCGAACAGCGACAACAACTGCTTCAGACGCTCAAACGTCAAGTCGAACATTCGTCCGACGCGACGGAAACGATTTCGGCGCTTGAGAATTTAGAGTAGGGGGCTGAAGCATGGCATTTGAAGGATTATCCGAACGGTTGCAATCGACACTGGCGAAAATGCGGGGGAAAGGTAAAATTTCCGAAGCAGATGTCAAAGAGATGATGAGAGAAGTTCGTCTCGCACTCCTTGAAGCCGATGTCAACTTCAAAGTGGTCAAACAGTTCGTCAACGACGTGAAAGAACGGGCCATTGGCCAAGACGTCATGAAATCGTTGACACCTGGCCAACAAGTTGTCAAAATCGTTCATGAAGAGCTAACGAACTTGATGGGAAGCGATGTCGTCCCAATCACATTTAACCCAAAACCACCGACAGTCGTCATGATGGTCGGGTTACAAGGTGCGGGGAAAACGACGACGACCGGGAAGCTCGCGAACTTGATTCGCAAAAAGCACAACCGGAGTCCACTTCTCGTCGCGGCGGATATTTATCGGCCAGCGGCCATCAAACAGCTCGAGACACTCGGCAAGCAGCTCGATTTACCGGTGTTCTCACTTGGCGATCAAGTGAAGCCGGAAGAAATCGTCACAAAAGCGCTCGAGTACGCCAAAACCAATCATCACGATTTCGTGTTGATCGATACGGCCGGTCGCCTTCACATTGACGAGACGCTCATGGGCGAACTCGAGAACGTGAAGACGATTGCCAAACCAAATGAAATCTTCCTCGTCGTCGATGCGATGACGGGTCAAGATGCGGTCAACGTGGCCGACAGCTTCAATGAGAAACTCGGAATCACCGGCGTCGTGCTCACAAAGCTCGACGGTGATACACGTGGTGGGGCAGCCCTTTCAATCAAGGCAGTCACGGGAGCGCCGATTAAGTTCGTCGGTCTCGGTGAAAAGTTGGATGCCCTCGAACCATTCCACCCGGAACGCATGGCGTCACGGATTCTTGGGATGGGGGACGTGCTCACGCTCATTGAAAAAGCCGAGTCACAGATGGACCAAGATGCCGCGAAAGAGCTTGAAAGCAAAATTCGCGATGCATCGTTCACGTTCGATGATTTTATCGAGCAGTTGGGTCAAGTGAAAAACATGGGCCCAATTGATGAATTGCTCTCGATGTTACCTGGTGCAGGTAAGATGAAAGGGTTGAAGAACGTCCAAATCGACGAGAAGCAACTCGATCATGTCGAGGCGATCATTCGCTCGATGACGAAGCATGAGCGCTCCAATCCTGAAGTGCTCAACGCGAGTCGTCGTAAGCGGATCGCAAAAGGGAGCGGTCGTTCCATCCAGGAAGTGAACCGTCTCATCAAACAGTTCGATGACATGAAAAAGCTCATGAAGCAGATGTCAGGACAAATGAAAGGGAAGAAAAAAGGTCTCGGCCTTCCGTTCTTCTAAGAAAACTTTTGTCAGTCGGGCAAAAAAACAGTATACTATTAAAGTTGTCAATTCTTAAACACATGATGGAGGTATATTACCATGGCAGTTAAAATTCGTCTCAAGCGCATGGGCGCAAACAAATCACCTTTCTACCGGATCGTTGTAGCTGATTCACGTTCACCACGTGATGGCCGCTTCATCGAGCAAGTCGGTCACTACAACCCGGTTGCAAAACCAGAAGCAGAAGTTCGCATCAATGAAGAACTCGCTCTCAAATGGTTGGCAGACGGCGCGAAGCCATCTGACACAGTACGTAACTTGTTCTCTAAAGCAGGGATCATGGAGAAATTCCACAACGCGAAAAACGCGAAGTAAGGATGTGGCCGACCTTTTATGAGGTCGGCCCATTTTTGTGAGGAGGCATAACAATGGAATGGTTATACGTAGGTAAAATCGCCAACACCCATGGCTTAAAAGGGGAATTGAAACTGCTCGCCGCGACCGATTTCCCGGCGGAACGCTTCAAAAAAGGCGAGACGCTCTATTTGGACATCGACGGCAAGAAGGTCCCGTTCGAGGTGACGACGTATCGTCCGCACAAACAGTTCCATCTCGTGACGTTCAAGGGGCTCGAGAATATCAATCTCGTCGAGAAATATAAAGGGATGAAGCTATACGTCCATGTCGAGCACGTCCACGAGTTGCCGGAACATGAGTTTTATTACCATGAGATCATCGGTTGCGAGGCCGTCGTCGACGGTGAGGTCATCGGAGTCGTCGATGACATCTTCGAGACCGGCGCGAACGACGTCTGGGTCATCAAGCGCCCCGGCAAGTCAGATGCGCTCATCCCGTACATCGAGTCGGTCGTGAGCGACATCGATGTCGAGGCGAAACGTGTCGTCATCACCCCGATCCCGGGAATGATCGACGATGAAGATTGATGTCTTAACGTTATTCCCCGAAATGTTCGCCCCGCTCGATCATTCGATTGTCGGACGGGCCCGCACGCTCGGGCAAGTCGAGATGACGCTCACGAACTTCCGTGACTTCTCGACGAACAAACACCACAAAGTCGACGATTACCCATACGGGGGCGGGGCGGGCATGCTGCTCACCCCGCAACCGATCTTTGACGCCTTTGACGCCATCGACAAGAGGCGTCCCCGCGTCATCGTCACGACGCCGACAGGACGCCGCTTCGACCAACAGCTGGCAGAAGAGTGGGCGACAGAGGAACATCTGATTTTTTTATGCGGCCATTACGAAGGGTTCGACCAACGCATCCATGACGAGCTCGCGACGGACGAAGTGTCAATCGGCGATTTCGTCATGACCGGCGGTGAACTCGCGGCGATGGTCATGATCGATGCGACGGTGCGGCTCATCCCGGAAGTGCTCGGCGATCAAGCGAGCCACGAGGACGACTCGTTTTCGACGGGGCTACTCGAGTACCCGCACTACACGCGACCGGCGGAGTTCCGTGGCCTGAAGGTGCCAGACGTTCTCTTGTCAGGCAATCACGCCAAAATCGAGACGTGGCGCCGCGAACGGTCACTTGAACGTACGTATCGCCGGCGACCGGAACTGCTCGAGCGAATCGACATGTCGAAGTCGGATAAAAAATTCATTGAATCGTTGCGCGATTGACCAAATTATGCTATGTTTGAGCATGTGGGTTAACCCCACCGATTACCGATGTTCCGCTGTTGGATGCTTGGGCAGATGAAGATATGAACATTGAAGAAAAAGGAGAACAATTCATGAACACACAAAAACTGTTCCGTGAAATCACAGAAGAACAATTCAAATCGGACGTACCTGCTTTCCGTCCTGGTGACACAGTACGTGTCCACGTTAAAGTCGTAGAGGGAACGCGTGAGCGTATCCAGATCTTCGAAGGCGTAGTCATCAAGCGTAAAGGTGGCGGCATCAGCGAAACATTCACAGTCCGTAAGATCTCTTACGGCGTAGGTGTTGAGCGTGCATTCCCGCTTCACTCACCGCGTGTCGCGCAAATCGAAGTCGTTCGTTACGGTAAAGTCCGTCGTGCGAAACTCTACTACCTCCGCAACCTTCGCGGTAAAGCAGCACGTATTAAAGAAATCCGTCGTTAAGATGGGGATTAAGCTTGTCGCTTGCGACAAGCTTCTTTTTTTCTAGTACAATAAGTTCAAACGGACAGAGGAGTGAGGCAAGTTGAAAGAAGTGTTCAGTTGGCTTAAGGCGATCGTCGTTGCGCTCGTCATCGCGTTCGTGATCCGGACGTTCATCTTTGTACCTGTCATCGTCGAGGGAGAGTCAATGATGCCGACGCTCCAAAATGCCGATCGTATGATTGTCAGCAAAATCTCAAATTACGTCGGTGAGCTCGACCGGGGCGATATCATCGTCTTCCACGCGACGGAATCGAAAGACTATATCAAACGCGTCATCGCCATCCCTGGCGACACGCTTGAATATCGGGACGATACGCTTTATTTGAACGACGAAGCGGTCGAAGAACCGTATTTAGAAGATTTCCGGGCCCAGATGAACGGCTTTCCTCTTACCGAGAACTTTACGCTCGAACAAGTGACGGGCGAGGCGGTCGTCCCAGAAGGCTCGTACTTCGTCATGGGTGACAACCGACAAAACTCGAAAGACAGCCGTGAAATCGGCTTTGTCCCGAAAGAGGATGTCGTCGGCAAAACGAACTTCGTGTTCTGGCCGCTCGGCGATTTCGGGACCGTACAAGAATAAGGTGGTGTTTTTTTGGCAATTCAATGGTTCCCTGGCCACATGGCCAAGGCACGAAGACAAGTAACAGAAAAGTTAAAGCTCATCGATGTCGTCATCGAACTCGTCGATGCACGCGTCCCACAATCGAGCCGTAACCCGATGGTCGATGAGATTACGGAAGGCAAACCGCGTCTCATCGTCTTGAATAAAGCCGATATGGCCGACCCGGTCGTCACCGACGCTTGGCTCCGCGCCTTGAAGCGCGATGACGTCGAGGTCGTCGCCGTCGACGCGAAACATAGCAAAGGTTTGAAGCAGCTCATGTCGGGCGCAGAGAAGCTCATGCAAGAGAAGCATGACCGCATGCGAGAGAAAGGCCGGAACCCTGGCCCGATTCGTGCTCTCATCATCGGCATCCCGAACGTCGGCAAGTCGACGCTCATCAACCGCCTCGCCGGACGCAATATCGCTGTCACTGGCGACCGTCCGGGTGTCACGAAGCGCCAGCAATGGATCAAGATGAAAGGCGGCGAGATGGAATTGCTCGATACGCCGGGGATTCTTTGGCCGAAGTTCGAGGACCAGATGGTCGGTTATCGCTTGGCGGCGACTGGTGCCATCAAGGATGATATCTTGAACCTTGATGATATCGCGCTCTATGCGACCCGTGAGCTATCGGCCCGCTATCCGGAACAGTTGAAAGAGCGATTCAAAATTGATCAACTGCCGGAAGATGCCGTCGAACTGCTCGAATTGATTGGCAAGAAACGTGGACTCGTCAGCGGCGGCTACGTCGATTTCGAGAAAGCGAGCGAATTACTATTGAATGAACTGCGTCATGAGAAAATCGGACGGGTCTCCCTCGAGACGCCGGCCGACCATGACATGGCGTGAAGTCCTGTGCAAACAGGGCTTTTTTGAATAGGGGGAACGGAATGACGATTCAAGCGATTAAACAACGGCTACAGATGGTCCGATATGAAGAGTGGGAGCAGGTGCGGGACGAGTTGAAAGACGACCCGCGGGCGGGAGTCCAGACGCTCATCCGGCAACGAGAGCGGCAGTTCGCACAAGAACATGCCCTCCGTGCCGATTATACGGCCCGTCACGCGTTCGAAGACGGTTTGAAGGCCCAAGGGTTCAGTCTCATCGGCGGCGTCGATGAGGTCGGTCGAGGGCCACTCGCGGGTCCCGTCGTCGCGGCGGCCGTCATCTTGCCGGAAGGATTTTATCATCCCGGCCTGAACGATTCGAAAAAGATGTCGAAACGGGCGCGGGAACTGGCCTACCGCATCCTCATGGACGAGGCATCGGTCGGCGTCGGCATCGTCGACGCTGACGTGATCGACCAAGTCAATATTTATGAGGCGACGAAACTGGCGATGGTGGAAGCGGTCCGACAGCTCGGAGCGGTCGATGCGCTGTTAATCGACGCGATGCGGCTCGACCTCGACATTCCGCAGCAGTCGCTCGTCAAAGGGGATGCCCGGAGCGTCTCGATTGCGGCGGCGAGCGTCGTCGCCAAAGTCGTTCGCGACAACATGATGGAAGATTTCGCCGTCCTCTATCCCGGTTACGGGTTCGAGCGGAATGCGGGCTATGGCACGAAAGACCATTTGACCGGGCTCGCGGAACACGGCATCACACCGATTCACCGGAAATCGTTCGCACCGATTAAACAGATGTAGGAGGGGAAACGATGCGCATCGATCACCAAGGCGTCATGCCGTTCAAGGTCACGGAACAGAATTCACGGCAACTGCTCGTCGGCAATACGGTCGTCGGCCGGGTGCTCCAGCTGTTGCCAGGAGGCGAGGCGGTCATGCAGCTGCCGCAAGGTTTGTTCCGGGTCGGGGTGAACGCCGACGTCAAAGAAAATGTGACGTACAAGATGATCGTCACGGAGCTCGAACCGAAGCTCGTTTTGAAGGTCGTGCCGCAACAAGCAGAAGCGCTCGCGCAAGCAGCACGGTCACCGCTCGCCCAGCTCGGTAGCGAGCTCGGACGCCTGGCCCGCCAGCCGCTCGACACGCCCGATTCGCTACAAGCACAAGGACGTCAATTGCTCGAGAGCGGGGCCGGGTCGGATGTGAAACAGCTCGTCGGTGAGTTGTTCAAAGCTAAAGGTGACCCGAAGTTCGAACAGTTCGTGCGGGCCCAGGAGACGTTCAACGCCCTCCAAACGCCGCCGTATGTCGTTCAAGCATTTCACATACCGAATTTAGGGCCGTTTGAACAAGTACGGTTCCGTCTCGAGGCACCGAAAGGCGAGGTCATCGACTCCGACCATGCCCGCATCGTGCTTTTCCTCGAGACCCCGAAGTACGGGGAGACGGGCATCGACCTGCTCGTCCAGAAGCGGCACGTGTCGGTTAAAGTGTTCAATGAGCAGCATGATTTGAGTCCGTTCGTCAACGCCTACGAGCCGCTGCTCGGGCGCGCACTTGAAGCGAGCGGCTATGAGCTGTCCCGCTTCTCGTTCGAAGCAAAGCGGGAAGCGGTACAGGACACGTTCGCCCCGCTCGGAAAGGTGGACCAACGCGTATGACCGATCGCAAACAAGCCATCGCCTTGTCCTATGAGCAATCGATGGAGTCTCCACGCGTCGTCGCCAAAGGCGGCGGACTCGTCGCCGAGCGCATGCTCGCCCTCGCCCAAGCGAACGGGGTTCCGATTCATGAGGACCCGGCCTTGTTGTCGCTTTTGTCCGCCCTGCAGATTGAAGAGCAGATTCCGGACGACCTGTATCAGGTGATCGCCGAGCTTTTCGTGTTTCTTTATCAGATGGAACAAGGAAAAATCGAGGATGTCTAGGGGTAGATGTGAAAAAAAGATGAAAACTTAAAGCAAGAACGATAGACAGCGCTTTCAGTTTTTCGTTACAATAGACATGCCGATATTAAAGGGGACTAAGGGGGAAACGAAATGAATATCCATGAGTATCAGGCGAAAGAATTGCTTCGGGCGTTCGGAGTGGCCGTACCTACGGGCTATCCGGCGTTCACGGTTGAAGAAGCAGTCTCAGCCGCCGCCAAGCTAGACGGTGAACTAAAAGTTGTCAAAGCTCAGATCCACGCAGGGGGCCGCGGGAAAGCCGGCGGTGTCAAACTTGCGAAGACGGATGAGGAAGTCAAACAGTACGCGTCAGAGATTCTCGGCAAGACGCTCGTCACGCATCAGACTGGACCTGAAGGAAAAGTCGTGCAACGCCTTTACATCGAAGAAGGTTCTGCGATTGACCAGGAATTTTACTTAGGACTTGTGCTTGACCGTTCGATCGGCCGAATTGTCATCATGGGTTCATCAGAGGGCGGTATGGACATCGAAGAAGTCGCTGAACATACACCTGAAAAGATTCATAAAGAAGTCGTCGACCCGGTCGTCGGACTTCGTCCGTTCCAAGCGCGCCGACTTGCTTTCAAGATGGAAGTGCCGACAAAACTCGTCAACAAATTCAGTGACATGGTCATGAAGCTGTACAAAGTGTATGTCGAGACGGATTGCACGATCGCGGAAATCAACCCGCTCGTCACGACGAAAGACGGAAACGTCATCGCGCTCGATGCGAAGCTCAACTTCGACAGCAACGCGCTTTATCGTCATACGGATATCGTCGATCTTCGCGATACGACAGAAGAAGACCCGCGTGAAGTCGAGGCGTCAAAACACGACCTCAGCTACATCGCGCTCGATGGCAACATCGGTTGCCTCGTCAACGGTGCCGGCCTTGCCATGGCGACGATGGATATCATCAAGCATTATGGCGCCGAACCCGCTAACTTCCTCGATGTAGGCGGCGGTGCGACGAAAGAAAAAGTAACGGAAGCGTTCAAATTGATTTTGTCAGACGACCAAGTCAAAGGAATCTTCGTCAACATCTTCGGTGGCATCATGAAGTGTGACATCATCGCTGAAGGTATCGTCGCGGCGACGAAAGAAATCGGTCTCGATTTACCACTCGTCGTCCGTTTAGAAGGTACAAACGTGGATGCGGGACGACGCATTCTCGATGAATCTGGACTTGCGATCACTTCGGCGAGCTCGATGGCTGACGGTGCAGAAAAAATCGCGGCACTCGTTCGATAAGGGGGAAACGACATGAGTATTTGGGCAAATCAAGATACAAAAGTGATCATTCAAGGGATCACGGGGAAACAAGGTCTGTTCCACGGCGAACAGATGTTGGCTTATAACACGAAGTTGGTCGGAGGGGTGACGCCTGGTAAAGGTGGCACGACTGTCCTTGACGGCGTACCGGTCTTCAACACGGTGTCCGAGGCCGTCGAAGCGACAGGCGCGAATGCGTCAATCATCTACGTACCACCGGCCTTCGCGGCGGATTCGATCATGGAGGCGGCCGATAGCGGGATTGAACTCATCATCTGTATCACAGAAGGCATCCCGGTCATCGACATGATTCAAGTGAAGCGTTACCTCGAGGACAAACCGGCCCGTCTCATCGGACCGAACTGCCCGGGGATCATCACACCAGGGGAAGCGAAACTTGGCATCATGCCTGGTTACATCCATACAAAAGGCCACGTGGGCATCGTCTCGCGTTCAGGGACGCTCACGTACGAGGCGGTCCATCAGTTGACGACGGCCGGGATCGGTCAATCGACGGCGGTCGGAATCGGTGGCGACCCGGTCAACGGGACGAACTTCATCGACACGCTTCAAGCGTTCAACGACGATGAGGACACGAAAGCGGTCATCATGATCGGTGAAATCGGCGGAACGGCTGAAGAGGAAGCCGCTGAATGGGTGAAAGCGAACATGACGAAGCCGGTCATCGGCTTCATCGGTGGTCAAACGGCTCCTGAAGGGAAACGGATGGGCCATGCCGGTGCCATCATCTCGGGCGGAAAAGGAACGGCTGCCGAGAAAATCAAGACATTGAACGCCAACGGGATTGAAGTCGCCGAGACGCCAGCCGTCATCGGGGAGACACTCATCCGCGTGTTGAAGCAAGAAGGTTTGTATGAAGCTTGCGTGACGGGCCAACCGACCACGTAAACCATTCGGAATGAGGGATGCGCGCCATCCCTCATTTTTTTAGAGGTGATTGTGATGAATCAAACAATTGCTCGATTCGCGGCTGAACGGCTGCCGGTCGAGTTCGTCCATCATTACTTGTCTCATCCTGGTTTGAGCTCCCATCAGTTCCATCCGAACGTCTGGCACAAGGCGAAACGGGCGCTTCGTTCAACGGTCACGTACGACCGTTTTTTGACGTGGGAAGACGAAGCATTCCCGCGCGCTTTGCTCGACATCCCGAATCCTCCGTATTGTTTGTTTTACCGAGGCGATTTAGAGGTACTACAACAACAAACGACCGCTTTGGTCGGAAGTCGTGAATTGAACCGGATCAGCCATCGACTCGTCGAACATTTCCGCCCTTTAATAGAAGAAACTGTATCGGTATCGGGCGGGGCACTCGGCATTGACGGGCTCGTTCACGAGCTGTCGCTGCGGCACCACTGCCCGACGATCGCCATCCTCGGGGCCGGTTTTTCGCACATGTATCCTCATGCCCATCAGCCACTGTTCGAACAGATCTCGAGGCACGGGTTACTTCTCACCGAATACCCACCGGAAACACCTGTCAAAAAATTTCAATTTTTAGAACGAAATCGTCTCGTCAGCGGACTCGGCGACCAGCTCGTCGTCATTCAGGCCCGTCAGAAGAGCGGGACGATGAATACGGTCGGACATGCGCTCGAGCAAGGAAAGACGGTGTTTGCGGTGCCGGGAAGCCCGCTCGATCCGCTCGCGGAAGGACCGAACCGATTGATTGAGGATGGAGCGATTCCATTGACGAATTCCGACCAAATTCTAATGCGTTCAAGGATTGGACGTTGACAAACCAACGACAACATGAATATTATGGTAGGGATTTAAATGACCTCTAAAAGGGGAGCAGATGTATGGCAAAATATTTGGTGATCGTCGAATCACCGGCGAAAGCAAAAACAATTAAACGTTATTTAGGATCGAATTACACGGTCAAAGCATCAATGGGACACGTCATCGACTTACCGAAGAGTCAACTCGGTGTCGACGTAGAACATGACTTTGAACCGAAGTACATTACGATTCGTGGAAAAGGTCCCGTTTTGAAAGAATTGAAGACGGCAGCCAAAAAAGCGACGAAAATCTTTCTCGCGGCTGACCCGGATCGCGAAGGGGAAGCGATCGCTTGGCATTTAGCGCGTGCCCTCGGTGTCGACGAAACGACAGAATGTCGGGTCGTCTTTAACGAGATCACGAAAGATGCGATCAAGGAGTCATTCAAACACCCACGTAAAATCAATCACGATCTCGTCGACGCCCAGCAGGCACGACGGATTTTGGATCGTCTCGTCGGATACGGGATGAGCCCATTATTATGGAAGAAAGTCAAAAAAGGCTTATCGGCCGGACGCGTCCAATCGGTAGCCGTCAAAATGATTATCGACCGGGAGCGGGAAATCAATGCCTTCGACCCAGAAGAGTATTGGACGATCAAACTCACGCTCAACCATGAAGGCGAATTGTTCGAGACATCGTTTTATGGAAAAGACGGGAAGAAACTGGAGCTCAAGAGCGAGGCTGACGCCGACGCGGTGCTCAAAGCGATCGACGACTCGTTCAAAGTCATCGACGTCACGAAGAAAGAGCGGAAGCGGAACGCCTCGCTCCCGTTTACGACGAGTTCGCTCCAACAGGATGCGGCCCGTAAGCTAAATTTCCGTGCCAAGAAGACGATGATGCTCGCGCAACAGCTTTACGAAGGGATCGACCTCGGTAAAAAAGAAGGTACCGTCGGTTTGATCACCTACATGCGTACCGATTCGACGCGAATCTCGGATTTGGCGAAAGAAGAAGCGAAATCGTATATCGAGTCCACGTTCGGTGAAGAGTACGTCGCATTGCAGAAGCAAAAAGAGAAGAAGGCGGCGAACGCCCAGGACGCCCACGAAGCGATTCGTCCGACGTCGGCGTTACGTGACCCGGCCTCGGTGAAAGCGTACTTGTCACGTGACCAGCTCCGACTGTACAAGTTGATCTGGGAACGTCTCGTCGCGAGCCAAATGGCGCCGGCCATCCTCGATACGGTGAAAATCGACGTCGAGTCGAACGGCATGATTTTCCGTGCCAACGGGTCGACCGTCAAATTCCCTGGTTTCATGAAAGTGTATATCGAATCGAAAGATGATGATATCGAAGAGACGAACCCAGAAAAAGAAGGGTTGCTGCCACCGCTCGAAGTCGACGACCTCGTCAAATTCGACACGATCGAACCGAAACAGCACTTCACACAACCGCCACCGCGTTATAGCGAGGCACGACTCGTCCGGGCGATGGAAGAGCTCGGGATCGGTCGTCCGTCGACGTATGCGCCGACGCTCGATACGATTCAAAAACGTGGTTACGTCGTCCTCGAAGAGAAGAAGTTCGTCCCGACGGAGCTCGGTGAACTCGTCATCGAGATGATCGATGAGTACTTCAACGATTTCATCACCGTGCAATTCACGGCCGACATGGAGACGCTCCTCGACTCGATTGAGAACGAGGAAGTCGCTTGGACCGACGTCGTTGCCCCAATCTATCGCAGTTTCGAGAAACGATTGAAGCGGGCCGAGTCTGAGATCGAGAAGATCGAAGTGAAAGACGAACCGGCCGGCATCGACTGTGAAGTATGCGGTGCGCCGATGGTCATCAAGATGGGCCGCTACGGTAAATTCATGGCGTGCTCGAACTTCCCGAACTGTACGAACACGAAACCGGTACAAGTCGAGATCGGCGTCCCATGTCCGAGCTGCAAAGACGGACAAGTCGTCGAAAGACGCAGTAAAAAAGGTCGTCTGTTCTACGGCTGTTCGAACTATCCAGACTGTGAGTTCGTCTCATGGGACAAGCCGGTCGCGAAACCGTGTCCGGAATGTGGTAAGATGATGGTCGAGAAAAAAATCAAAGACGGCGTGAAATATCAATGTACGAACTGTACCCATGCCGAGGTACATCAGTTAGAGGAGGATTAACTTTGCAGCAACGTGTAACTGTGATCGGAGCGGGCCTCGCCGGCTCCGAGGCGGCTTGGCAACTCGCGAAACGCGGAATTCAAGTCGATTTGTATGAAATGAGACCGGTCCGAAAGACACCGGCACACCATACGGACCAATTCGCCGAACTGGTCTGCTCGAACTCGCTACGAGCGAACGGGCTCCAAAACGCGGTCGGTGTCTTGAAAGAAGAGATGCGCACGCTTGATTCGCTCATCTTGAAAGCGGCCGACACGGCAAGTGTACCGGCCGGCGGCGCTCTTGCCGTCGACCGTCATGACTTCGCCGGATTCGTGACGGACACGTTGAAGAACCATCCGAACGTGACCGTGCACAACGAAGAGATCACGGCGATTCCGGACGGGATCGTCATCATGGCGACCGGTCCGCTCACGTCACCGGACCTCTCGGCTTCGCTCAAAGCGTTCACAGGTGAAGATTACCTTTACTTCTACGACGCCGCGGCGCCGATTTTGGACGGCGAGACGATCGACCGGGACAAGGTCTATTTGAAATCACGTTACGATAAAGGTGAGGCGGCGTACCTCAACTGTCCGATGACGGAAGAAGAGTTCGACTTGTTCTATGACGAACTTGTCAAAGCAGAAGTCGTCCCGCTCAAAGAGTTCGAGAAAGAGATTTACTTCGAAGGCTGCATGCCGTTTGAAGTCCTCGCCCAACGCGGTAAGAAGACGCTCTTGTTCGGACCGATGAAACCGGTTGGCCTCGAAGATCCGAAGACGGGCAAACGCCCACACGCGGTCGTGCAATTGCGGCAAGATAACTCGGCCGGCACGCTCTACAACTTGGTCGGTTTCCAGACGCACCTCAAATGGGGCGAACAGAAACGGATCCTTCAACTCATCCCAGGTCTCGAGAACGCCGAGATTGTGCGCTACGGTGTCATGCACCGGAACACGTTCATCAACTCGCCGAGCCTATTGAAACCGACGTACCAGGCCCGCACACGCGACACGTTGTTCTTCGCCGGTCAAATGACCGGGGTCGAAGGCTATGTCGAGTCAGCGGCATCCGGACTCCTCGCCGGGATCAACGCGGCGAAGCTGATCGCGGATGAAGAACTCGTCGTCCTCCCCCGGGAGACGATGCTCGGTTCGATGGCGCACTACATCACGACGACGGACGGCAAGCACTTCCAACCGATGAACGCGAACTTCGGTCTCGTGCCATCGCTTGAAGATGCCCCGAAGAAGATGAAGAAACAAGAACGTTACGAGCGCTACGCGAACCGCGCCCTCGAAACGATTCAACAGTATAAAGAGATTTAAGGGAAAGGAGCCATTTTTTGGCTCCTTTTTTATGAATCTAAATTTCAATTGTGTAATTTGTACAACACTTTGAAAATTTTCAGATTATTGAAGAGGTATCTATTGTCACCTCTGACTGTGTATGCTATGCTAATTTCGATTTGACGGGAACATGCGTTTTTAAGCTGAAAACCGGGAGGCGAGAGGATGGGATTCGTTGACGATCAACAATCATTTTTACGCTATTGCCAAGTCGAACGCCGACTGTCTCCTCATACGAAACGCTCTTACGAGCAGACGCTCGACCAGTACGCCGCTTATTGCCAATCGACACATCAAGATCCATATGATGTGCAGTCGGCGCGGCGTTATTTATATGCCCTTTATGAGGCAGACACCGCTACGACGACGGTCGCCCAAAAAGTATCATGCCTCAAACAATTCGGGAAATTTGTGGCACGCGAGACGGGCGGCGAACCGTTGTTCCACGGGCTGACGTCGCCGAAGCGTCGCAAGACGCTACCGACGTTCGCCGTGCCGAGCGAGGTCGAACAGCTCCTGAAGGCAGCCGAAGGGCAAGACGACCCATTCCTGCGCGCCCGTGACGTCGCCATTGTCGAGATGTTGTACGGGACAGGCATGCGTGTCGCCGAGTTGTGCGGCATGGACGTGTCGTCCTACGATACTGGCCTCGCGTTCGTCCACGTCGTCGGGAAAGGGAAGAAAGAACGTTACATCCCAATCGGACAGTTCGCCATCGAGGCGCTCGACCGTTACTTAGACTTGCGGCAAACGTGCGCAACGAGTCAGGAAACGGCATTATTTCTCAGTCAAAAAGGGAATCGGGTGACAACGGACCAAATTCGCTACGTCATGAAGCGTCTCCGAAAACTTGGGGGCCTTCACAAGCCGTTGACGCCACACTCGCTCCGTCACAGCTTTGCGACGGACCTGCTCGAGCGCGGGGCGGACCTCCGCGCCGTCCAGGAGCTGCTCGGACACGAGTCGCTCTCGACGACGGGTCGTTACACCCACGTCTCGACTGAGCGTCTGCGAGCGGTCTATCAAGCTACACATCCGAGAAAGTAGGAGGTCATCAGATGTTTCATGCAACCACGATTTTCGCGGTCCGTCATAACGGACACGGCGCGATGAGCGGAGATGGACAAGTCACGTTCGGGAACGCCGTCATCATGAAAAATAAGGCCAAAAAAGTAAGGCGTCTTTATGGCGGCAAAGTCGTCGCCGGATTTGCCGGCAGTGTCGCCGATGCGTTCACGTTATTCGAAAAGTTTGAATCAAAACTTGAGATGTACAACGGCAACTTGCCGCGTGCAGCCGTCGAGCTGGCCAAGGAATGGCGCGGGGATAAGATGTTGCGCCAACTTGAGGCCCTATTGATCGTCATGGATAACGACCATTTACTGCTCGTCTCTGGGAACGGAGAAGTGATCGAGCCGGACGACGGCATCTTGGCCATCGGTTCGGGCGGCAATTACGCGCTCGCCGCCGGACGTGCGCTCGTGCGTCATTCGCCGGAAAAAACGGCTGAAGATATAGCCCGGGCCGCACTCGAGATTGCCGGGGAGTTGTGCGTCTATACGAACGACCAAGTTATCGTAGAAACGATCGGAGGCGATTCTGAATGAAACGTGAACTGACACCACGCCAAATCGTAGCGGAGCTAGACCGCTTCGTCATCGGACAGAAAGATGCGAAACGCGCGGTCGCGATCGCGCTCCGCAATCGCTATCGGCGTCAAAAACTGAGCGCCGACTTGCGCGATGAAGTGACACCGAAGAACATCTTGATGATCGGACCGACCGGTGTCGGGAAGACGGAGATCGCACGACGGTTAGCCAAACTCGTCGGTGCACCGTTCGTCAAAGTCGAAGCTACGAAGTTCACGGAAGTCGGTTACGTCGGACGTGACGTCGAGTCGATGGTCCGGGACCTCGTCGAGGATTCGGTCCGTCTCGTGAAGGAAGAGAAGAAAGAAGGCGTGAAAGAACAAGCCGAGGTCGCAGCGACCGAACGCATCCTCGACGCCCTGCAAGGGAAAGCCAAGGTCGAGCCGACCGCATCCAATCCGTTTGAGGCGCTGTTCGGGGGTCAAGGTCAAAAGACCGAGGAACCGACGAGCACACAGTCGTCCGATCGCGCGCAATTGCGCCGCTTGCTTGAACTCGGTGAGCTCGAAGAACGGTTGATTGAGGTTAACCTCGAAGAAAAACAGACCGTCGACTTGTTCCAAGGACAAGGCATGGAAGGACTATCGAATCTCCAAGACATGCTCGGTCAAATCGTGCCGAAAAAACGGAAAAAGCGCAAACTGCCAGTCCGTGAAGCACGACCGCTCATCGTCGCTGAAGAAGCGGAGAACTTGCTCGACATGAACGAGGTTCATGACGAGGCCGTCCGCCGCAGTGAGCAGATGGGCATCATCTTCGTCGATGAGATCGACAAGATTGCGACGAAGTCGCAAGATCATGCTGGTGTCTCGCGGGAAGGGGTCCAACGTGACATCCTCCCAATCGTCGAAGGGTCGACCGTCGTGACGAAGTATGGCCCGGTCAAGACGGACCACGTGCTGTTTATCGCCGCCGGCGCGTTCCATATGGCCAAACCGTCCGATTTGATTCCTGAACTTCAAGGTCGGTTCCCGATTCGCGTCGAATTGGGCAGCTTGACCGAAGAAGACTTCGTCAAGATCTTGACCGAGCCGTCCCAAGCACTCATCAAGCAGTACACCGCTCTTCTCGAGTCTGAGGAGATCAGTGTCGAGTTCACGCATTCGGCCATCGAAGAGATCGCTCGTATCGCCACGCACGTCAACCGAGAGACGGACGACATCGGGGCCCGCCGCTTGTACACGATCATGGAGCGCGTGCTTGAGGACTTGTCGTTCGAGGCGGCCGATATGCCGCAGACACACGTTCAAATCACACCGGCTTATGTGAAAGAAAAAGTCGGATCGATCGCGGAAGATCGAGACTTGAGCCAATTTATACTATAAGATTCTGTATGCACATACAGGGAGGAAAATAAGAATTATGAACTTACTAGACAAAACACGCCAATTGAACACGATGCTTCAACAAGAGGCAAGCGCGCACGTTGATTTTAAAGAAATGGCGGACAAAATGCGCGAAGTACTCGAAGCGAATACGTTCATCGTGAGCCGTCGCGGCCGCTTGCTCGGTTTCGCGATCAAACAACAGATCGAGAACGAACGGATGAAGGCGTTTTTAGTCGACCGCCAATTCCCGGAGCCTTATGCCTCGAACTTGTTCAACGTGAAAGAGACGACAGAAAACATCGGCATCGACAGTGAATATACAGCCTTCCCGGTCGAGAACCGTGAACTGTTCCTCGACTCGATGACGACGATCGTCCCAATCATCGGAGGCGGTGAACGTCTCGGGACACTCGTACTCGGCCGTCTCAACAATGAGTTCACGGAAGACGACCTCGTCTTGGCAGAATATAGCGCGACGGTCGTCGGAATGGAGATCCTGCGTGAGAAAGCGGCCGAAGCCGAGGCGTCGGCTCGTAAGAAGGCGGTCGTTCAAATGGCGATCAACTCGCTCTCTTATTCAGAGCTCGAAGCGATCGAACATATCTTCGAGGAGCTCGGTGGAAACGAAGGTCTGTTAGTTGCTTCCAAAATTGCCGATAGAGTGGGAATCACACGTTCGGTCATCGTCAATGCGCTCCGCAAATTGGAAAGCGCAGGTGTCATCGAATCACGTTCGCTTGGTATGAAAGGAACGTATATTAAGATACTAAATGACAACTTCTTGTTCGAATTACAAAAGTTGAAATCGAATTGAAATAAAGACGATTCAGTATATGAATTAAAGGGAAGTCTATTGAATTAGGACTTTCGACTTAAAAAGTCGCCTCCGATACGTCGGGGGCGCTTTTTTTTAGTGCAAAAGTAATTATTTTCAGAATTCGCCGTAAATTCGACAAAAAGAGAAGATAGCATTTACCTGTTTTAACAAAAATATCTTTCAACACTGTTACAGATTTGTTTCAATGTAATAGTAGATTTTCCAAATAAGGTATATACATGCATTCTTTTGGTGAAAGTGAGTGAAACGCATGAATTGGATCGGCACCGACTATCAATTAATGAAGCAAGCGATCAACCATTCGGTCGTAAATCAAAAAGTCATCAGCCATAACCTGTCAAATATCGATACCCCGAACTTCCGGGCGAAACAGGCCGTGTTCGAACAGACGTTGAACAACGAGATGCGCCTCAAGCTGGCGGGTGGCCGTCCGAGCGAGCGCTCGGCGACGACGATCACGGACCGGGCCGGAGGGGCGATGCGAAGCGACGGGAACAACGTCGATCTCGACTATGAGATGAGCGAGTTGGCTCGGAACCAACTTCAATACGAAGCGATGATGGAACAACTGAACCGCCGACTCGGCGGACTCAAGACCGTCATTAGAGGAGGACGTTAACAATGGGGATGTTTGATAGTTTTCATATCTCGGCGACAGCATTGACGTCACAACGGCTTCGGATGGACACGGTATCCGCGAACATCGCGAACGCCCAGACGACGCGAGGCAAACTCGTCGACGGAGAGTGGCAACCGTATACGCGGAAAATGACCGTCTTGCAGGAAGCGCCGTTTCGACAACAGTTGTCCGCTGTCAGCGGCGGCGTCGAAGTATCGCAAATCGTGGAAGACGAGAGCCCATATAAGCTCGTCTATGACCCGAGCCATCCGGATTCGGATGACCGGGGCTATGTTCAAATGCCGAACGTCGATTTGTTGAAAGAGATGGTCGACCTGATGGGGGCGACCCGGTCGTACGAGGCAAACATCGCAGCAATGAACGCCACGAAGGCGATGCTCGTCAAAGCGATGGAAATCGGTAAAGGATAAGGAGTGACAAGCGATGCAGATTAACCCTATACAGTTGATCGGTACACAACCGACCGTAACGCCGACGGTGAAAGAGACACCGTCTCAGTTCGGAACGTATTTGAACGAGGCGATGCAATCGTTGAACGACGTCCAACAAGCGACGAGTTCAGCCCGGGCCGACCTTGCTGTTGGCAAAGCGGATTTACATCAAGTCATGATTCAAAGCGAAGAGTCGTCGATTGCGATGCAACTCGCCATTGAGGTGCGAAACAAAGCGGTCGAGGCCTATCAAGAAATGATGCGAATGCAAGTTTAAAGTAGAGGATGACGAGTTGCGATGAATGAAAAGTTAAAAGAACGATTCGGTTCACTGACCGGTTCCCTTCAAACGATGAAGACGAACCGTAAAATCTTTTGGGGCCTCGTCATCGCTGGCGTACTTCTCGTCGCGGTGGTCTTGACCATCTGGCTGTCGCGCCCGAACATGGCTCCGCTTTATACGAACCTGTCCGCCCAAGAAGCGGGCGAGGTTACAGAGAAGCTGACGGCTGACGGTGTGAAAGCCGAAATTAAAGCGACATCGAACGGTGTGAGCGTATACGTACCAAGCGAACAAGTCGATCAATTGAAAGTCAGCCTCGCTGCAGCAGGCATCCCGAAATCAGGGGCGATCGATTACAGCTTCTTCAGTGAGAACGCGGGCTTCGGGACGACCGACCGCGAGATGGCCGTCATCGAACGGAGCGCGATGCAGACCGAGCTCGAGCGGTTGATCACACAAATCGAAGGGATCAACCAAGCGAAAGTCATCATCTCGATTCCTGAAAAATCGGTCTTCTTGGCGGAAGACCAAGGCGAGCCGACGGCTTCGATCGTCTTAAATTTAGGAGCAGGTACGAATCTTGAACCAGCGACGGTGAAAGGGCTCTACCATTTGATTAGTAAGAGCGTGCCGAACTTGAAACCAGAAAACATCTCGGTCATGGACCAATATTTTACGTATTACGATTTGGACCAAACGACAACGGCCGGAGGATCATCTACCGACCCGCTCGTCTTGAAACGCCAAGTTGAAAAAGATGTCCGTCAACAGATTCAACAGATGCTTTCGGTTCTCTTAGGAGAGCGGAGCGTCCTCGTCTCGGTCACGGCCGATATCGATACGACGCAATCGGCGGAAGAGCAAAACCTCGTGACACCTGTCAACGAGGAGAGCATGGAAGGGATTGTCACTTCGGCGGAACGAATCGCTGAAGCGTACACCGGCGGTACCGGAGCGGCGACCGCGGCGGGCACGGCTGAGAACGATACGGTCAATTTCCCGGCCGCCACCGGCACCGGGGGAGAAGAGAGCGAAAAGAATCATGAAATCATAAATTATGAAGTCAACCGCATCACGAAACAGATTCAAAACGCACCGTACTCAATCCGCGATCTCGGTGTTCAATTGATTGTCGAACCGCCGAACGGGGCGACGGCAATCGACCCGCAACTCGAGGGTGATCTCGAGACGATGATGTACTCGATCATCCGCACATCGCTCGCCAAGACCGGCGAGGCGCTCACCGAGGCGGAGCTTGAACAGAAAGTCGTCGTCGTATCGCGTCCGTTCGCTGAGACGGAGGAAGCGGCTACCGTCGAACAACCGACCCAGTGGTGGATGTATGCGGCAGCAGCAGGTGCCGTCGTCTTGCTCGCGCTATTGTTCTTCGCGATGCGGAAACGCAACCGCGAACCAGTTGCCGAGTCGAACGAATGGGAAGTCCCGTATGAAGACGAAGTTCCGGACCTCGACCTTGAAGAACGAGGCGAAGGGGCCGTCAAGAAGAAACAGTTGGAGAAATTGGCAGAGAGCAACCCTGAAGAGTTTGCCAAACTGCTCCGTACTTGGATGTCTGAGGAGTGAGTACCGTGAATTACGCAAAACAACCGAACCGGGAAAAAGCGGCCATGCTCATGATCTCGCTTGGACCTGAAGTGGCAGCGAGCGTCTACAAGCATCTGTCGGAAGAAGAGATGGAACAATTGACGTTACAAATCTCGGCCTTGAAGAAAGTATCATCCGAACAAAAAGAAGCGATCATGGGCGAGTTCCACGAACTCGCCATGGCGCAAAGTTATATCACGCAAGGCGGGATCGGGTTTGCGAAAACGGTGCTCGAGAAAGCGGTCGGGGAAGAAAAGGCGATGGCCCTCATCCACCGGCTCACATCGACGCTCCAAGTACGACCGTTCGAGTTTGCCCGCAAGGCCGACCCGAAACAGTTGCTCAACTTCATCCAGAACGAGCATCCGCAAACGATCGCCTTGATCTTGGCTCATCTCGAACCGGTCAAGTCGGGACAGATCCTATCGGAATTACCGCCCGAGATTCAATCGGAAGTCGCCAAACGGATTGCGACGATGGATCGACTCAACCCGGACGTCATTCATGAGATCGAACAGATCCTTGAGAAGAACTTGTCCCAAACCGATATGCAAGACTACGCCCAGTCCGGTGGCATCGAGGCGGTCGTCGAAGTGCTCAACGGCGTCGACCGTACGACCGAGCGCACGATTCTCGATGCTCTTG
The DNA here is from genome assembly GCF_024362205.1 of Exiguobacterium aurantiacum. Lineage (GTDB taxonomy): Bacteria > Bacillota > Bacilli > Exiguobacteriales > Exiguobacteriaceae > Exiguobacterium > Exiguobacterium aurantiacum_B. The sequence continues at coordinate 1,831,171 of NZ_CP101462.1, read as the reverse complement.
AAATCGAAGATCCAGAATTGGCCGAAGAAATCAAAAAACGGATGTTCGTCTTCGAAGACATCGTCACGCTCGATTCGCGGGCGATTCAGCGGATTATCCGCGAAGTGGCGAACGACGATCTCTTGCTCGCCCTCAAAGTCTCATCCGAAGAAGTCAAACAGATCATCTTCAAAAACATGTCACAACGAATGGTCGAAACGTTCAAAGAAGACATGGAATTCATGGGGCCTGTCCGGTTGCGTGACGTCGAAGAAGCGCAAAGTCGTATCGTTGGCATCATCCGTCGCCTAGAAGACGTCGGAGAGATCGTGATCAGCCGCGGTGGAGGAGATGACATCGTTGTCTAATGTGATTAAACGCTACCACGCGACATCGCTCGAGCCGCAACGAATCGACTCGAAACCGTTCCTTGAACCGGTGTCGGTGGAGCAGTATGACCAGAAAAATGAACAGTTGGAACAGAGTCGGGAACAGCTTCGCCGAGACGAAGCCGCGCTTCAAGAGCGTCGCAACGCGATGGAACAACAACTCGCGGTGTTGCGGGAGGAAGTGTTGACGTCGGCCCGGCAAGAAGGGTTTGACGCCGGGTTTGATCATGGCAGACGAGAAGGCAAGGCAGAGTATAACGAGTTGACGACGCGGCTGAACACCGTCGCTGTCGAACTTGAACAGCTGTTCGATACGAAGTGGCGGGACGCGGAGCGACAGCTCGTCGCTCTTGCCATCGAAGTCAGCGCCCGTGTCACGACCCAGCTTGTCCGACAAGAAGAGGCGCTGTTCGCCGATCAGATTCGAGAACAGTTGCTCCGTCAGCTCGATGCCGAGTCGTTGACGGTGTATGTCCATCCGACCCGTCTCGCTTCAATTCAACGTTTCGATTCGGAGTGGGCGACACCAGACGGCCCCCCATTGAAGTACCGGGCAGATGCCGGTTTGAGTGAGACGAGCGTACGCATTGAGACGCCGCACCACGGTAATGAGCTTGATTTGAACTATAGCTTTGAACGCATCCAGTCCAAAATCGAGGAGGTTTTGGCCGATGGCGCTTATTGATCACGTCCTTGAGACGATCACTGCGTCCGCCGAGGACGAATATGTCAGGAAGGTCGGACGGGTGTGCCGTGTCGTCGGACTGATGATCGAATCAACGGGGCCGAGCGCCTTCATCGGGGAACGCTGTTTGATTGAACTCCCCTCCGGCCAACACGTCGAGGCGGAAGTCGTCGGATTCAACGAGGCGCGGGTGCTCCTCATGCCTTACGGGGAGACGACCCAAATCGCCCCGGGCTGTATGGTCAAAGGCACGGGACGGATGCTTCAAGTCCCGGTCGGTGACGAGCTGATCGGACAAGTGCTCGACGGTCTCGGCCGTCCCTTGTCTGGCGAAGCAGCCTCACCGGGAAAGCGCTACGATGTCCTTCGGAAACCGCCCAATCCGCTCGAACGGCCGCGGATTTTAGATGTCTTATCGACGGGCGTCCGCGTCATCGACGGTCTGTTGACGGTCGGCAAAGGACAGCGGGTCGGATTGTTCGCGGGTTCCGGTGTCGGGAAATCGACACTGCTCGGGATGATCGCCAAACGCTCGTCGGCCGACATTAACGTCATCGCCCTGATCGGCGAGCGTGGTCGCGAAGTGAAAGAGTTCATCGAGAAAGAACTCGGTCCGGAAGGGATGGCCCGCTCAGTCGTCATCGTGGCGACGAGCGACCAGCCGCCCCTCGTTCGGTTGAAAGGGGCCTATACGGCTACTGCCATCGCCGAATACTTCCGGGACCAAGGCAAGGAAGTGGTCCTCATGATGGACTCGGTGACCCGCTTTGCCATGGCGCAACGAGAAATCGGTCTTGCGACCGGTGAACCTCCGACGTCAAAAGGGTATACCCCATCCGTGTTCGCGATGTTGCCGCAACTATTAGAACGTAGCGGGACGGCCGTGACGGGCTCGATCACCGCCTTTTACACCGTCCTCGTCGACGGTGACGATATGAACGAACCGATCGCGGACGCGGTGCGCGGTATATTGGACGGTCACTTCGTCATGGACCGTTCGCTCGCGAACCGTGGCCAGTTCCCGGCCATCCACGTCTTAAAATCGATCAGCCGCGTCATGAACCAAATTGCGACGCCGATGCACCGTGAGGTCGCTCAAACGTTCCGCGGCTGGTTGGCGACATACTTGGACGCCGAAGACTTGATCAATATCGGGGCCTATAAAAAAGGGACGAACCCGGCGATTGATACCGCCATCGAGCAGTATCCGAACTTATTGACCTTTTTAAAGCAATCCATCGAAGAAGAGGCCCCGCTCGAGCAATCGCTTGAACGCTTGGCTAAAATCGTGCGAGGTGAACCATGAACAGACTATTGTTAGAACGCATCATGCCAATCGCGGAACATGAGAAGGAAGAGTCCGCTACGGAGATGAGACAACAGAAAGCACGGTTCGAGACGGAGATGGAGGCGCTCTATCGGCTCGTGTTGACGTATGAGTCGCTCATGAAGAGTCAAGATGAACAGGACGGTGTCATCGACCTGCTCATGTCGCAATACCGTGAGCAGACACGTGAACGGTTGAAACGTCAAATCGAGACGCAACAGCTCGTCGTCCAACAGGCGCGCAATCGGTACCATTTGTCACAGGAACGACTGCTTGGAAAAGTCGTCGAAGAAAAGAAATATGTAACGTTGCACGAAAAAGTCAGTCAACATGAAGTGGCTGCGACGAAGCTCGTCGAACAACATTTCATCGATGAGCTGGCAGTGATTCATCACGGGAAAGGGAAGTAAACCGATGGAAAAAGACAGCTCGAAGCGGGGAAGACAGCTATTGGTCGCGCTCGTTCTCGTCCCGGCCATCTTTCTACTCGTTGGAGGCATCGTCGTCATGAACTATGCGATGGACCGTCCGTTGTTATCGGTCCCGTTTTTAGAGATCGGTGCGAAACAAGAGCCGGAAGAGAAAGTGAAGACGAACGTGAACGTGACCGGGATCGACAACGATACCGCAAATCGTTTGAAAGTGGCGAACGCCGAGATTGAGAAACTTCGGGCAGACAATGTCGAGTTGACGAACGAAGTAAAGGCGCGTCAAGAGGAAGTGTCAAAGTTGATTAAAGAGCGGGACCGGCTCGTCGCGGAACTGGCGACGGCAAGTGCGACGGAAGAAGAAACATCGGATGTCTCTCGCGTCTATGAAGAGATGTCCGCCAAACAAGCCGCGGCCATCATGAACGAGCTCGAGAGCCCACAAGTGGCCAACTTACTGAAAGAATTGTCGCCGAAGCAACAAGCGGACATTTTAGGACGGATGGATGCCCAGCAGGCCGCCGTCGTGACGCAATTGCTCCAGTGACAAGAAAGGAGGACATGATGATGAATATCGCCTTACTCGCCCAATCAGTACAAGGGACGACGCAAAAAGGCGGGGAAACGACTGCGACCCCGACCGGCCAGTTTTTGGAGTTGCTCTCGACGATGCTCGGCACGTCGACGCCATCCCCTGAGATGGCGGTCGCCGCGGAAGACGAGGAATCGCTGCCGCTCGAGAATGTCTCGAACCGATTGGAGCAATGGCTCCAACAGCCAGACAGCCTGCAATGGTTGAAATCGCTGCCGGCAGACGCTTATCGGAAGTTCATGGATGCATACATCGGCATCTTGAACCAAGTCGCCCCGGAACAATCAGCGGCAATAGCCGAGACGACAGCGGCCGTGCCGCCCACGCTCCTCACCGGACAAGTGGCAGCGCCGACGATTTCGTTCACGCTGACGAAGAAGGAAACGGAAGCACTCGTTACACCCGTGCCGACCGACCAAGTCGAAGAGAACGTGCGCATCATCCAGCAAGTTGTTGCGCAATTTAAAGGAACGCTTGGGCAGACCCCAAAACCTTTACCCGGTCTTACTCAAACCGAAACGCAAATCGCGCAATTGCAGCCAACGCTGAAAGAGACCGAATGGATGCCCAAAGGGATGACCTGGTCGAAACCGCAAATCGATTCGGAGATGGTGATGTACGCCTCGAAAGGCTCGTTACCGGAGAACTTGCAGGCTCGAATCGAAGCAGCCTTGCAACGCGCGCCGTTCAAGAGCGGGGCCGATGGGTCTAAAGTGTTCACGGTCCGGCTCTATCCTGAACAGTTAGGCGAACTCGTCGTTAAACTCGAACGTCAAAACGGGGAACTCGTTGTCAAACTGTTTGCGAGCAACCAAGAAGCGAAGCAGTTACTTCAGTCACAGGTCCAACAGCTGCAACAGACGCTCCAACCGCTGACGCAAAACGTCCGCGTCGAGATCAACTTGACGCAACAGGCGCTTGAGGCGAAAGGGTCTGGCTTCAACGAGTTCGATCAACCGGAACCGGAACAGCAGGAACAACCGAAAGGAGAACCAGAAGATGACGACCATCCAGCCGAAGACGAATGATTACACACTTCCGGATCAATCGATGCCGAAGGCGACGAACCAATACGATCAAAGCATGTTCTTGAAACTATTGCTCGCCCAACTCGCTAACCAAGATCCGATGTCACCGATGGAAGATCGTGAGTTTATCGCCCAAATGGCTCAGTTCTCTTCTCTCGAACAGATGCAGACGATCTCGAAACAACTCGACGCTGTGCTCGTCGACCGCCAGATGGCCTCGATTTCGGAGTTCAGCAATATGATCGGTAAAACGGTCGATTATACGACGGAGACGGAAACCGAGACGATTAAAGGTTCAGGACGTGTCCTCTCGATTTCAAAAACCGAAGCCGGCTACGTAGCCGACCTTGAAGACGGAAAGTCCGTCAACGTGTACAACATCACTTCCATCAAATCAGCATAGGAGGAATTATCATGTTAAGAGCAATGTACTCAGGAATCAGTGGATTAAAAAACTTCCAATCGAAGCTTGACGTCGTCGGAAACAACATCGCCAACGTCAACACGTTCGGTTACAAAAAAGGACGCGTCACGTTCAAAGATCTCGTCAGCCAGCAAGTCGGTAGTGCGACGGCAGCAAACGGTTTGAGCGGTGGTGTCAACCCTAAAGAAGTCGGTCTCGGGGGGACGATGGCGACCGTCGACAACGTCTATAACCAAGGGGCCATGCAAAACTCAGGAAGAGCACTTGACGTCGGAATTTCGGGTGAAGGGTTCTTCGCCCTAGATGTGAATGGTCAAACCCAATACACACGTGCCGGTAACTTCTATACGGACAATGCGGGAGACTTGGTCAACGGTGATGGGGCGTACGTCCAACGAATCGGAGGCGGGCGCATTAACATTCCAGCCGGGGCGAAGTCACTCTCGATCGGGAAAGACGGACAAGTTAGTTATGTCGATAACGCTGGTGCTTCAACAGTCGTCGGTCAAATTCAAGTCGTCACGTTCGCCAACAACGCCGGGTTGTCAAAAGTCGGTGCAAACAACTTCATCCAATCTCAAAACTCGGGAGCACCACAAATCGGTATTCCTGGTCAAGGTGGTCGAGGGGAACTCGTATCGGGTGCACTTGAGATGTCAAACGTCGACTTGTCTGAAGAGTTCACAGAAATGATTGTCGCGCAACGTGGTTTCCAAGCGAACACGCGTATCATCACGACATCAGACGAGATTTTACAAGAACTCGTCAACTTGAAACGCTGATGATTCACGTCACGACGCTCCGTGGTGAAGAACTCGTGTTGAACGCCTTGTTCATCGAGACGGTCAAGGCTGAACCTGACACAATCATTCACCTATACAACGGAAAGACCTATATCGTCAGCGAGACGAAACAACAAATCATCGACCGGACGATCGCATTTTATGCATCGATTGGTCTAGTTGGAACGACAGGCATACGAGGTGAAGAAGAAGATGAGTGAAGAAAAACAAAAAGGTGGCGCCATGAAGATGGTGCTCATCCTGCTAGTCGTCCTGCTCGTAATGGGCGGGGCTGGATTCATGACTTATAAATATTTATTTGGTGACAACGTGACTGCGAAGACAAAACCGGTCACGGCCGAAGAGTTGGCCGAACGAAGCTTCACGACGGACGACATGACAACGAACATTCAAGATGAGCGTTTCATCAACGTCCAGTTCACGATCGTGACCGATGCCGCCGAGACGAAAGAAGATCTCGAACTTCGGAAGTTCCAGGTGCATAACGTCATTCTCGGGGATTTGGCCGGCATGACGAAAGCCCAGCTCACGACGAAAGAGGACATGCAGAAGTTTGAGCAGTCGCTCCGTAAACAATTAAACGGCCTGTTGGAGTCAGGTGAGGTCCAACGAGTCTATATGACGAAGAAAATCATACAGTGAGGTGGCATCATGGGAGAAGTCTTATCTCAACAAGAAATTGATGCCTTGCTATCGGCGTTAAGCAGCGGGGACGTCGAAGCCGACTCGTTTTTAAATCAAGAAGAAGAGCGGAAGGTTCGGCAATATGACTTTAAACGGGCGGTCCGCTTCTCGAAAGACCAAATCCGAAGTCTGACCCGAATCCATGAACATTTCACACGCATGTTGACGACGTTCTTTTCGGCGCAGCTCCGGACGTACGTGCAGTTCACGGTCAACTCGGTCGAGCAGCTCCCGTACGATGAATTCATTCATTCCATTCCGAGTATGACGATGATCAACTTGATTGAGGCTCCGCCGCTCAACGGCCGCTTCATCATCGAGGTCAACCCGAACATCTCCTACGCGATGCTCGACCGCCTGCTCGGTGGTCCCGGGGTCGAAATCGAAAAAGTCGAGAGCTTCACCGAAATCGAGATGCGCATCTTGACCCAGTTGTATAAACGAGCGTTTGCCGGATACGGGGAGGCGTGGGAGTCGATTGCGGAGATCAAGTCAGAGATGACCGCGGTCGAAGTTAATCCCCAGTTTCTTCAACTCGTCTCGCCGAACGAGACGGTCGTCCTCATCTCGATCGGTGTCACCATCGGCGAAGTGAGCGGCACGATCAACGTCTGCTTACCGTTCGTGACGATCGAGCCGGTCTTATCCAAACTGTCGAGCCATTACTGGATGCAGGAGGCCAACCGCCGCAACGCGAGCGGTAACAGCAAAGAACCGCTCAAAGCCCAATTGATGAACTCGACGGTTGAAGTCGTGTCCCTGCTCGGAGAGACGTCGATCACGTTTGGTGACTTGTTACATTTAGAGGTCGGCGATTGTTTGACGCTCGATCAATTAGCGAAAGACCCGTTATCCATCATGGTAGGGGAAAATAAAGTGTTCAAAGGGCAAGTCGGTGTGAGCGGGAAGCGGATGGCGGTCCAAGTGCTCCACCGGGTGAAGGAGGAAGAGCAATGAGTGAGATGTTGTCACAAGATGAAATAGACGCGTTATTGCGAGGGACGAGCGATTCGTCAAAATCAGAGGCGAAGCCCGAAGAGCATCTTGACTCGATGGAGAGCGACGCTTTAGGAGAGATTGGGAATATCTCGTTCGGAAACTCGGCGACGGCGTTATCGACGTTACTGCAACAAAAAGTAGAAATCACGACCCCGATCGTCAGCGAAGTCACAATCGATGCGCTCCGTGAGCGTTATCCGACACCGCACGTGGCGCTTCGCGTCGGTTACACCGAAGGCTTGAAAGGCGAAAACGTCCTCGTGTTGACACGTGAAGACGCCGCCATCATCTCGGACTTGATGCTCGGCGGGAACGGAATCGATGTCGATCCGGAAGGGTTGGATGAAATCCGGCTCTCGGCCGTGCAAGAAGCGATGAACCAAATGATGGGAGCAGCGGCGACGTCATTGTCGACCGTGTTCTCGAAAAAAATCGATATCTCACCGCCGCTCGTCGAAGTGTTCGATGCGACGAAGACCCAGACGATTATCGATCGTCTTGAACTTTGGGAAACGATGGTGTTAATCGAGTTCAACTTGAAAGTCGGTACGTTAATCGATTCAAAAATCGTCCAAATCGCACCGATTCAATTCGGGAAGCAACTCGTCAATGAACTGATGACGGCCACCGCGCCACAACCGGTCGCACCGGCTGCGGCCGCTCCGAAGCCAGAGGCACCGAAAGCACCGGCCGCTGCTGCGCCACCGCCACCAGTTCGTCAAGAAGTGAAGTCGGCACCGGAAGTCGCTGTCAGTCAAGCCGAATTTATGCCATTGCATGCACCAACGACGAACGAATCGATTCCAGCGAACCTCGGTCTCTTATATGATGTCCCGCTCAGCGTGACGGTCGAGCTCGGACGGACGAAACGTTCGGTCCGCGAAGTGCTCGAGTTGTCGCAAGGGTCGATCATCGAACTCGATAAACTAGCCGGTGAGCCGGTCGATATTTATGTGAACCAACAACGGATCGCCCGCGGCGAAGTCGTCGTCATCGAAGAGAACTTCGGCGTCCGTGTAACAGAAATTATCCAACCGCACGAGCGGATTGGCATCGTTTAAGGAGGAAGAACAATGAGTGCAAAAATTTTAGTGGTAGATGATGCGGCGTTCATGCGCATGATGATTAAGGATATCTTGACAAAGAATGGATTTGAAGTCGTCGGAGAAGCGGAGAACGGTGTCGATGCAGTCGCGAAATATCGTGAGCTCATGCCCGATCTCGTCACGCTCGACATCACGATGCCAGAAATGGACGGCTTGGCAGCCTTGAAAGAAATCCGCGGGTTCGATTCGAACGCGAAAGTCATCATGTGTTCGGCGATGGGACAACAAGCGATGGTCATCGATGCGATTCAAGCAGGGGCAAAAGACTTCATCGTCAAACCGTTCAACGCTGAACGTGTTGTCGAGGCAGTCTCAAAAACGGTCGCACAATGAACAAGTGGTGGTTGATTATCCTTCTCGTGGCTGGGTTATTCATCCCGGCCACGGTCGAGGCCGCCACCGTCGACCAACAGTTCGAACAGCAACAGCCAGACACGAAAGACGAACCGGTCACATCGGCCGTCTCATCGGTCGGCACGGCCATCAAGCTCATCTTGAGCCTGGTCGTCGTCATCGGTGGGTTCCTCGTCCTCGTACGTTGGTTGAACGCACGGACGCAAGGCGTGAAGTCGGCTCAGCATTTGACCCATCTCGGCGGTGTCCCGCTCGGCAAAGACCGTTCGGTGCAACTCGTTAAGCTCGGTGAACAAGTGTACGTGCTCGGTGTCGGTGACTCGATTCAATTGCTCGACCGGATTGATGCCGAAGCGATGGACGAGGCGGCGCTCGATGCCCCGGCCTTGAACCAGTCGAACTCGTCGGCTTTCCTCGACACGTTCAAACAACAGTTGGCCCAGATTGAAGAAGTGAGGAAGAAACGATGACGACGATTGAACAATTAATCAACTTGGAGACGCCAGACAGTACATCGACCTCAATCAAATTGTTGGTCGTGCTCACCTTGCTCACGCTCGCACCATCGTTTTTAATCTTGATGACTTGTTTCACACGGGTCGTCGTCGTGCTTTCGTTCATCCGTCCGGCACTTGGGACGCAACAGACGCCGCCGAACCAGCTGATTATCGGGCTCGCCCTGTTCATCACGTTGTTCGTCATGTCGCCTGTGCTATCAGAGTTGAATGACAAGGCCCTCTCGCCGTATATGGACGACCGGATCAGTCAAGACGAGGCGTTCGAAGAGGCAGGGAATACGATGAAGCGGTTCATGGCCCAATACACGCGCCAAGAAGATTTGCAATTATTCATTAAATATGGGAACTATGAGCAACCTGAGTCGGTCGAAGATGTTCCGCTGCTCGCGATGGTCCCGGCCTATGCGATTAGCGAGTTAAAAACGGCGTTCCAAATCGGATTCATGATCTTCTTGCCATTTTTGATTATCGATATGGTCGTGGCGAGTGTCCTCATGTCAATGGGGATGATGATGCTTCCGCCGGTCATGATCGCATTGCCGTTCAAATTGTTACTGTTTGTGTTGGTGGATGGATGGCACTTGATTGTGGAGTCCTTGCTTAGAAGTATGTAGGAGGAACGAATATGACGCAGGAAATGGTCATCTATTTGGCGACGGAGAGTGTGTGGACGTTATTGAAAATCTCGATGCCGCTCTTATTGATCTCGCTCGTCGTCGGTCTCGTCATTTCGATTTTACAGGCGACGACACAAATTCAAGAGCAGACACTATCGTTCGTCCCAAAGATCGTCTCGGTCTTTATCGGGCTCGTCGTCTTTGGGCCTTGGATGCTGCAACAAATCGAAGGGTTCACCCGTTTGATTTTTGAACTGATGGTCGAGGTCGCCTCGAAATGAACGCGGTCGATTTCATCAGTCTCTATGGATTGACGTTCGCCCGTCTTTCCGGCTTCTTCGTGAGCGTCCCGTTATTTTCGTCCCGGCAACTGCCGGTCATGCACCGCGTCGCGTTCAGTGCCTTTTTAGCGTACTATGCGATGTTCACGGTGACAGAGCCGCTCGATCTCGGTCAAGCGTACATCTTGCAAGTCTTGTACGAAGTGTTGATCGGGTTGGTGCTCGGCATTTTGATTAACATTTTATTCTTCGCGCCTCAGATTGCGGGCGGCGTCATCGATTTACAGCTCGGACTCGCGATGGCATCGGCGTACGACCCGATGTTCGGAGGACAGTCGCCGTTAATCGGACGATTTTATTACATCTTTACGTTGTTTATCATGTTGTCGAGTAACTTACATTTATTGTTAATCGACGGCATCTATTATAGCTTTCAAATTTATCCGCCGGGCCAGCCGATCATCGACTTCAGTGAAGCATCGCTCATGATGGCCGTCAAGGTCGTCACGATGACGATGATGGTCGCTTTGCAGCTTGCCTTTCCGCTCATGGCGTCACTCTTGCTCGTCGACATGGCGCTTGGGTTCTTGGCGAAATCGGCCCCGCAGTTCAATATTTTTGCAATCGGATTCTCATTCAAACTGATTGCGGGATTCTCGGTCATGGTCGTCATGATGGGTTTGACCTTGAACGGCATCAGTCAGTTCATCCCGATCTTACAAGAAGTGTTGCGTGATTTTATGACATTGCTAGGAGACGCCTCATGAAGCCTCTATATACCTTATCGGTCGATCTTCAATTTTTTGCAGGAGAAAAAACCGAAAAAGCGACCCCACGAAAGCGGGAAGACTCGCGCAAGAAAGGACAAGTCGCCAAGTCGGCCGATTTGACCGGTGCTTTTGCCTTGTTCGCGATGTTTCTCATGTTATCGTTTTTTGGGCCGTATCTCGGCAAGCAGCTGTTCGGCTTGACGAAAGATTTGCTCGGTACGAGCTATTTATTGTTCGACTTATCGAATGGCTTGTCTGGGATGCTCACCGATTTGTTGCTTCGTGTCGGCCTGATTGTCGGTCCGTTCTTCGTCGTCGCGGTCGTGTTCGGGATTTTGATCAACTACCTTCAAATCGGGACGTTGTTCTCGACCGAGGCGATTCAACCGAAGCTCGAACGCATCGATCCAATCAAAGGGGTCAAACGGATTATCAGCATGAAAGCAGTCGTCGAATTTTTAAAGTCCTTATTCAAATTATTGATTATCCTGACGACTGCTGTTGCCGTGCTCTGGCAAAACCAAAAAGAGCTGTCCCGGATGGCGGTCGAACATGTCCGTGAATCGGTCATCGCACTCGCGAGCATCACAATCGAACTCGGACTATGGGTCAGTGTCGCCTTACTCGCGCTCGCGCTGCTCGATTTCTTCTACCAACGATTCGATTTTGAAAAATCGATTCGCATGTCGAAACAAGACGTGAAAGATGAATATAAAAACAGCGAAGGTGACCCGCTCATCAAGTCAAAGATTAAACAACAACAACGGGAGATGGCGATGCGCCGCATGATGCAAGAAATTCCGAACGCGGACGTCGTCATCACGAACCCGACCCATTATGCCGTCGTCATTCGCTATGACGACACGAAAGACTTTGCGCCGCTCGTCGTCGCCAAAGGCGTCGACCAAGTCGCCTTCAACATCCGCGACGCGGCCAAAGAACATGACATCCCGATTGTGGAAAATAAACCGTTGGCCCGTGCCCTGTACGCCCAAATGGACATCGGGGAAGTCGTTGACGAGTCGTTTTATCAGGCGATCGCCGAAGTGCTCGCGTTCGTCTATCAATTGAAACAACCGTCTTGAGGAGGAGTATGTGTTGGCTGTAAAAGCGAAAGATTTCGCGGTATTGATTGGCGTTCTCATGATCGTCGTCATGCTCGTCATCCCGTTACCGGGGTTCATATTAGATTTTTTAATCATTGTTAATATACTCATCGCCTTGCTGATTCTACTCGTTGCGATGAACGCGCGCGAAGCACTCGACTTCTCGGTCTTCCCTTCGCTCTTACTGATCGTGACGCTGTTCCGGCTCGGATTGAACGTGTCGACGACGCGCTCGATTTTATCGACCGGATACGGTGGGGAAGTCATCGCCACGTTCGGGAACTTCGTCGTCGGCGGGAACGTGCTCGTCGGGTTCGTCGTCTTCCTCATCCTCGTCATCATCCAATTCGTCGTCATCACGAAAGGGGCCGAGCGTGTATCCGAAGTCTCGGCCCGCTTCACACTCGACGCGATGCCTGGTAAACAGATGGCGATCGATGCCGACTTGAACTCAGGGCTAATCGATGACAAGGATGCTCAAATCCGCCGGAAAAAGATTCAAAGTGAAGCTGATTTTTACGGATCGATGGACGGGGCCTCGAAGTTCGTCAAAGGGGATGCCATCGCCGGAATCATCATCGTCGTCATCAACTTGATTTTCGGGATCATCATCGGGACCGTCCAAATGGGACTCCCGGTCGGTGAGGCGTTCCAGACGTTCTCGCTCATGACAATCGGGGATGGGCTCGTCGGTCAAATCCCGGCACTCCTCATCTCGACGGCGACCGGGATCATCGTTACGCGTGCCGTGTCGGATGGGAACTTAGGGGAAGACGTCGTCGACCAGCTCGGTCAAAACCCGACGCTCCTTTATATCGCCGGCTCAATCGTCATCATGCTCGGAATCATCTCGCCTAGCTTGCTCCCGGTGACGCTCTTTATCGCCGGTGTCGCTTTCTACGGGGCGTACACGATGCGCCGCAACATGAAACGAGTCATCGATACACCGTTGCCGGAAGAAGAGCCATCGGCACCTACCGAGACCGTCGTGTCGCTCTTACAAATCGATGCCATCGAATTCGAGTTCGGCTACGGGCTCATTCCGCTCGCCGATGAATCGCAAGGCGGCGATTTGCTTGACCGGGTCGTCATGATTCGTCGTCAACTCGCGCTTGAACTCGGCTTCATCTTGCCGACGGTTCGGATTCGTGATCATTTGCAACTGTCGCCGAACGCATACCGAATCAAAGTGAAAGGGAACGTCGTCGCCGAAGGAGAGCTCTTGCTCGATCATTATTTGGCGATGAGCCCTGGCATTGAAGACCCGGAAGTGTATGGCATTGAAACGACGGAACCGGCGTTCGGCCTCCCGGCCCTCTGGATCGATGAAGAGACGCGTACCCGCGCCGAAATGAGCGGATACACGGTCGTCGATCCGCCGTCGGTCGTCGCGACGCATTTGACCGAGACGCTCAAGAAGCACGCGGCCGACCTTCTTGGTCGCGAAGAGACGAAGCAGTTGGTCGAACACTTGAAAGAGACGCACCCGGTACTCGTCGAAGACGTGACACCATCGGTCCTCTCAATCGGGGACATTCAAAAAGTGCTACGTCATCTATTGAAAGAACACGTCTCGATTCGCAATTTACCGCTCTTGTTCGAGACGATGGCCGACTACGGCAAAGTGACGAAAGATGCCGACATCCTCGGCGAATATTGCCGCCAAGGCTTGTCTCGTCAATTGACAGACCAAGTCAGCCCGCCGGACGGACCGCTCTACGTCGTCACGCTCGGTGGCCAAACCGAACAGCTCATTCAAGACGCCGTTCAAAAAACCGAGTTCGGCAACTATTTGGCGCTCGACCCGGAACAGGCGCGCGAGATTATCGAACGTTCGGGCGAGCAACTGTCGATGTTCGAACGCTACGGAGCCTCGGCCGTCATCCTCTGCTCGCCGACGATTCGTCTGTTCGTGAGACAATTGCTCGAACGGTATTATCCGGACGTGCCGGTCCTCGCCTACAACGAACTGCTCAGCTCGATTGAAGTGAAAAGTATTGGGGTGATTTAAATGCAAATCAAAAAATATACTGGCAAGACGATGGCGGAAGCGATGACGAAAGTCAAACAAGAGTTTGGCGACGATGCCGTCATCTTGAACTCCCGCCAAGTGAAGAAAGGCTGGCTCGGCCTGTTTGCCTCGCAACACGTCGAGGTCATCGCCGCGCTCGAGAAAGCGCCGCTCGCCGTCAAACCGCGTGCAGCTGTGAAACCGGCCGCCACACCGAAACCTGTGAAGATGTCAGAGCGTCAAGTGCAACCGAAGAACGTCTCGATTCCTGCGCCTGAACTCTCGGCAACGAGACGCTTGCCGGCGGCACTGACGCACGTCGAATCACTGCTCGCCTCTGAATCGTTTCACAGTGAGACATGGGACGAAGCGATCAATGAGCTGTATTACACGACAAAATCGGTGGAAGTCGTCGAACGCTACGTGCGTGACCAAATCCGGAGTTCCTTCTTGCCTGTGCCCGAACCGAAGCGGTACATGATGCTCGTCGGTCCGACCGGGGTCGGTAAGACGACGACGCTCGCGAAACTCGCCGCCCATTACAAGCTCGAGCACGGTCTGTCGGTCGGCCTCATCACGACAGACACGTATCGAATCGCGGCGATCGAACAATTGAAAACGTACGCCGAGATTTTAGACATCCCGGTCGAGGTCGCCTACGATTTCGATGACTTCAAACGGGCGAAGCAACTGTTCGCACGGAAAGATATCATCCTGATTGATACGGCTGGTCGCAACTTCCGCGACGAGGCGTACGTCGAGCAGTTCGAGCGCTATCATGATTTCTCGGAGACGAGCTTGTCACTCGTCCTCAGCTTGACGTCGAAGATGCGGGATATGGAAATGATTTATCGCCAATTTGAACCGTTGCCGCTTCGGTCGCTAATCTTCACGAAAGCCGATGAGACGAGCGACATCCATGCGATGTATCGAATGGTCCGAGAAAGCGGACTACCGGTCGCTTGGTTGACGGACGGGCAAGAAGTGCCGGATGACCTCGTCGCCGGGGAGCCGGACCGACTGACGGATCGTTTGCTTGAGAAAGAAGGGTGGACCCAATGGACCAAGCAAGACGTCTGAGAGCGAAAACGGAGACCGCACCGACGACAATCGCTTTTGCGAGTGGGAAAGGCGGGGTCGGCAAAACGAATGTCTGCGTCAATACAGCAATCGGTCTCGTCGAGCTCGGGAAACGCGTCTTGATCGTCGACCTCGACATCGGGATGGCGAACGTGCACATCTTATTGAACGCATCGAGGTCACGGACGATGATGGATTCGGTGAAAGCGCGAATTCCGCTCGCTGCCTCGGTTCAGAAAAACGTGCAAGGTGTCGATATATTACATGGGGGAAGTGGGCTCGACGAACTAGTCCAATTCTCACATGCAGATATGCAATTTTTTATGCGTGAACTCGAAGTGCTGACCGAATACGATTATGTCTTATTCGACATGGGGGCCGGGGCGACAGACACGTCACTCCAGTTTATCGAGGGGTGCGATGAGATGTTTCTCATCTTGACGCCCGAACCGACCTCGCTCATGGATGGATACGCCTACACGAAGCTCGTCCATCGTCAAAGTCCGGACTTGCCGCTCGGTGTGATCGTCAATCGAGCCCAATCGGGTGAGGAAGCGCTGCAATGTTTTGAACGAATGGAAGTTGCATGTGAGCAGTTTTTAAAGAAATCGATTCGATTCCTCGGGTATTTACCAGATGACGCCACGGTCAGACGAGCGGTCATCGCCCAAGTCCCGTTTTACCATCTGGACCGAAAAAGTGATATCAGTTGGCGGCTTGAACGGATTTTAACGACATTGACCGGGACGCCGCCGAAACCGCGTCATTTCATGGAACGCTTGATGGGGAACTTGAAACGTCAGTGGAACCGAGTCTAACGACAGGGAGGCATTATAGATGGACGTGAACGAATACTTAGGATTGTTTTTAGACGAGTCGCAAGAACATATCCAATCGGTGAACACCCAGCTGTTGAAACTAGAACAGACGGGAAGCCAGGAAGCGATTCAAGAGATTTTCCGCTCCGCACATACGCTCAAAGGGATGTCGGCGACGATGGGCTACGAGAGCGTGGCCAACTTGACGCATGAGATGGAGAGCGCGCTCGACTTGGTTCGAGCCGGAAAGAAAGAGAGCAACCAACTGTTGCTCGACACGATGTTCTCGGCGATGGAACAAATCGAAGAGATGATCGCGGATATCGAGACGGGGGGAAGAGGTGCAAACGTTGAAGTCGCGGCGACAGTGTCTGCGTTCCAGTCATTCATCGGTAGCACTCCGCAAACAGTCGAGACGGTCGAGGCGACGGTCTTCACAGCCGACCTTTATACCGATTCGGTCATCACACAAGCAAAAGAGACGGGCTTTGAGGCGTTTCAACTTCACGTGAAGCTATCGGATGCCGTCGTCTTGAAAGCGGCGCGCGCCTACATGGTGTTCGACCGCCTCCAGGAGCTCGGCGAAGTCGTCCGTACGGTTCCTGAGACCGAAGCGATCGAGCAAGAACAGTTCGACCTCTCATTTGACGTCTTGTTCGTGACACAAGAGGCGGCGGACGTGATTGAACATGCCGTGTCCCAAGTGTCGGAAGTCGAGCACGTCCACGTGACACCATACATGAGTGCGGCAACCGGTGCGCCGGAAGTTGCCGTCAGTGCCGCCGTGGCTGAAGTGAAACCGAAAGCGGTGGAGACGGAGGAACCGAAAGAACAGGCCGTCGCGCAAGCGAAGACGATTCGAGTCAACTTAGAGCGAATCGATCGTCTGATGAACTTGTTTGAAGAGTTCATCATCGATCGCGGTCGTCTCGAACGGCTCGCCGATGAAGTCGGTCAGCCAGAACTGAACGAGACGGTCGAGAAAATCAAGCGTGGCACGAATGAACTTCAATCGCTCGTCCTGACACTCCGCATGATGCCAATCGAGCAAGTGTTCAACCGCTTCCCGCGCATGGTGCGTTCGGTCGCGAAAGATATTCATAAAAAAGTCCAACTCGACATCACCGGTGCCGAGACCGAGCTTGATCGGACGGTCATCGATGAGATTGGCGACCCGCTCGTCCACTTGATTCGAAACGCCATCGACCACGGCATCGAGTTGCCGGAAGTACGCGTCGCAGCCGGAAAGCCGGAGCAAGGTCGACTCGCGCTTCGCGCTTATCATGGTGGCAACCGCGTCTTCATCGAGATCGAGGATGACGGGGCAGGAATCAACGTCGACAAGGTTCGTTCGAAAGCGCTCGAGCGTGGTGTCATCACGCCTGAAGAGGCGACGACGATGACGGACAACGAAGTGGCCATGCTCATCTTCGCACCTGGATTCTCGACGGCAGAGGTCGTCACCGATTTGTCTGGTCGCGGCGTCGGTCTAGACGTCGTCAAAAACAAGATCGAATCACTCGGTGGGGTCGTCACGCTCGAAACGGTCGTCGGACAAGGGACGAAATTCCAAGTCAGCTTACCGCTCACGCTGTCGATCATCTCAGCGATGCTCGTTCAAGTCGGTGAGGAAACGTACGCTGTCCCGTTGTCATCGATTCTCGAGACGACGCTCCTCGACGAGGCCGATATTTTGACGGCCCATCGTGAACGTGTCTTCGACTTCAGAGGTCAGCTCGTCCCGCTCGTTTACTTGAAAGAAATGTTCGCGATCGAAACGGAAACGAAGACGCAATTCCCGGTCGTCGTCGTCCGCAAAGGAAATAAACTCGTCGGTGTGGTCGTCAACGATTTGATTGGCCAACAAGAGATCGTCATGAAGCCACTCGGAACATACCTCGAGGGCATCCCGGCCATCTCTGGTGCGACGATACTCGGAGACGGGCGTGTCGCCTTGATTGTCGACAGCAACGATCTGTTCTAAGGAGGAAGAAGAATGGAACAAAAATGGGTAGTCTTTTCATTGGGATCGAACACATACGGGATCGACGTCCAGTCGGTCCGCTCGATTGAACGAGTACAACCGGTCACACGCGTCCCGAACGCGCCAGCTCACGTCAAAGGCGTCATCAATCTGCGCGGTGTCGTCACACCGGTCATCGACCTTCGGCTCCGTCTCGGTTATGATGCGGTCGAACCGACCGAAGAGACACGGATTTTGATCGCTTCGCTCAATCAAGGCGATGCCGGATTTATCGTCGACCGGGCCAACGAGGTCGTGGAAAGTGAGGACGTTCGCATCGAGCCGATCCCGGAGTCGAGTCGGGACATGTTGTCGGCTCACTTGACGGCGATTGCCAAAGGCGAAGATAAATTGTTCTCGCTGCTCGATGCTAACGCATTGTTCGAGGAACAGCATGCTGAGTGAGTTCGAGCAAGATTTATTGAAAGAACTCGGTAATATCGGTTCGGGCCATGCCGCGACGGCGTTGTCGACGCTCTTGGCCAAACCGGTCAGCATCACCGTCTCCTCAGCGGAGATGGAACCGATCACGTATTTACCGGAACGAGTCGGTGGGCCGGAACGTCACGTCGCGTCCGTTTTGTTAGAACTCGGCGGTGACATCAACGGCATGATTCTCATCTTGTTTCCCGTCGATGATGCTGAACGGATGGTCGCATCACTCATCGGAGGCACGTTCTCGTTCCAAACGGCGGATGAGCTCGGACAGTCAGCCTGGGAAGAGATCGGAAACATCATGAGCGGCGCGTACGCCCGTGCGCTTGGAGATTGGCTCGATACGCCAATCACGATTCAAGTCCCGGCGACAGCGGTCGATATGGCCGGTTCGATCGTCGAGTTTGTCGTCACGTCGGTCCAACCCGAGGAAGATGCGGCACTCTATATCGATACGACGTTCCGCATCGACGAGAAAGTAAGTGCCGGACATGTGTTGTTCCTACCGACGCATGGATCGCTCGAACGGATTAAACAGCGGTTGATCGGCCATGGCTGAAGTCCTTAAAATCGGCATCGCGGAATGGAAGCAGACGACGGCGCCGAATAAGTTGCGAACGGCAGGACTCGGTTCGTGCGTTGGTGTCATCTTGTATGATGTCCGGCTCCAAGTCGCGGCGATGGCCCATGTCATGCTGCCGGATTCGGCAATTGCCCGGAAACATCAAACGGTTGAAGTAGGAAAATATGCGGATACGGCCATCGAAGCGCTCGTCGCTTCGTTGAAACGGGCCGGAGCGGGTCGGCTTCAAGCGAAGATGGCCGGCGGCGCCCAAATGTTTCAATTCAAGTATGAGAATGAGGCGATGCGGATCGGTGAACGGAATGCCGAAGCCGTGCGCAACGCTTTAAAAGCGCACCGTATCCCGCTCATCGCAGAAGACTGCGGCGGGCATAACGGACGGACGATCGAATTTGATGTGGCGACTTGCGTCCTGTCGATTCGAACGGTCAGCGTAGGAACTAAGGAAATCTAGGGGGGATCGACATGACGACTCAGCTTACCGAGTTGTGGGATCGTTGGAACACTGACCGCGATATGGATACAGCGAATGAACTATTGGCGCACTATGAGTTCCTCATCCATTATCACGTGCAACGAATGATCGTGACGCTCCCAAAGAGCGTCGAACGCGACGAATTGAAAAGTTTGGGTTACATGGGATTGTACGATGCCCTCATGAAATATGATCCAGAACACAACAACAAGTTTGACACGTACGCGGCGTTTCGAATCCGCGGCGCCATCATCGATGGGCTACGGAAAATCGATTGGTTACCGCGTTCGGTGCGCGAACGAGTGAAGAAGATTGATCACATCGCCGAGCAGCTCGAACAGAAGCTGCACCGGGCCCCGACGAAAGAAGAACTCGCGAGCGCCTGCGAACTACCGGTGTCGGAAATCGAGAAGGCGATGGCGGAAGGGTATTTCGCGAACATGTTGTCGATCGATGAGGCGGTGACGCTTCAAGAAGAAGGCAAGGTCATGTCCGTCACATATTTCGACCCTGACTCCGAGAAACCGGAAGATACGCTCTTGCAGCGCGAGCTGCTCGATGTGCTGACGACCGAAATCGAGCACTTATCCGAAAAAGAACGTCTCGTCGTCTCGTTATTTTATTTTGACGAGTTGACGTTGACCGAGATTGGCGAAGTGTTAGAACTATCGACGTCACGTATCTCCCAAATCCATTCTAAGGCGTTGAAGACGTTGAAACTCGCACTTGGACGTTCGTATTTAGAAGAGAAGACATCGTGAAGGAGGGATGGAGATGACCGTTGTATATATCGCAATCGCGTGTATCGTTGCTTACGGGTTGCTGATTTTATTTCGTCAAGTCCAGGCGTTGACCGCTCGTGTCACGCAACTCGAGCACGAGAAGCGTGAGACCGAGGCCCTGCTGTTGTCGTTCATGGAATCGATGAACGATGTCGTGAAACATCCATTGTCCTTAGAGGAGGTGGCTGATGCGCAGGCGGTCCATGCAGAGCTTGATCGAGAGCGCTCGGACGATGAAACGCAATCAGCCCCGCACGTCGAGGATGTGTTACTGCACCACTCGGTCCGGGAGACGGCCCGACTGCTCGGAAAAGGCGAAGGGGAAGTCGCCTTATACGCCAAACTTCGCAAAAAGTGAGAGTTGCCGGATTGACGGACATATGCTATAGTATTTTTTGGTGTTAAACACATCACACACGTCTCGGGATGGTATTCCTCGGTGCCGAAAGGTCGGAATACAACGATGAACGAGGCGGAGGACTTTTTTAAACCACAAGGAGGAAATTTATCATGGCAGTAATTTCAATGAAGCAATTGCTCGAAGCTGGTGTACACTTCGGTCACCAGACACGCCGTTGGAACCCAAAAATGGCGAAATACATCTTCACGGAGCGTAACGGCATCTACATCATCGACCTTCAAAAAACGGTCAAAAAAGTAGACGAAGCGTACAACTTCGTTCGTGAACTCGCGGCAGAAGGCGGAAACGTCCTCTTCGTAGGTACGAAAAAACAAGCTCAAGATACAATCAAAGAAGAAGCACTCCGTTCAGGTATGTACTTCATCAACGAGCGTTGGTTGGGTGGAACACTCACTAACTTCTCAACAATCAAAAAGCGTATCAACCGCTTGAAGCAGCTTGAGAAAATGGAAGCTGACGGTACGTTCGAAGTACTTCCTAAGAAAGAAGTCATCATCTTGAAAAAAGAAATGACACGTCTTGAGAAGTTCCTCGGCGGAATCAAGGACATGCCAGGTGTTCCTGATGCTCTCTTCATCGTTGACCCACGTAAAGAGCGTATTGCGATTGCAGAAGCTCACAAATTGAACATCCCAATCGTTGCGATTGTCGACACAAACTGTGACCCAGACGAAATCGACTACGTCATCCCAGCGAACGACGATGCGATTCGTGCGGTTAAATTGCTCACTTCTAAGATGGCAGATGCGATCATCGAAGCGAAGCAAGGCGAAGAAGAAGTAGCTGAAGAAGCAGTAGCTCCAGAAGCTGAAGCGACAGAAGCTGAGTAATCGGTCAGACAACAGGTGATAAAGGGAAAGCCTTTTATCACCTTTTTTTAGGACACGTATATAAAGCCTTAGTGCTTTTTCTTAAAAATTCGTAAGTTTTACAAGGAGGAATTTCCGATGGCAGTTACAGCAGCAATGGTAAAAGAACTTCGTGAAAAAACAGGCGCAGGTATGCTCGATTGCAAAAAAGCACTCACTGAAACAAACGGTGACATGCAAGCGGCAGTCGACTTCCTTCGTGAAAAAGGGATCGCTAAAGCAGCAGCTAAAGGCGACCGTATCGCAGCAGAAGGTTTGACGGCAGTAGCGGTTGACGGCAACAAAGCTACACTCGTCGAAGTCAACTCAGAAACAGACTTCGTTGCGAAAAACGAGAAGTTCCAAACACTCGTTTCAGACGTAGCGAAAGCAGTTCTCACTTCAGGCGCGACTTCAGTCGAAGCAGCACTCGCTTCTGAATTCGTAGCAGGTAAAACACTTGAGACACACATCCAAGAAGAAGCTTCGACAATCGGAGAGAAAATCTCACTCCGTCGCATCGCTGTCCTTCAAAAAGCTGATGACGCAGTCTTTGGCACATACCTCCACATGGGCGGACGCATCGGTTCGATCGTCGTCATCGACGGTACAACGGACGAAACAGTTGCGAAAGACGTTGCCATGCACGTAGCAGCAGCACGCCCACTTTACGCGACACGCGACGAAGTATCGGCTGAAGAAGCAGATCGTGAGAAGAAAGTCTTGACTGAGCAAGCCCTCAACGAAGGCAAGCCTGCCAACATCGTCGAGAAGATGATTGCTGGACGTATGAACAAGTACTTCGAGGAAATCTGCCTCGTCGACCAAACATTCGTTAAAGACGCTGACTTCAAAGTTGGGAAATACGTAGAGTCTAAAGGCGGCCGTATCAACTCATTCGTACGTTTCGAAGTTGGAGAAGGTATGGAAAAACGCGAAGAAAACTTTGCTGAAGAAGTAATGAACCAACTTAAAAAATAATCTGCATCATTCACATGGTGCAATCAAAATTGGGAACACGTCTGTATAACCTTGAGTTAGTTCGTTAAGGGAGCGTGTTCCCTTTTTTCAAGCAAGAGGAGGCAAAGTATGGAACCGAAATATAAGCGAATTGTGTTAAAATTGAGTGGGGAAGCGCTCGCAGGAGATCAAGGGTACGGGATTGACCCGGCCATCGTCAATTCGATCTCTGGGCAAATTAAAGAATTGGTCGCCATGGGCGTCGAAGTAGCCGTCGTCGTCGGCGCCGGAAACATCTGGCGCGGCAAGACCGGTAGCGAGCTCGGTATGGACCGTGCGAATGCGGATTACATGGGCATGCTCGCCACGGTATTGAACTCGCTCGCGCTACAAGATAGCCTTGAAACGAACGGTGTCCAAACACGCGTCCAAACCTCAATCGAAATGCGCCAAGTGGCTGAACCGTATATCCGTCGCCGGGCAATGCGCCACCTTGAAAAAGGTCGTGTCGTTATCTTTGCGGCAGGGACGGGGAACCCGTACTTCTCGACAGACACGACAGCGGCACTCCGCGCAGCGGAGATTGAAGCTGATGTGATCTTGATGGGGAAAAACAACGTCGACGGCGTCTATTCGGCCGATCCGAAACTCGTTCCGGATGCAGTCAAATACGACACGCTCACGTACTTGGACGTCTTAAAGGACGGTCTCCAAGTCATGGATTCGACAGCCACGTCACTATGTATGGACAACCATATCCCACTGATTGTATTCTCATTGCTTGAAGAAGGAAACATCAAACGTGTCGTACTCGGGGAACATATCGGGACGGTAGTAGGAGGAATCAATTCATGAGTGTAAATGACGTATTGAAAACTGCTGAAGAAAAGATGGAGAAAGCCCATTCCGCCTTGAAACGTGACTTCGGGACACTTCGTACAGGACGTGCGAGCGCGTCAATTTTGGACCCGGTTCAAGTTGATTACTACGGGGTACCGACACCGCTCAATCAAGTAGCGAACATCAATACACCGGAAGCACGCCTTCTCTTGATTCAACCATGGGACAAGTCGATGGTGTCTGACGTTGAAAAAGCGATTCAAAAAGCCGATCTCGGCCTCTCGCCGTCGTCGGACGGGACCGTCATTCGTCTCGCCATCCCTGCTTTGACAGAAGAGCGCCGGAAAGAGCTCGTGAAAGTGACGAAGAAATATGCGGAAGAAGCGAAAGTCGCTGTCCGTAACGTTCGTCGTGACGCAAACGAAAACTTGAAGAAGCTTGAAAAAGATGGGGACTTGACAGAGGACGACCTTCGCGGTTACGCGGACGACGTTCAATCGTTAACGGATTCGTATATCAAAAAGATTGATGAATCTGCAGCGACGAAAGAAAAAGAAATCATGGAAGTGTAATCACGGAAGTGGTATACCAAAAAGCTGTGTGGGGACCCTTTTACTGAGAGGGTCCCTCTTTCATACAATCAGGAGGATAGAGTATGTTTAAATGGGTGAATCCTAAAACGAAGACCGAGGCGGAACTGAGCATCCCCGAACACGTCGCCATCATCATGGACGGCAACGGCCGTTGGGCGAAGAAGCGTGGACTCCCTCGCATCATGGGTCACCGGGAAGGGATGAAATCGGTCCGAGAAGCGGTTCGCACCGCCCAAGAACTCGGAATCCGTTCGTTGACGCTGTATGCGTTCTCGACAGAGAACTGGACCCGTCCAGAAGAAGAAGTCAACTTCTTGATGAAATTGCCAAAACAATTTCTGGAGACCGATTTAAAAGAACTGGACGAACAGAACGTTCGTGTCCTTGTCGCAGGTGATGTGTCAAAACTGCCACGTGGCACGCGGGAGGCAGTCGATGAAGCCCGTACGCGTACGGCGACGAACACGGGGTTAGATCTCGTCTTCGCCTTGAACTACGGCGGGCGCGATGAGCTCGTGCGAGCGATGCGATTGATCGCCAGCGATGTAGCCGCAGGGAAAATAAGACCTGACGACATCGACGACGCCATGATTGGACAGCGTCTGATGACAAACATGCAAGATGTCGATTTGATTATCCGGACGAGCGGTGAACAGCGCCTGTCGAACTTCTTGCTTTGGCAAGGGGCATATGCCGAACTGCATTTCACGGACGTGCTATGGCCGGAGTTCAAACGGGACCACTTCGTCGAGGCGATCGAGGCGTATAACGCGCGGACACGCCGGTTTGGTGGGGTGTGACATGAAGACTCGAATTATTACCGGCCTTTGGGCCGGTGCCATTTTTGTCAGCTTGATCGCCCTTGGCGGCAGTCCGTTCGTCATTTTGATGGGGGTGCTCGCCTTGATTGGACTGAGCGAATTCACGATGATGCGCAACCACAAGTTGATGGCATTCCCGTTCCTCGTGACGTCGCTCCTTGTGGCGTTCCCGTTCGTGTTGATGTTGCTCGAGCGGCAGCTTGTCATGGGCGAGTTGCCGATGTCGACGAATCAATGGATGGTGCTCGGTTTGATACTCCTCCTGTTTTGGACGGTCGTCACGAAAAACCGCTTTACGTATGAAGATGCGAGCTTTTATTTCGTATCCGCCGTCTATCTTGTCATCGGTTTCTCGAGTTTCGCACTCGTCCGCTTGTCAGAAGACGGGCTCGTCAAAGTGCTGCTCGTCCTCTTCATGATTTGGGCGACCGATTCGGGTGCCTATTTCACGGGGAAAGCGATCGGAAAAACAAAACTTTGGCCGTCGATCAGTCCGAACAAGACAATTGAAGGGGCGGTCGGCGGAATCATTTCCGCGGTCGTCGTCGGCCTTGTCTATGTGCTCATCGAACCGGTGTTGCCGATTCTCGAAGTATTGGTACTCGCGGTCGTCGTTTCAGTCGTCGGCCAACTCGGAGACCTGGTGCAATCAGCGTATAAACGTCAATTCAACGTAAAAGATTCGGGTCATCTGTTGCCGGGACACGGTGGTATTTTGGACCGGTTTGATAGTATGATCGCGGTATTCACGGTCATCTGGGTATTTAATTTGTTATAAAGGAGTGTCAAGATGAAGCGAATCAGCTTAATCGGGGCGACTGGATCGATTGGCGTACAGACATGTGACGTCATCGAACAGCACCCCGACTTGTTTGAACTTGAGGCCTATGCCTTCGGAACGAATGTAGATGTGGCCGAGGAATGGATCAACCGCCTGCGGCCGAAATACGTGTCCGCCAAAGACATCGAAGTGCTCGAACAGCTCAAGCCACGACTTACATACGAACCACTCTTTTTTATCGGACTTGAAGGGTTGATCGAATGTGCGACCGCAGAGCGGGCCGACATCGTCGTCACGGCTGTCGTCGGGGCTGTCGGTCTCGAGCCGACACTCGCTGCCATCGAGGCGGGGAAAGATATCGCCTTGGCAAACAAGGAGACGCTCGTCACGGCGGGTCATCTCGTCACCGCAGCCGTCAAGAAGCATGGGGTCAGCCTGCTTCCGGTCGACAGTGAACATTCGGCCATCTATCAATGCTTGAACGGCGAGCGCCGAGAAGATGTCTCAAAAATCATTTTGACGGCATCGGGCGGGAGTTTCCGTGACAAGTCGCGTGATGAATTAGAAGGCGTGACCGTCGCGGAGGCGCTCGCGCATCCGAATTGGTCGATGGGCGCGAAAATCACGATCGATTCGGCGACGATGTTCAACAAAGGACTTGAAGTCATCGAAGCGCACTGGTTGTTCGATATCGATTATAATGATATTGAAGTGGTGCTTCATCGCGAATCGATCATTCATTCGATGGTCGAATTCAAAGATGCCGCCGTCATGGCGCAGCTTGGCAATCCGGATATGCGAGGACCGATCCTCTATGCGCTCGCGGCCCCGAAACGTCTTGAAATCGACGGGAACAAGCGGTTAAACTTGAGAGAAATCGGAACGCTTCACTTCGCGGAAGCGGACTTGACGCGTTATCCGGCGTTACGCCTCGCGTATGAGGCCGGTCGCGCTGGCGGTTCGATGCCGACGGTGCTCAATGCGGCCAATGAGGCGGCCGTCGAGCTGTTCTTGAACGGGGAGATCGCCTTCCTTGATATCGAACGCATCGTCGAACAAGCGATGGAAACACATACGGTAATTGCAGAACCGACGCTCGAGGAGATCCTTCAAATCGACCGAGCGGTTCGAGAACAAATTCAGCAAGGAAAGTGAAGGTGGGGAATAGACAATGACGACTTTTATCGCCATCGTTTTGATGTTTGGGGTACTCATTTCGGTGCATGAATGGGGACACCTCGTCATGGCGAAACGGGCAGGGATTCTCTGTCATGAATTTGCAATCGGGTTTGGGCCGAAAATCCTCTCGTTCCGAAAGAATGAGACGCTGTATACGATTCGCTTATTGCCAATCGGTGGATATGTCAAAATGGCCGGGGAAGATTTTGAACCGATCGAAGTGAAAGCTGGTCAACACGTAGGCTTGCGCCTGACGAGTGCCGGCACGGTCGATCGTGTCTACTTCCAGCCGGATCAGGCAAAAGACGTGCACGTCGTCGGGACGGTCGACAAGTTCGATTCGATTCGTGAATTGAAAATCCAGTTGCTCGTCGACGATGAGGTTCGTGTCTATGCACTTGAACGTGACACGCTCCTCGTCGACCAAGGCATGGAAATTCAAATTGCCCCGTACGATCGCACGTTCGGAGCTCAATCGGTATGGAAACGTGTGCTCGCGATTGCAGCCGGCCCGGCGATGAATTTCGTCCTTGCCTTCATCTTGCTCGTCATCGTCGGCCTCGTCCAAGGGACACCGACGGACGATGGCCAAATCGGGACTGTGCAGCCGGATTCGGCTGCCGATCAAGCGGGTCTCATGGCGGGTGACGAAATCGTCTCGATTGAGGGACAATCAATCGATAATTGGCTCGACCTTCGAACCGTATTGGCCGATCGGGCCGATACGCCAACCGAAGTGACGTATATTCGGGACGACGCGGAACAAACAGTGACGCTCACTCCTCAAGCAATCGAACAAAACGGCGAGACCGTCGGGATTTTAGGGGTGACGAACGCACTTGAGCGCTCACCGACGAAAGCCTTTACGACCGGGGCCGAGACGACGTGGACGATGTCGACGCTCATCTTTTCCGCGGTCGGTGACTTGGTGACGGGACAAGTCGGCGTTGATCAATTGGCCGGACCAGTCGGGATTGTCCGCATGACCGACGAAGTGGCGGCGAGCGGATTCATCATGCTCCTCAATTGGACGGCACTTCTATCCGTCAACTTGGCGATTTTCAACTTGTTGCCGCTCCCGGCACTCGATGGGGGACGACTCATTTTCCTCTTGTTCGAAGCGGTGCGCGGACGGCCGATCGATCCGAAAAAGGAAGGCTTCGTCCACTTTATCGGTTTCGCTCTGCTCATGCTCCTCATGTTGATTGTCACCTGGAATGATATCCAATCATTCTTTAAATAATAAATTAAGATCTAATCGGGTTATAGAAGGGAAACGTTGATACCTATGAAACAATCGAGACTGTTCATGCCGACACTTCGAGAAGTACCGGCCGACGCGGAAGCCGTCAGCCATCAGCTTCTCGTCCGTGGGGGCTTTATGCGCCAAAATGCCGCTGGAATTTATTCATATCTTCCACTCGGACACCGCGTATTACAAAAGATTCAAACGATTATCCGCGAAGAGATGAACCAGGCCGGTGCCCAAGAATTGCTCATGCCAGCGATTCAACCAGCCGAACTATGGGAAGAGACAGGCCGCTGGGGCATTTATGGTCCTGAACTCATGCGGTTGACGGATCGTCACGATCGTCGTTTCGCACTCGGTGCGACGCACGAGGAACTCATCACATCAATCGTGCGCGATGAACTTAACTCGTATAAAAAGTTACCGGTCAACTTGTATCAGATTCAAACGAAGTACCGTGACGAGCGCCGTCCGCGTTTCGGATTGCTCCGGGGCCGTGAGTTCTTGATGAAAGACTCGTATTCGTTCCACGCCACACAGGACGATTTGGACGAGGAGTACAAGAACATGTATCGTGCCTACTCTAACATCTTCGACCGCATCGGCTTGAAATATCGTCCGGTCGTGGCGGACTCGGGTGCCATCGGCGGGAAAGACACGCACGAGTTCCAAGCGCTCGCCGAAATCGGTGAGGATACGATCGTCTACACGGATACGTCGAACTACGCTGCTAATATCGAGATGGCAGAAACGCTCGACCGCTATGACATGCAAGCGGCCGAAATCCTCGCTCTCGATAAGGTCGACACGAAAGACAATAAGACGATTGAAGACGTGGCACGTTTCTTGAACATCGACACGAAGACGACGATCAAGTCGGTTCTCTTCAACGTTGATGGGGAGACGGTCATGGCCATCGTGCGCGGTGATCACGAAGCGAACGATGTCAAAGTGAAGAACGCCCTCGGCGGACTCGACATCCAAATGGAAGACGAAGCGACGATCATCGACTTGTTCGGCTGTGAGCCAGGTACGCTCGGGCCGATCCAAGCCCCGGTAAAAGTCGTGGCTGACTACGCCGTCAAATATTTGGTCGACGCGGTATGTGGTGCCAACGAGGCGAACACGCACTACAAGCACGTCAACGCTGAGCGCGACTTGTCGCATTTGACGTATCACGATCTCCGGTTCGTCGTCGAAGGCGACATGGCACCCGACGAGTCGGGTCCGGTGCGCTTCGCCCGCGGGATTGAAGTCGGACAAGTGTTCAAGCTCGGCACGCGCTATTCAGAAGCGATGGGCGCGACGTTCTTGAATGAAGAAGGTCGGGCTGAACCGCTTATCATGGGTTGCTACGGCATCGGCGTCTCGCGGACGCTATCGGCTGTCATCGAGCAGCACCATGACGACCGCGGCATCGTCTGGCCGAAGAGTGTCGCACCGTTCGACGTTCATCTAATTGCGATCAACACGAAAGACGAGGCACAGCTCGAACTGGCGAACCGCTTGTACGCTGAACTGTCTTCCACGTATGATGTGTTGTATGATGACCGTAAAGAACGGGCCGGCGTCAAATTTGCCGATGCTGACTTGATTGGTCTCCCGATTCGCATAAATGTCGGGAAAAAAGCGAACGAAGGCATCGTCGAAGTGAAAGTACGTGCCACTGGCGAAGTCCTTGAGACAACGGTAGATGAGTTGCCACGTGTGATCACGGCGCAACTGAACGAGGCAAAATGATCGATGAAGGTGACGGTTTCTTGCCGTCACCTTCATTTTTCGACATCGAATGATAAAAGGGGGGACTTCTTACCCGTGGAAGCAAATCAAAAAATGCAATTGCTCTTGACCGACCTCGGCATCACGACCGAGACGGATCAGTTCGACGGAGCGGAGTTGACACGACTTGTCGTCAACAAGCAACGCCGGACGTGGACGTTTTATTTCCAGCTGGAACGGGTGTTGCCGTACGAAGTGTATCAACTGTTCATGAGTCGGATCGAGAGCCGTTACGCGACGTTCGCCGACGAGGTATACGCTCGTTTCACGACGACGTCAGGCGGCGGCGAACAGGACTATATCGACTATTGGCCGCGCATCGTCAGTGAACTCAGTCAAGTGTCGGGTGCGATGCGCAGTTATTTCGCATCGGTCTCACCGCGCTTTGAGCAGAACAAATTGCTCATCCCGGTACGCTCGGCCCCTGAGGCGAACTATGTCGATAAAGAGCTGTGCCAAGAAGTCCAGGCGCTCTATAGCGCTTATGGCTTCATGAAGAAACCATGCCAAGCACTGTTCTCGGAGAATGAAGAAGCGAACCAGGCGCTCCGTGAACAAGTCGTGCAAGAAGATTTGGAACAAGCGAAACTCGCGCTCGCAGCGCAGTTCGCGAAGGCGACCGAGACGAACGATGAACCGGTCACCGAGGTCCGGATGGGTGCCTTGATCAAGGACGAGATCGTCCCAATCAAGACGATTATCGAAGAAGAACGACGTGTCGCCATCCGTGGCCTCGTCTTCTCGGCCGAACGGAAAGAACTGAAGAGCGGGAAGAAACTGTTCACGTTCAAGATGACCGACTATACTGATTCACTCATCGTCAAAGTGTTCGCACGCGATGACGACGATGATCGGATGCTCAGCGCCGTCAAAAAAGGGATGTGGATCCAAGCGGCCGGCCGGGTCGAGGATGACAGCTTCATGCGCGAACTGTGCATGATGGCATCGCAACTGCAAGAAGTGAAAGTCGAGCCGGCCCGTGACGAATGGGCGGGTGAAAAACGCGTCGAACTGCACGCTCATACGCAGATGAGTCAAATGGACGCGGTCACGAACGTGTCGGCGCTCGTCGCCCGAGCGGCGAAATGGGGCCATCGCGCCATCTCCATCACCGATCACGCCGGTGTCCAGTCGTTCCCGGAGGCGTATTATGCCGGGAAGAAAAATGATATCAAAGTGTTGTATGGTGTCGAAGCGAACGTCGTCAATGATGGTGTCCCGGTCGCATATCACCCGACCGATGTCCCGCTCGACGATGCGACATATGTCGTCTTCGACGTCGAGACGACCGGACTTTCGGCGGTCTACAACAAAATCATCGAGCTCGCCGGGGTCAAAATCAAAGACGGCGAGATCATCGATCGGTTCGAGGCGTTCGCGGACCCGAAACATCCGCTCTCGGCCACGACGATCGAACTGACGGGCATCACGGACGACATGGTCCATGGCCAGCCCGACCCTGAAGTCATCGCCAAGCAGTTCGTCGACTGGTGCGAGGACGGCATTCTCGTCGCCCACAACGCCTCGTTCGATATGGGCTTCTTGGAAGCGACGCTTCGAAGCGGGGGCCACGAGCCGGATGACTATCCGGTCATCGATACGCTCGAGCTCGCGCGGACGATTTTGCCGACGCTCAAGAACCACCGTCTCAACACGCTCGCAAAACGATTCGATATCGAGTTGACCCAGCATCACCGGGCCATCTATGATGCCGAGGCGACGGCGTACTTGCTCATGAAACTGCTCGAACTCGCCAAACAGATGTTTGAGATGCAGACGCATCGCTCGTTGAACGCGAAAGTCGGGAGTGACGTCTCGAAGATTCGTCCGTTCCATGCGACGATTTATGCGAAGACGAAAAAGCCGGGACTGCGTCACTTGTACGAGTTGATCTCGTTGTCCCACATCGATTACTTGTTCCGGATGGCACGGATGCCACGTTCGGAGATTATCAAACGGCGTGAGGGTCTCCTCATCGGTTCGGCTTGTGACAACGGTGAGATTTTTGATGCCGCGCTCAACAAGTCCGACGACGAGCTTGAGAAGATGATGGCATTCTACGACTTCATCGAGATTCACCCGCCGGCGCTCTATATGCATCTCATCGATAAAGAGATTGTCGCCAACGAGCTCGAGTTGCGCGAAATCATCAAGCGGATCATTCGCGTCGCCGGTCAAGCCGGTCTCCCGGTATGTGCGACCGGCAACGTCCACTACCTTGACCGGACGGACCGCTCGTACCGAGAGATTTTGATTCGGACGCAAGGTGGCGCCAACTTCATCAATACGCGGAAAGAACTGCCACACGCCCATTTCCGGACGACGAAAGAGATGATGGAAGAATTCAAGTTTCTCGGTGACGACCTCGCTCGCGAAATCGTCATCACGAACCCGAATGCGATCGCCGATCAAATCGAGTCGATCCAAATCATCCCGGACGACTTGTACACCCCGAAGATTGAAGGCGCAGACGACGAGGTCCGGAACATGAGTTACGACATGGCCCGTTCAATCTACGGCGAAGAGTTGCCTGAAATCGTCGAGGCTCGGCTCGAGAAAGAGTTGAAGTCGATTATCGGTCACGGCTTTGCGGTCATCTATTTGATTTCGCATAAACTCGTTAAGAAATCGCTTGACGACGGCTATCTCGTCGGGTCGCGTGGTTCGGTTGGGTCGAGTTTCGTTGCGACGATGACTGAGATCACCGAGGTCAATCCGCTGCCGCCGCATTACGTCTGTCCGAAGTGCCAGCATTCTCACTTCTTCAACGACGGATCGGTCGGGTCCGGGTATGACCTTCCGGACAAACAATGTCCGGAGTGCGGGACGTGGTATACGAAGGACGGTCACGATATCCCGTTCGAGACGTTCCTCGGCTTCAAAGGGGATAAAGTCCCGGATATCGACTTGAACTTCTCGGGTGAATATCAACCGCACGCGCACGCCTACACGAAAGTGTTGTTCGGTGAAGAGTATGTGTATCGTGCCGGAACGATCGGGACGATCGCCGATAAGACGGCGTACGGATACGTGAAAGGTTATGCGACCGAGAACGACAAGATTTATCGGAATGCCGAGGTCGATCGGCTCGTCTCGGGTGTCACCGGCGTCAAACGAACGTCCGGGCAACACCCGGGGGGAATCATCGTCGTACCGGACTATATGGATATCGCCGAAATCTCGCCGATTCAGTATCCGGCCGATGATAAGTCGTCCGAATGGAAGACGACCCATTTCGACTTCCACTCGATTCACGACAACTTGCTCAAACTCGATATCCTCGGGCACGATGACCCGACTGCCATCCGCATGCTCCAAGACTTGTCCGGCATCGACCCGAAGACGATTCCGACGGACGATCCGACGGTCATGAAAATCTTTTCGTCGCCGGACGTGCTCGGTGTCACGCCGGAGCAAATCGAATCGAAGACGGGAACACTAGGGATTCCAGAGTTCGGGACGAAATTCGTCCGACAGATGCTTGAAGAGACGAAACCGGCGACATTCTCCGAGCTCGTTCAAATCTCGGGACTGTCTCACGGGACAGACGTCTGGATCGGCAACGCCAACGAGCTCATCTATAACGGGACGTGTGAACTGAAAGACGTCATCGGGTGTCGTGATGACATCATGGTCTACTTGATTTATGCCGGCCTTGAACCGTCATTCGCCTTCAAAATCATGGAGTCGGTACGGAAAGGGAAAGGCTTGTCGGAAGACATGGAGACGGAGATGCGGGCCAACGATGTCCCGGAATGGTACATCTCGTCTTGTAAGAAGATCAAATACATGTTCCCGAAAGCGCACGCCACGGCGTACGTGCTCATGGCCGTTCGCATCGCCTACTTCAAAGTCCATCATCCGATTTTGTATTATGCGACGTACTTCACGGTCCGGGCCGGCGACTTCGACTTGTCGGCGATGATCAAAGGATCACAGGCCGTGCGTAAAGCGATGTCGGATATCCGTGAAAAAGGATTTGAAGCCACGGCGAAAGACAAAGGGCTTCACACGGTGCTCGAGCTTGCACTCGAGATGTTAGAGCGCGGTATGAAGTTCCAAAACATCGATTTGTATCGTTCGAGCGCGACCGAGTTCTTGATTGAAGGGAACACGCTCATCCCGCCGTTCAATGCGGTCGATGGCCTCGGGACGAACGCGGCGAAAGCAATCGTCGATGCACGTGCCGAAGGACAGTTCTTATCGAAAGAAGACTTGCGCAAACGGGCCAAGTTGTCGAAGACGATTGTCGAGACGCTCGATACGATGAAATGTCTCGAAGGCCTACCGGATGAGAACCAACTCTCGTTCTTTGATTTTGGGGTGTAAGTTGCGAAAAATCGGGAAAATATGATATATTGGTATCGAACAATGTTGGATACTACGACGGAAAGGAGTAGGGAACCCTACTCCTTTCTTGTATGTAAAAGCCAGAAGGAGGGATGAGAGTGTCCAAAATAACAGAAGTCGTCGAAGCGATCGCGTTGCCGATCGTGGAGCGTGAGAACATGGAATTGGTCGATGTCGAATTCGTGAAAGAAGGGCCGGACTGGTTCTTGCGCGTCTATATCGACAAGCCGGGGGGCGTCGATTTAGATGATTGCGTCAACATCAACGAACAACTCTCGGAAAAACTAAACGATAGCGATCCGATCGAACAAGCCTATTATCTTGACGTCTCGAGTCCCGGTGCCGAGCGACCGCTGAAGAAGCCGACCGACTTTGAACGCGCGATTGGAAAGAATGTCTATATCAAGACGTTCGCCCCGATTGAAGGTGCCAAAGAGTTCGAAGGAATTTTGACGGAATATGACGGCGAGACCGCCGTCGTCGAGACGCGCATCAAGACAAGAAAAAAAGCGATATCGCTACCGGTAGACAAAATTGCACAAGCCCGCCTAGCGGTCACGTTTAGTTAAGGAGAGGTAAAGATGGGGCCACAATTACTCACAACAATCGAACAGATTGCTAACGAAAAAGGAATCGAGAAAGAGATTATCATCGATGCGCTTGAGCAGGCGCTCATTTCGGCATATCGCCGAAACGTCGCCAACCCGAATGAAAACGTAAAAGTTGAATTCGACCAAGTGACTGGTGATATTCGTGTCTTTGCACTTCTCGAAGTCGTCGAACGTCTCTCGCATCCCGAGCAACAATTGTCGCTCGAAGAAGCGCATGAGATTGACCCGAACTACGAGCTCGGAGATTTCCATAAAGAAGAAGTCACACCGAGCGACTTCGGTCGCGTCGCGGCGATGACGGCCAAACAAGTCGTCACGCAAAAGATGCGGGAAGCCGAGCGCGAACGGATTTATAACCATTTCGTCGATAAAGAAGACGAGATCATGACGGGGATTGTGGAACGATTCGACCCACGCAACTTGTATATCGGTCTTGAAAACAATATCGAAGCGGTGCTCACACCGAACGAGCAGATGCCAAATGAGTCGTACCAGATTCATGACCGCATCAAAGTATATGTGACGAAAGTCGATTCGACGACGAAAGGTTCGGGCGCAGCCATCCAAGTCTCGCGGACGCATCCAGGTCTATTGCGTCGCTTGTTCGAGCTCGAAGTGCCAGAAATCGCGAGCGGTACGGTCGACGTCATGTCGGTCTCACGCGAAGCGGGCGATCGCTCGAAAATTGCCGTCCATTCAGACATCGTCGATCCAGTCGGCGCTTGTGTCGGTCCGAAAGGGCAACGTGTTCAAACGATCGTCGACGAGCTCAACGGCGAAAAAATCGATATCGTTCGTTGGTCGAACGACCCGAAAGAGTTCGTGAAAAACGCACTCAGCCCGGCTCAAGTCGTTGACGTGTACGTCAACGAACCGAACAAATCGACAACGGTCGTCGTGCCAGACTATCAATTGTCACTCGCCATCGGGAAGCGCGGTCAAAACGCCCGTCTTGCCGCGAAATTGACGGGATGGAAAATTGATATCAAGAGCGAGACGGATGCAGAAGGTATGGACTTGTATGATACGTACGCCGAAAAAGTTGAACCGGAGCCAGAAATTGTTCACAATGAAATGGAACAGACTGACTCGGTTGACGTCGCCCTCGAGCCGACAACGGTGAAAGAAGAGGAATGACCATGAAGCAAAAGAAACTTCCTTTGCGCAAATGTGTGGTCACGCAAGAAATGTTACCGAAACAAGCGTTGATTCGTGTCGTTCGGACGCCGGAAGGCGACGTCGTCATTGATACGTCTGGTAAATTGAACGGACGTGGGGCGTATTTGTCGAAAGATGCGGATGTGATTCGTTTGGCAGAGAAAAAACGGACACTCGATCATCATTTAAAAGTCAAGACGAGTGATGCGCTTTATGAGCAGCTGTTGCAAGCTGTGACAGGAGCCGAATCATGAGTCAGTGGGAATCATTGTTAGGCCTTGCCGCACGGGCGAGGAAAGTAACGATGGGAGAAGAGTTTGTGTTGAAGGATGTGCGAGCTGGCCGAGCCAAGCTTGTCATCCTTGCCGGAGATGCAGGAGCGTCTACGAGAAAACGGGTTACCGACAAATGTACATCGTATGGTGTTCCATTGATTGAAGTGAGCGACCGATATACGATCGGGGCTGCTTTAGGTAAAGACATGCGAGTCGTCGTGTCTGTGACAGAATCCGGATTTGCGAACAAGCTTAAGCAACTTCTCTCTTAACTATTAACGGAGGTGGATGCTTTGGGAAAACGCGTCTATGAATTTGCAAAAGAACAGAATGTAACAAGTAAACAAGTCATTACTCAGCTCGAGAAAATGAACAAGCCAGTGAAAAACCACATGGCTGTCTTAGATGAGGAGTCGGTCAAGCAACTCGACCGTGTCTTCAACCCTGAGAAATACCGCTCGGCTGACAAGCAAGAAAAACCAGCTGCAACGAAACCGGCTGAAACGAAGTCTGCCGAGTCAAAACCGGCTGACGCGAAGCCTGCTGCCAAGCAAGAAGCACCGAAAGCACGCCCACAAGCGTCTGGTGGTCAAAGCAATCAAGCGGGCAACCGTGGTGGCAACCGCTTCGGCAACAACCGCAACGACAACCGCAACAAAAAGCGCGGTGGTAAATTCAAAGGCAAACCTGCGAAAGCAGCCGTGCCATTAGAAGCGGATCCAAATTCGAAAACGAGTCAACGTAAAGCGGCTCGTTTAGCGCAAGAGTCTGAAATGGGCAACGTCATCAAGTACGATGATGTCCTCAGCGTATCGGACCTCGCTGCGAAGATGGATAAAAAGCCAAACGAGATCATCATGAAGTTGATGGGTCTTGGTGTCATGGCGACAATCAACCAAACACTTGATGACGAGACGATTGAGTTGCTTGCAACTGAATTCGGTTACGAAGTCGAGAAAGAAGTTCTCATCGATGAGACGGACTTTGAAGAAGTAGAAATCGACTTCTCTGAGTATGAGCTTGTCGAGCGTCCAGCTGTCGTCACGATCATGGGTCACGTCGACCACGGTAAGACAACCCTTCTTGACTCGATCCGCAACACGAAAGTCGTTGCTGGTGAAGCCGGTGGAATCACGCAGCACATCGGTGCTTATCAAGTTGAAGTCAACGATAAAAAGATCACGTTCCTCGACACACCAGGTCACGCCGCCTTTACGACGATGCGTGCCCGTGGAGCCGAAGTGACGGATATCGCGATTATCGTTGTCGCAGCGGATGACGGCGTCATGCCACAGACAGAAGAAGCCATCTCACACGCGAAAGCGGCAAACGTGCCGATTATCGTCGCTGTGAACAAAATGGATAAAGAAGGCGCAAACCCTGACCGCGTCAAACAAGAATTGACAGAGTTCGGTCTTGTACCGGAAGAGTGGGGCGGCGAAACGATTTTCGTACCGATCTCAGCTTTGAAGGACGAGGGAATCGATGAGTTGCTCGAGATGATCTTACTCGTTTCAGAAGTCGAAGAGTACAAGTCAACGCCAGAAATGCCAGCTCGCGGTTCGGTTATCGAAGCGAAGCTCGACAAAGGCCGCGGTCCTGTCGCCACGCTTCTCGTTCAACACGGGACACTTCGCATCGGTGACTCGATTGTCGTCGGTAGCACGTTCGGACGCGTCCGGGCCATGGTCAACGATATCGGTCGTCGTGTGAAAGAAGTCGGTCCATCGACGCCAATCGAGATTACAGGATTGAACGATGTCCCACAAGCCGGTGACCAGTTCATCGTGTTCGAAGATGAGAAGAAAGCACGTGCAATCGGGGAAAAACGTTACCAACGTTACCTCGAATCACAGCGTCGCGAATCGGCTAAAGTTAGTCTTGATGACTTGTTCAGCCGCATTCAAGAAGGCGAAGTCAAAGATTTGAACGTCATCATCAAAGCAGACGTTCAAGGTTCGGCTGAAGCACTCGCTGGTTCACTCCGCAAAATCGACGTCGCAGGCGTCAAAATCAACATCGTCCACCAAGGTGTCGGTGCCATCACAGAAGGTGACGTCATTCTCGCTTCGGCGGCCAATGCGATCATCATCGGATTCAACGTCCGCCCAGATGGTAACGCCCGGTCGATGGCCGAGCAGGAGCATGTTGAAATGCGTCTGCACCGGATCATCTATAACGCCATCGATGAAATCGAGAGCGCGATGAAAGGGATGCTCGACCCTGAGTTCGTTGAAGAAATCACAGGACAAGTTGAAGTCCGTGACGTCTTCAAAGTCTCGAAAGTCGGTACGATTGCCGGCTGTTACGTTACAGAAGGTAAAATCTCACGCGATGCCGGCGTCCGCATCATCCGTAACGGGATTGTTGTGTACGAAGGAAAACTCGATACGCTCCGCCGCTTCAAAGACGACGTCAAAGAAGTCGCGACAGGCTACGAGTGTGGGATTAAAGTAGAGAAGTTCGACGATATTAAAGTGGAGGACGTCATCGAGGCGTTCATCATGAAAGAAGTTGAACGTAAATAAAGCGAGGAGGGAACACGTATGAACATTCGTGCCCAACGCGTCGCAGAGCAGATGCGTAAAGAGATTACAGATATCTTGCTCCGTGAAGTCAACGACCCACGTACGAAGAACGCTACAATCACGAGCGTTGATGTGACGGGAGACTTGCAGCAAGCGACAGCCTACTACACGGTGCTCGGAGACGACGCCACGGTGAAGGCCGAAACGCAAGCTGGTCTCGATAAGGCGAGCGCATTCATTCGCCGCGAGATCGGGAGCCGCATCCGTCTTCGGAAAACGCCAGAATTGTCGTTCGAATACGATTCATCGGTCGCATATGGTAGCCATATCGACTCATTGATTCGTGACTTAAATCGGAACGACCAATAAATTGAAGGGGGGACTCGCGTCTCCCCTTTTTTGATGGGAGGAATTCAGATGGAACCAACAGGTGTACTGATTTTAGATAAAGACAGCGGCATGACGAGCCACGACTGTGTGTTCAAGCTCCGTAAATTGTTCCAAACCAAAAAAGTCGGACATACCGGCACGCTCGACCCGGAAGTGACCGGTGTTCTACCGATTTGTCTCGGACGGGCGACGAAACTGTCACGGTTTCTGACTGATGAAGGCAAACGCTACGCCGCCGAAATCACCATCGGGACGGCGACGATGACCGAGGATGCCCATGGCGAGATCGTCGAGACGCGCGAGGTCGGTCCGGAGGCGTTCACCGCTGCGGACATCGATCGTGTCCTCGAGACGTTGACGGGGAAAATCGAGCAAATCCCGCCTTACTTCTCAGCCGTCAAAGTGAACGGGAAGAAATTGTACGAATACGCCCGCAAAGGTCAGACGGTCGAACGGCCGCGCCGCATCGTCGAAATCCATCGACTCGTCCGCACGACTGAGCCGGTCATGGAAGATGGCGTCTGCCGCTTCCGAGTCGACGTCGAATGTGGCAAAGGGACGTTCATCCGGACGCTCGCCGTTCAAATCGGGGAGCGGCTCGGCTATCCGGCCCACATGAGTGACCTGCGACGGACCCGGTCTGGCTCGTTTGAGGAGACGGCCGCCGTCACGTTGCAGCAACTGGCCGACCTCGAGACGGTCGAGGAACGGATGAACCATCTCATCCCGCTCGAAGAGGTCATCAAGCGTTGGCCGGCCATGACGATTCCAGCCAATCGAGAACGATATATTCGAAACGGGGGTCGTTTGAACGACGTCTCGCTCGAATTTGAACTGTTTACTGTCTATAATGAAGAAGGAATTCCACTTGCCCTCTATCGACGGCTTGACGGAACAACAGACGCAACTGTCGAGGTCATGTTGACCATCGACTAAAGGGGAGATTGAAGTATGGAAACGATCCATCTGACGTATCCTGAGACACCAGACCTGATCCCTTCGGTGATGGTGCTCGGATTTTTCGACGGCGTGCACACTGGACATCAGGCCGTGATTCGGCATGCGCAGGCGCAAGCAAAACAGCTTGACGTGCCCGTGACCGTCATCACGTTCGACCCGCACCCGAAACAAGTGTTATCGAACAAACCGGATGCGGTCCGTTATATCACACCGCTCCAGCGGAAATTGAACCGGATTGCCGCCCTCGGTGTCGAACGGTGCATCGTCATCACGTTCACGAAAGAGTTGGCGAGCCTGTCGCCGCAACAGTTCGTGGATGACTATTTGATTGGTGCCGGTGCGGTCCATGTGACGGCAGGTTTTGACTACTCGTACGGTAAATTCGGCGAGGGGACGATGGAGACGCTACCGTATCATGCGCGCGGTCGCTTCACGACCTCGGTCGTCGCTGAACAGACGAGCGGCGGCGAAAAAGTGTCATCGACGCGGATTCGTCAATTGCTCGGGGCCGGAGACGTCGATGTGGCGAGCGAGCTGCTCGGTACACCGTACGTCATCTGTGGGGAAGTCATTCACGGCGACGCCCGTGGCCGGACGATTGGTTACCCGACAGCGAACGTCGTCATGGACGCGTCGTACGTCATGCCGCGTCTCGGTGTCTACGCGACGCGTGTACGGCTTCAAGACGGCCGGACGTTCGACGCAATGACGAACGTCGGTCGGCGGCCGACGTTTTATGCGACCGGTGACGTCTCGATCGAGAGCCACCTGTTCGACTTCTCGGAAGATTTATACGGGCAATTGATTGAAATCGAATGGATGCACTATTTACGGGACGAGCGGGCGTTCGACGGGCTCGACTCGCTCATCGCCCAACTCAAGCAAGATGAGACGGCCGCTCGGGCAATCCTGTCTTGACTTTGCATGGGTGGTACGGTATCCTATTTTGGTACGCAAAGTACACCGCTTCGCTTGGCTGATCGATTCACCAACGTCGGCTCGGCAACGCGGCAATTTTCTATTAAATGGAGGTGGAGAGGCAATGGCACTCTCAAAAGAACGTAAGAACGAAATCATCGCGGAATACGCGACAAAACAAGGTGACACTGGTTCACCGGAAGTTCAAGTTGCAGTATTGACTGAACAAATCAACACTTTAAACGATCATCTTCGTACACACAAGAAAGACCACCACTCACGTCGCGGTCTTTTGAAAATGGTTGGACGTCGCCGTAACTTGCTTACGTACCTTCGTAACAAGGACGTTACACGTTACCGTGAATTGATTCAACGCCTTGGTCTCCGTCGTTAATCCGAACGGACCATGTGACGGGCTGGGACACTTGTTCCTAGTCCGTTTCTTCTTTTTTTAAAGGAAAATCATTAGACATTCATATGAATGAGTTACATAATAAACTAGATAAGGTTTGAGAGGAGAATGTTCATGTTAGGTACGAAACAAGTATTTTCTACAGAATGGGGCGGACGTCCGCTGTCTGTAGAAGTCGGCCAACTTGCGAAACAAGCAAACGGCTCGGCACTCGTCCGTTATGGGGACACGGTCGTGCTCGCCACGGTCACAGCATCGAAAGCGCCGAAGGATTTAGATTTCTTCCCGCTCACGGTCAACTATGAAGAAAAATTATACTCGGTCGGTAAGATTCCAGGAGGTTTCCTCCGTCGGGAAGGTCGTCCTGGGGAGAACGCGATTTTGACATCGCGCCTCATCGACCGTCCAATCCGTCCGCTTTTCCCGGACGGTTTCCGCCACGATATCCAAGTGATGATTTACGTCATGTCGAACGACCCGGACTGCTCGGCTGAGATGGCCGGTATGCTCGGAACGTCGATTGCACTCTCGATTTCAGACATCCCGTTCGACGGGCCGATCGCCGGAGCGACAGTCGGACGCGTCAACGGTGAGTTCGTCGTCAACCCGACGACAGCTCAGCTCGAACAGACAGACCTCGAGCTCCAAGTCGCCGGAACGGCAACTGCGATCAACATGGTTGAAGCAGGCGCCAACGAAGTACCGGAAGACGTCATGCTCGAGTCAATCTTGTTCGGTCACGAAGAGATCAAGAAATTGGTCGCGTTCCAAACGGAGATCGTGGAAGCTGTCGGGAAACCGAAGTTCGAATACACGGTATCGAAGTTTGATGACGTCTTGACGGCTGAGCTCGAAGCAGCTCGTCCAGAAATCAACGCCGCGGTCCAAGTCGAAGAGAAGCATGCACGTGACGAAGCCATCAACGAAGTGATTGCTAAATACGTTGCTGCCTATGAAGAAATGCTCGCTGACGAACCAGCCAAGTTGAAAGAAGTGTCTGGCATCTTGAACAAGTTCGTCAAAGACGAAGTCCGCCGCTTGATCACGGTCGATAAAGTTCGTCCTGACGGTCGTCGTCCGGAAGTCATCCGTCCGCTCGCGTCAGAAACGGGCTTATTGCCACGCGCCCACGGTGTCGGTTTATTCACACGTGGTCAAACGCAAGTCATGTCGGTCGCGACGCTCGGTGTCATCGGTGATGCGCAAATCATCGATGGGATTGGATTAGAAGAGAACAAACGCTTCATGCACCACTACAACTTCCCGCCGTTCTCGGTCGGAGAAGCTCGTCCGGTGCGTGCGCCAGGTCGTCGTGAAATCGGTCACGGTGCCCTAGGAGAACGTGCACTTCTGCCAATCATCCCGAAAGAAGCCGACTTCCCGTACACGATTCGTCTCGTCTCGGAAGTACTCGAGTCGAACGGTTCAAGTTCACAGGCATCAATCTGTGGCTCGACGCTCGCTCTCATGGATGCAGGGGTCCCGATCAAGGCACCGGTTGCCGGGATCGCGATGGGTCTCATCATGGAAGGCGAACATTATACGGTCCTCACGGACATTCAAGGTCTCGAAGATCATCTCGGCGACATGGACTTCAAAGTCGCTGGAACGAAAGACGGGATCACGGCGCTCCAAATGGATATCAAAATTGCTGGGATCACGCGTGAGATTTTGGAAGAGGCACTCGAACAAGCTCGTTCAGGCCGTCTCCACATCTTGAACCATATGCTTGAGACACTCGACGCACCGCGTCCGCAGTTGTCGAAGTATGCACCAAAAATCGTGACGATGACGATCAATCCGGACAAGATCCGTGACGTGATCGGACCGGGCGGGAAGATGATCAACAGCATCATCGACCAAACGGGCGTCAAAATCGATATCGAGCAAGACGGGACGGTATTCATCGCGTCGACTGATCAAGATGGCATCGACATGGCGATGGCCCTCATCGGCGACATCGTCCGCGAAGTCGTCGTCGGCGAAGAGTTCGATGCGACTGTTCGTCGTATTGAGAAGTTCGGCGCGTTCGTCGAGTTGTTCAAAGGCAAGGACGCGCTCGTCCACGTCTCTGAGTTCAGCTTAGAGCGTGTCGCGAACGTCGAAGACGTCGTCAAACTTGGCGATACAATTAAAGTCCGCGTGACGGAAATCGATGACAAAGGCCGAGTCAACGCCTCGCACAAAGTGCTGATCCTTGAAGGATTGTCACCGGAAGAACGCGAAGCATACGAAGCCAAACGCAAAGCGCAGCGTGAAAGCCGTCCACCACGTGACAGCCGTCCGCCGCGTCGTGACGGAGACCGTCGTCCGCCACGCTCGACAAACTAAACATGATGGCCATCGTCTGGTGCGATGGCCTTTTTCATAGGAGTGATAACATGGAATGGATCACATTAGACAACGGCGTCCGCATCGTGATTGAACCGATGGCGGATGTGCGTAGCACGTCGACCGGCGTCTTCATCAAAGCCGGGACCCGGACCGAAGGCATGACCGAGATCGGCATCAGTCACTTGATTGAACATATGCTATTTAAAGGAACGAAGACGAGAACCGCAAAAGAGATCGCCTCGTTCTTCGATGAGCTGGGGGGCAGCGTCAACGCGTTCACGTCGAAAGATCACACGTGCTATTACGTGAAGACGCTCGACGAACACGCGGTCATCGCCTTCGATGCCCTTGCCGATATGTTGTTTGATTCGCTATTTGATGAGACAGAGCTCGAGAAAGAGAAGCGGGTCGTCTTAGAAGAGATTAAAATGTATGAGGACACGCCGGAAGACCTCGTGCATGAGCTGCTCGCGAAAGCCGTCTATAAGGACGATATCCTCGCCGAACCGATTCTCGGGACGGAAACGAGTGTCCTCGGACTATCACGGGAGCAATTGCTCCGCTACGTCGCCTCGACGTATACGGGCAACCGTGTTGTCGTCT
Organism: Exiguobacterium aurantiacum; assembly: GCF_024362205.1. Classification (GTDB taxonomy): domain Bacteria; phylum Bacillota; class Bacilli; order Exiguobacteriales; family Exiguobacteriaceae; genus Exiguobacterium; species Exiguobacterium aurantiacum_B. The sequence goes on along the minus strand of NZ_CP101462.1, from coordinate 1,786,864 downwards.
CGATCGCCGGCCACGTGCCGGACGAGTTGGTCGAGGCGGTCAAGAGAAGGTTTGCCGACCTTCCATCAGGGGAATCACCGAAAGAATCGACGACGCCGATTTTGTATAGCGACGTGGTGAAAAAACAGAAAGAGACGGAGCAGGCACATTTGTGCTGGAACTTCGAGGCGATTGCCGCCAAAGACGACCGGCTTCCACATTTGGCTTTGTTGAACAATGCCATCGGAGCGACGATGTCGTCACGGCTGTTCCAGTCGATTCGAGAAGAGGAAGGCCTCGCCTACTCGATTTACTCGTACTATACGACGTTCGACGATCACGGGACGTTCACGATTTATATCGGGACATCGCCGGATACGCTCGCCCAAGTCGAGACGATTATGACGCGTGAGCTCGAGACGCTGAAAGCGGACGGGCTGTCCGACGAGGAAATCGAGAAAGGCAAACGGCAATTGAAAGGGTCTCTCGTCCTCGGGAACGAGAGCACGAGCGCACGCATGAACCGCAACGGGCGGAACCTCGTCCTGCTCGATGAAGTCGAAGACTTGAACGAGGTGCTCGACAAAGTCGACCGCATTGAAACGCGTGACGTCAACGCCTTAATCAAAGAGGTGCTCAGCCACGCCCCTGCCAAATCTTATGTCCTTCCGTCCGAAGACTGACTTGAAACCGAATTGTAAGTTCTCTACACTGATTAAGAGGTATTCTTTACTTTGGACAGGAACAGGTGAAAGAAGGGAAAGACTTGAACTTAACGGATTTAGCTAACCACATTCAATTGATTAATCAACCAAACTTACAAGCCATCCCAGTGACCCATGTGACGACCGACTCGAGAGAAGTCGTCCCTGGGACGCTGTTCGTCGCCATCAAAGGCTATACGGTCGACGGCCATGACTATGCCGAATTGGCGGTCAGTAAAGGGGCCGTAGCCGTCGTCAGTGAGCGTCCGCTCGAATTGAGCGTACCGAACTTGATCGTGCGCGACAGCACACGATCGGTCGGCCTCTTAGCGTCGGCGTTCTATCAGTATCCGTCTGAACAGATGCGTCTGTTCGGGATCACGGGAACGAACGGCAAGACGACGACAACGACGATTCTGCGCGACGTCCTCACCGAGCTCGGTCATAGCACCGGATTGATCGGCACGGTCGAGGTCCGCATCAACGATACGGTCGTCCCGAGTAAAAATACGACGCCGCAAAGCTCGGAGCTGCAACAGTTGCTCGCCCGGATGCACGCAGAAGGCGTGACCGATGTGATGATGGAAGTGTCATCGCACGGACTCGAACTTGGCCGCGTTATCGGGACGGACTTTGATATCGTCGGATTCACGAACTTGACGCACGACCATCTCGATTTCCACGGCACGTTCGAGAACTATGCGCGAGCGAAAGGCTTACTGTTCGCCCAGCTCGGACAGATGGCGTCACGTCACAAGGTCGCCGTACTGAACGCAGACGACCCGTACAGCAAGCTGTATGAGACGATGACAGGGGCGCGAGTGATTACTTATGCGATTGACACGATGGCAGACGTGACGGCATCAGATATCGTTCAGACGCTGTCAGAGACGAGCTTTTGCCTCAACTATCAAGGCGAACGCCATCCGTTGACGGTTCAATTCATCGGCCGCTTCAACGTGTATAACATCTTGCTCGCGACAGGTTGCCTACTCGCGGCTGGGTATCGTTTGCCTGAAATCGTCCAGGCGCTCGAAGCGATCCATCCGGCCAAAGGACGGATGCAACGCCTCGATGTGCCGGGCTATAACGTCTATGCGGATTACGCCCACACGCCCGACGGCATCGAGCAATGCTTGAAGTCACTTGTCGGCGTGCCGAAAGAGAAGATCGTGTTCTTGATCGGGACAGGCGGAAATCGGGACGTCACGAAGCGACCGACGATGGGAGAGATGGCCTCGAAGTATGCGGGAACGGTCGTCATCACGACGGATGATCCACGCTTTGAAGCCTACGACTCGATCACGAGCGGCATCGCTGCCGGGATGACCCACGACAATTTCGTTGAGATCGGGGACCGCGAAGAAGCGGTCCGCTACGCGGCCAAATTGGCCGAGTCCGATAACATCGTCGTCCTGGCCGGCAAAGGGCATGAGAAATATCAAATCATTGGCAATGAGAAAATTCCGCTAGATGAAGAAGCGATCGTCCGAGCGACAATTTTGAAGACGGAGGAATCATGATTTATGGCAGTACAACCGATCACCTTGACAGAGAAAGAGCATGACGAGTTCGTCAAAACACATGACCGCGGGGACTTGCTTCAGCTTTCGAGTTGGGCCAACGTCAAACGACAAAACGGCTGGTTCGCCGAGCGGATCGCCGTCGCGACCGATGGTGTGACGAGCGGGGTCGCGTTACTCTTGTTCAAACGCGTACCGAAACTCCCATTCACGCTTTGCTATGCACCGCGCGGCTTTGTCGTCGACTATGACGACGTGGCTTCTTTGCGGGCGTTGACCGAGGAAGCGAAGCGGGTCGCCAAGACGAACAAAGCGATCGCCGTGAAGATCGACCCGAATATCGATCGGGAGGAAGTGCCTGGTCTCTTGACCGAGATGGCAAGTCTCGGTTTTGTCCATAAAGGATACGGGGGCGGGTTCGATTACGCCCAGCCCCGGTTCACGATGGAGACGGACTTGCGTCCGAGCGAGAAAGACATCTTCGGCAAATTTCATCATAAATTCCGTTATAACGTCCGTCTGGCCGAACGAAAAGGCATCGTCTGCACAGAAGTCGGTCGTGACGGGCTCAAGACGTTCGCCGACTTGATGAGAGTGACAGGCGAGCGTGACGGTTTCGCCATCCGCGGCCTCGACTATTTCGAGAACCTATACGATTGCCTGCAACCTGATGACGCGCGCCTATTCTTGACAAAACTTGAACCGAAACTCGCACTCGACCAGCAGATGGCCACGCTTGAAAAAGCAGAGCGGGACCTCGGAAAAATCGAACGGTCACTCGAGACGGAGACGGTCGAGAAGAAACGGACGAGCCTGTTGAACCGTCAAAAGCAGACACGTGAGCAAATCGAGAAGATTCAAGCCGCGTTGCCTGAACTGACGGAGTTGCACGAGAAATACCCGAACGGACTCGTCTTGTCGGGCGGTCTGTTGACGCTTGCCGGACGACGCTCCTATTACCTGTATGGGGCGTCTTCGAACGAGTTCCGTGAGTTCATGCCGAACCATCTTATGCAATGGACGATGATGCAAGCGGCCAAGGCGAGCGGTGCCGAACGCTACGATTTCGGTGGCGTATCGGGTAGTACGGAGCCTGAAGATGAATACGCAGGGCTCTATGCGTTCAAGTCGGGCTGGGGCAGCGATATGATCGAGAAGGTCGGCGAGTTCGACCTCGTCTTGAATCGTCCGCTCTATTTCGCCCTCGAGACGGGATTACCGCTCGTCAAAGGACTCCGTAAACGGTTGCGCCGATGAAATGGACCGGCGTTTTGACGTTCGCGATGACGGCGTTTTTAGTCGGAATCTTTTTAGCGTATACGTTGTCACGTTCGGGCCCGATGCCGTGGGTCGATGAACCGACGTTCGAAGCGGGGATGTGTGAACGCAACCCGGGCTCAGAAGACGTCATCGTCGAGCGCAGTGAAAAGGCGTTCGCGAAGCTGCATCCACACGTACGCGAGCGGAGTGAGTCGTTCGTACGCCTGGCCTACTCGTGCCTCGGCCTCGAGGTCCGCCTGACATCGGGTTATCGTTCGGAAGATGAGCAGAACGCGCTCTACGCTCAAGGCCGCTCCAAACCAGGTCAAGTCGTGACGAACGCCAAAGCAGGCGAGAGCTACCATAACTATGGGCTCGCCGTCGATTTCGTCATCATCCATGACAATCGTGCCGACTACAATCTTGAGTCGGATCACAACCGGTCAGACGAACCCGATTGGCAAGAGTTAGGGGAGCTCGGCAAAGCGCTCGGTTTCGAATGGGGCGGGGATTGGAGAAGTTTCCCGGACTATCCGCATTTACAAATGGACTTTGGCTTGTCGATTCGTCAGCTCGCTTCCGGGAAACGTCCGGACAACAAAGCGACGATGCCGCTCGCCGATGTGATGAAACCTCTCGTCGATTGAACGGAAATGTTGGCATATCAGCAGTTTTCCGATACAATATTTAGTAGCGATAAGTGGACGAAACAGAATATGCAACATCTAGGAGGTTTTTGTTAGTGTCAAAGAAGAAGACAGAGAACGTTAGCGTCTTTGCGCTTGGAGGCGTAGGCGAAATCGGGAAGAACATGTACGTCGTGGAACTAGACGACGACATCTTCGTCATCGATGCCGGCCTTATGTTCCCAGGCGATGAGATGCTCGGGATTGATATCGTCATCCCGGACATTACGTATTTGAAAGAAAATAAAGATCGGGTACGCGCGATTTTCATCACCCATGGTCACGAAGACCATATCGGTGGGCTCAGCTACGTACTCCGTGATTTGAAACATGTTCCTGTATATGGGACGAAATTGACGCTCGGTTTGATCGAGCTCAAATTGAAAGAGGCTGGCTTATTGAAAGAAGTCGACCTCCGTTTGATTGACGCCAAAACGAAATTGACTATCGCTGATCATTTCATCACTTTCTTCCGCGTTAACCACTCGATCCCGGACTGTGTCGGTGTCTGTATCCAAACGTCACAAGGCGCCATCGTACATACGGGCGACTTTAAGTTTGACTACACACCGGTCGACGGGAAACAGTCGGACTTCAACAAGTTGGCAGCCATCGGCCAACGCGGCGTCCTCTGCCTCTTGTCAGATTCGACGAACGCGGAACGCCCTGGACAAACCGGTTCGGAGTCGCTCGTCGGCGCCGAGTTGAACGATGTCATCTATCAAGCCGAAGGCCGCGTCATCGTCGCGTCGTTCGCTTCGAACGTGCACCGTCTGCAACAAGTGTTCGCGGCAGCTGAGGCGAATGACCGCAAAGTGGCCGTCGTTGGCCGTAGCATGGTCAATATCGTCGAAGTGGCCCAGAAGCTGAACTACTTGCGCTTTAAACCGAAGACGCTCGTCGAGCTCTCACAAGTGAATCGTTTGCCTGACAACAAAGTTGTCATCTTGACGACCGGTTCGCAAGGTGAGCCGATGGCGGCCTTGACGCGCATGGCGCGCAACGCCCATAAACAAGTGAACATCCGCTTGAACGATACGGTCGTCATTGCGGCGACACCGATTCCAGGGAACGAGAAGTCGGTCTCGAAGACGATCGACCTGCTGTTCCGCTCAGGAGCGAACGTCATCTATAACCAACGCAAAGTACACGTTTCGGGACACGGTTCGGCCGAAGAACTCAAGCTCATGTTGAATCTCGTCAAACCGAAGTACTTCCTCCCGATTCACGGGGAGTACCGGATGCAGATGGCCCACTCAAAACTCGCCGAGCAAGTCGGTGTGAAGTCGAACAACATCTTCATCGTCGAAAAAGGGGATGTCGTCGAGTTCACGGGACGTAAAGCCCGGATGACCCGGAAAGTACCGGCCGGTAACGTCTTGATCGATGGGATTGGGGTCGGGGACGTCGGTAATATCGTCCTCCGTGATCGTCGTCTCTTGTCACAAGACGGCGTCGTCCTCTGTGTCGTCACGTTGAACCGGAAACAGAAGAAATTGATTTCAGGACCGGAACTCATCTCGCGCGGATTCGTCTATATGCGTGAATCAGAAGAGATGATCTCAGAAGCGAACCGCATCGTCACGAAACAGATCGAGAAGAGTCTCCAAGCTGGAAGTGATTGGACCGAGTTGAAATCAAATATCCGCGAGCGGCTCAGCGTCTACTTGTTCGAACAGACGAAACGTCGTCCGATGATCTTGCCGATCATCATGGAGATTTAAGGAATTGAGATTGAGGCAAAAGTCATCAGACTTTTGCCTTGTTTTTTTAGGAGGAATCTATGGTGGCACAAAAAACGAGAAAAACTCCGGTGAAGCGGAAGCGACCGACGACGAGACGTGCGAAAAAACAGCCGATCCCACTACGTACATATGGCTGGATCGCATTCGTCGTATCGATCACGGCGTTCATCTTCTCCTTGTTCGATTTCGGATGGGTCGGCAATCAGACGTCGCTCCTCGCAACGACGTTGTTCGGGGGCTGGGGGGCACTGACGTATTTGGCAATCGCGTTCACGTTGCTCGTCTTTCTAAATGAGTTTCGCCCGATGCAGCGGACGGGCATCTTGTTCCTGTTCGTCTCGTTTCTCATGTTCGGTGATCTCGTTTGGGGGGGCGAACGGGGTGAGGTAAATGGGGCGCTCTATCGACTCAACCAATATTTGCTCTCCGATTTCGGAATTATTTTTTTAGGGGCCCTTTGCATGATCGTCGGCATCTCGCTGTTGTCTCCGACGATTTGGCGGACACTCGGGGCTAGACTACTGGAGACGAGTACGGCCATCAAACAAGAATGGCACGACCGGGAACGGGTCAAACCGGCCCCGGTGTCAAATCGTAAAAAGGCAGTTTCGGCCCCGGCGAAAGTCGAGCCTGCGCCGACCACGGTCGAAGCCGAGGCTGAAGCAGACGCGGTGACGATGCACGACATTCCGATCGTCGGATTCAGCGAGAAAGTCGTCGCCGAGAAACGTCCGAAAGCGGAAGAAGCGGCACAGGCGGAAGAAGTGACCGAGCTACCAACCGAGGACATGATGATGACGGCGTCACAAGACGTATCGGACACGTATGAGCTGCCGACGTTCACGATTCTCAGCGAGCCGGTCGTGACCGATTTGTCCGGCGAGAACGCCCGCTTGAAAGCAAACGCGACGAAACTCGTACAAACACTCAAATCGTTCGGTGTCGGCGTGAAAGTATTGAAAATTCACCTCGGACCGACGGTGACGAAATATGAACTACAGCCAGATATTGGGGTCAAAGTGAGTCGCATCACCTCGCTAAGTGATGACCTCGCCCTCGCCCTCGCCGCCAAAGATATCCGCATCGAGGCGCCAATCCCTGGCAAAGCGGCCATCGGGATTGAAGTACCGAACCAGGAAGTGGCCCCGGTCTGTCTCCGTGAAGTGCTCGAGGCCGATCCGGTCAAGCGGGAACAGTCGCCACTCCTCGTCGCCCTTGGACGCAGCATCAGCGGAGAGACGGTGACGATTGCCTTGAACAAGATGCCACACTTGCTCGTCGCCGGGTCGACCGGTTCCGGGAAATCGGTCTGTATTAACGGGATGATCGTGTCGCTCTTGATGCGCACGCGTCCCGACGAGGTCCGTCTCATGATGATTGACCCGAAAATGGTCGAGTTGAACGTCTATAACGGTGTCCCGCATTTGTTGACACCGGTCGTGACGGATCCGAAGAAAGCAGCCCAAGCGCTTAAACAAGTTGTTGCCGAGATGGAACGACGCTATGAGTTGTTCAGCCGCTACGGCGTCCGGAATATCGAAGGATATAACGAACTCGTCGATAAGTCTGACGATGAGGACGCGAAGCGTCTGCCGTTCATCGTAGTCATCGTCGATGAGCTAGCCGATTTGATGATGGTTGCCTCGAACGACGTCGAGGACGCCATCATGCGTCTCGCTCAGATGGCTCGGGCAGCGGGAATCCATATGGTGCTCGCCACCCAACGTCCGTCGGTCGATGTCATCACCGGCGTCATCAAAGCGAACATCCCGTCACGGATCGCGTTCGCCGTCTCGTCGCAAACCGATTCACGGACCATCCTCGACGGGGGCGGGGCCGAGAAGCTGCTTGGACGGGGGGACATGCTCATGCTCGCCAACGGGATGAACAAACCGATTCGTGTTCAAGGCGCGTTCGTATCGGACCAAGAAGTCGAAACGGTCGTCAACCATGTCATTGCTCAGCAACGGGCCCAATACGTCGAGGCCATGATGCCGAAAGAAGAAGAAGTCACGACCATTGATTCGGACGATTCACTGTTCGAGGAAGTCGTTCAATTCATTTTGACACAGGAGACAGCTTCGACCTCGATGATTCAACGAAGATTCCGCATCGGTTATAACCGGGCCGCCCGCTTAATCGATTCACTCGAACAAGCCGGGTATGTCGGGCCGTCTGAAGGCTCGAAGCCTAGGAAAGTGCTTATCAACCAACCAGAAGCATAAAAATAAAAAACGAACATTTGGGGATAAATTATCCTGAATGTTCGTTTTTTATTTAACTTGGTAAAAAATCGCCCGATTAGGATGAACGAAGAATAAGTCATGTTGGAACGAACTAATATAGCACATCTGACCTATTCGGGTCATTAAGACATACTACTAAAACTGTTGAATCGCTTTCATTTTTTAATACCGTTTTCATTTTACGATTTCTTTTCAAAGCCTGCCAGAACAGGTAATATAGACTATGAAAAGTACATAATCCCTTCACGTTAAAATATTTCCCTGATTCCGAACAAAAAGTATTGCGTTCTATTTCTCATATCCCTATACTTAATATTGGCAAGGACATTCATACGTCAGATGTCTGAGCACTGGTAAGAAATAGGTAAAGGTGGTGAGGCCCATGTCGATCAAGCTCGATCATCGCTTGCTCTATCTTCGCGTGATTGAGAAAATCAAGCAAGATATCGACGATGGTGTCTATCGTGAAGGAGAGAAACTTCCTTCAGAATTCGAGTTGTCGAAGCAATTAGGAGTCAGTCGAGCGACACTCCGGGAAGCGCTTCGGATTCTCGAAGACGAAAAATTTGTCGTGCGAAAACATGGCGTCGGGACATTCATCAGTTCAAAACCCCCGTTCACTTCAGGGATTGAAGAGCTGTTCAGCGTCACGGACATGATTATGCGCGCCAAAATGACACCAGGAACGAAAGTGTTAGTGGCCGAAAAGGTTCTAGCGACCGAGAGGGAAGCCGAGCGTTTGAAAATCGAACCGAACTCACCGATTTATCGGATTGTCCGGATTCGATATGCGGATGAGACACCAGTCGTCTACTGTGTCGATAAAATCCCAGCCCATCTCGTCTCGAATCCGAAGGCGTTGACGGAAGGGAAGTCGTTGTTTGATGCGCTCGAAACAGAGGTAGGACGTCGGGTCGCATATGCGATCACGCACATCGAACCGAGTGTGAACGCTGAAATCTCGACGCAACTTCAGACGGACCAACCGTTACTGGCATTAAAGCAATTGCATTACGATGAGAGCGATTTACCGCTGCTCGATTCGGCGAACTTTTTCCGAGCGGACCGCTTCGACTTCCACGTCGTTCGAAAACGCGTCTAAGCACGTTCGTTCATTCCGGAAACGGTTATTTTTGGGGAATAGCGTGAAAGCGCTTTCTTATACCGGTGTAAAGACTACTGATGACATGACAACCTTAATTGTTATGATCCGAAAGGGGAAACACGACGATGAACAAGAAAAAAACAATTCTCTCAGCTTTAGCAGCAGGTCTCACACTCTCGACAGTACTCGCAGCATGTGGCGGGGATGACAATGAAGGAGCTTCAAACGGTGAAGGCGGCGGCGAAGGCAGCGACTTCAAAGTAGCCATGGTAACCGATACGGGCGGTGTCGACGATAAGTCGTTCAACCAATCAGCTTGGGAAGGTCTTACGAAATTCGGGGAAGACAACAGCTTGACTGAGAACGAAGGCTTCAAATACCTTCAATCATCAAAACAAGCAGATTACCAGCCAAACTTGCAACAATTGGCGCGCGATAACTTCAACTTGATTTACGGAATCGGCTTCTTGATGGGCGAAGACATCAAAAAAGTTGCTGAGCAGTTCCCAGACAACAACTTCGCAATCGTCGACATGGTCGTGGATGCACCGAACGTCGCATCAATCACGTTCAAAGAGCAAGAAGGTTCATTCCTCGTCGGTGTCGTCGCTGGTCTCACAACGACGACTGACAAAGTCGGCTTCATCGGCGGCGTCGAGTCTGACTTGATCAAGAAGTTCGAGAACGGATACAAAGCCGGCGTCATGGCCGTTAACCCGGATGCGACGATCGACGTCAAATATGCTGAAGACTTCAACTCTGCTGAAAAAGGAACAGCCATCGCTTCAGGTATGTACGGCGCAGGCTCTGACATCATCTATCACGCAGCAGGCGGTACAGGTGTAGGGGTATTCACAGAAGCGAAAAACCGTAGCAAAAATGGTGAAGATGTATGGGTCATCGGGGTTGACCGTGACCAATATGAAGAAGGTCTGCCAGAGAACGTAACGCTTACTTCAATGGTCAAACGTGTTGACACGGCGACTTACGAAGTTTCGAAACTTGCGATGGAAGATAAGTTCCCAGCGGGCGAAATCGTTGAGTTCTCATTGAAAGATGACGGTGTAGGTATTGCTGAAACATCTGATGAGAACGTTTCAGCTGACGTCCTCGCAAAAGTTGAAGAGTACCGTACTCAGTTGATTGACGGAGACATCACGGCTCCAGCAACTGACGCTGAGTTCGAAGAGTTCATGAAAACAGTAAAATAATTCATTGAGTTAGGGGGGACCCATGCGGTCTCCCTTTACTTAAAGTTAGGGGTGGACTTTCTTGGAATATGTAATTGAAATGCTCAATATTCGCAAAGAGTTCGGAACGTTCGTTGCCAACGACAATATCACCCTCCAATTGCGCAAAGGAGAGATTCATGCGTTGCTCGGCGAGAACGGTGCCGGGAAATCGACGCTCATGAACGTCCTGTTCGGTCTTTATCAGCCGGAAGGCGGGGAGATCCGCGTGCGCGGGGAGAAAGTGAACATTGAGAATCCGAACATCGCCAACGAACTCGGGATCGGCATGGTACACCAACACTTCATGCTCGTCGAGAAGTTCACGGTGACCGAGAACATCATCCTCGGCTCAGAGCCGAAGAGTGGACTGACGGTCGACCGGGCGACGGCACGTAAAAAAGTCATGGACATCTCGGAACAGTACGGGCTTCGGATCGATCCGGATGCGAAAATCGAGGACATCTCGGTCGGGATGCAACAGCGGGTCGAGATTTTGAAGACGCTCTATCGCGGGGCCGAGATTTTGATCTTTGATGAGCCGACTGCTGTTCTGACGCCGCAAGAAATTCAAGAACTCATTCAAATCATGAAGCGTCTGATCGAAGAAGGTAAATCCATCGTCTTGATCACGCATAAATTGAAAGAGATCATGCAAGTCGCCGACCGCTGTACGGTCATCCGTCGCGGGCGTTATATCGGTACGATCGATATCGACGAGACGGTCAACGAAGACCGTTTGGCAGAAATGATGGTCGGGCGTGAAGTTAACTTTGATGCGGAATATTCCAAGGCAGATCCACAGCAAGTCGTCCTCGACGTCCAAAAACTCGTCGTCAAAGACAGTCGCGGACTTGAAGCCGTCGACGGCTTGGATTTACAGATTCGTTCAGGTGAGATCCTCGGGATTGCCGGGATTGACGGGAACGGACAGACCGAGTTGATTGAAGCCATCTCAGGCTTGAAGAAACCTGAGTCTGGAAAAATATTGTTGAATGGGAAAGACGTGACCGGGTTCACGCCACGTAAAGTGACGGAGTCTGGTGTCGGCCACATCCCGCAAGACCGTCATAAGCACGGCCTCGTCCTCGACTATACGATTCGGGACAACATGGTCCTCCAAACGTATTATAAAGAGCCGTTTTCGAAGCGTGGTTTGATGAACTATAAAGCCGTTGCGGAGAAAGCGAAAGCGCTGATTGAGAAGTTTGACGTCCGAACTCCATCGGTCGATGTGCCGGCCCGTGCCCTATCAGGCGGGAACCAGCAGAAAGCCATCATCGCCCGTGAAGTCGACCGGTCGCCGGACTTGTTGATTGCGGCGCAACCGACACGAGGTCTTGACGTCGGGGCCATCGAATTCATTCATGAACAGCTCATCAAAGAACGTGAAAAAGGACGCGCCGTCTTGTTGATCTCTTTCGAGCTCGAAGAGATTTTACACGTCGCGGACCGGATCGCGGTCTTATATGAAGGCAAAATTGTCGGGATCCGTGATCCGAAACAGACGACGGAGCAAGAACTCGGCTTCTTGATGGCCGGCGGTAAGAGAGGAGAAGAAACAGTATGAATAAGTTAAACTTTAATCGACTGCTCATCCCGCTCTTGTCGATCTTGATGGGACTTCTCGTCGGGGCGATCGTCATGCTCATCGGCGGCTATGACCCGATTCGAGGGTTCTCGTCGCTGTTCGATGGCATGGTCGGTAGCCCGTATGCAATCGGCGAGACACTTCGCGCCGCAGCACCACTCATCTTCTCAGGTTTAGCGGTCGCATTCGCGTTCCGGACTGGCCTGTTCAACATCGGGGTCGAAGGCCAAGTATTGATCGGTTGGGTGGCAGCCGTTTACGTCGGAATCAACTTTGATTTGCCGATGTTCATCCACTTGCCGCTCGCTCTGCTCGCGGCCATGTTCGCGGCAGCTGCATGGGCGTTCGTACCTGGTTTCTTGAAAGCCAAGTTCCACGTCCACGAAGTTATCACCTCGATCATGATGAACTATATCGCCTTGTACACGACGAACGCGATTTTGCGTAGTGTCATCGGCGTGACGAACGAACGGACCGAGTCAATCAACGATTCGGCGTCGCTCGCGTCGCCATGGCTCCAAGAAATGACGCAGTTCTCACGCTTGCACTGGGGTGTCCTCGTCGCCGTGCTCGCGGCGATCGTCTATTACTACATCTTGCAACGGACGACGCTCGGTTATGAGCTTCGGGCCGTCGGTTTCAACAAACATGCGTCGCAATATGCGGGGATGAGCGTTAATCGAAACATCATCTTGTCATTTGTCATCTCAGGTATGTTCGCAGGACTCGCCGGGGCGATGGAAGGTCTCGGTACGTTCAACGGGATGACGCTCAGTGCCTCATTCACCGGAGTCGGTTTCGACGGGATCGCCGTCGCGCTTCTCGGTGCGAACACGGCCGTCGGTGTCGTCTTGGCAGCCATCTTGTTCGCCGGACTCAATATCGGGGGACTCGCGATGCAGCTCGGGGCGAACATTCCGTCTGAGCTCGTCAAAGTCATCATCGCGGCCATCGTTATCTTCGTGGCGTCGGGTTATGCGTTCAACTACGTGATCGACAAATTCAAAGGAAATCGTAAGAAAGGAGTGGAGAAAAAATGAGCTTCTTAGAAGTCCTCTATATCGTCGTTCCGGTCGCGTTGGCCTATGCGACTCCACTCATCATCGCGGCGCTCGGCGGGATCTTCAGTGAACGTTCGGGTGTCGTCAACATCGCCTTAGAAGGTATCATGGTCATCGGTGCCGCGACAGGGATCATCACGACGCTCACGTTGACAAGTATGGGGCTTGGCGGTCTCAGCCCATGGATCTCGCTCTTGGTCGCCATGGTCGTCGGTGCGCTCTTCTCGCTCTTCTTGGCTGTGCCGGCCATCCTGTGGCGGGCCGACCAGACGGTACTCGGGGTCGCGATCAACATGCTCGCGATCGGTCTCGCCATCTTCGTCGTCCGCGTGCTCTATAACAAAGGCCAGACCGATTTCATCGAGTATCGGATCGCGAAAGAGAACGTGCCGATTTTATCGGATATCCCGGTGCTTCGTATGTTCTTCATCAACGTCCAATACACGTCGTTCATCGCGATCATTCTTGCCTTCGTCGTCTGGTTCGTCATCTTCAAGACGCCGTTCGGTCTTCGTCTCCGCTCGGTCGGGGAACACCCGATGGCGGCTGATACGATGGGAATCAACGTCACGAAAATGCGCTTCATGGGCGTCATGCTCTCAGGAGCGTTCGGTGGTCTCGCTGGCGCAGTGTACGCTGTCACCGTCACGACGAACTTCAGTGGGACGACGATCGTCGGTCAAGGGTTCTTGGCCATCGCCGCCATGATCTTCGGGAAGTGGAATCCGCTCGGTGCGCTCGGGGCCGGCCTCTTCTTTGGTTTCGCCCAAGCGCTATCGATCATCGGAAGTAATTTGCCGGTCATCAGCAACGTGCCGCAAGTATTGCTCTTGATTGCACCGTACGCGCTCACGATCCTCGCCCTCGCAGGTGTCGTTGGACGTGCCGATGCACCGAAATCGGTCGGTATCCCATATATTAAAGGGAAACGCTAATCATCAAAAGGACAAATGTCCATTTCATCCAGGTTGTTTGACGCTTAAGTCAAACAACCTTTTTTGTTATACTGGTGTAGAGGTGAGACAATTGAAAAAATGGTGGCAACTGCTGATCGCTATCGTGCTGAGCGTTTCGCTCGCGGGTTGCTCCGTCGACGACTGGTTCGCCGAACAAATCGACCCGCCGGAATCACTCGTCGAACTCGAGGCCGACTTCCCGTCGGCGTCGGTCCCGCAACAAGTCGCACGGCCGCTCGGCAAGACTGAGACGGTCACGCTCGACCGCGTCATCGATGGCGACACACTCAAAGTCGAGTTCGAGAACGGAGCGACCGAATCGATTCGTCTCTTGCTCGTCGATACGCCGGAGACGAGCCATCCGACACTGCCGGTCCAACCGTTCGGGGAAGATGCGAAATCGTTCGTCGAACGCTGGCTGCCGGAAGGGGATACAGTCACGCTCGAATATGACGTCGGACGCTATGATCGTTATCAACGAACGCTCGCCTACGTCTGGTATGACGATGCGATGCTGAACGAGGAATTATTGCGTCGCGGGTTGGCGCGTGTCGCCTATGTATATGCGCCGAACACGCAACACATCGATGCGTTCCGAGACGTCGAGCGGACCGCGCGTCAAGAGTTGCTCGGGATTTGGAGTCTTGAGGACTATGTGACCGGCAACGGCTTCGACCACGAGGCGACCGAGCCGGCCCAGCCAAGACGGGACACGGACGAGTGCGACATTAAAGGGAATATCAATCGGGACGGAGAGAAGATTTATCACGTTCCGGGTGGCGCGAGCTACGAGCGCACGATCCCGGAAGAGATGTTTTGTTCAGAACAAGAGGCGATTGAGGCGGGTTTCCGGAAAGCAGCCCGATAAAAAAGACATGTGTGCCGAGATGGCACACATGTCTCGCTTATTCGTACTTGAGCGCGTCGCCGTCGAACGATTCGTCCGCGACTTTGATCGAGTCGGTTGGGCACCCTTCGAAGGCGTCCATCAAGTCCTCATACAATTCGTCCGGGACTTCGATCGTGCCCGTGTTGTCGTCCATCAAGTTGAACGCGAGGCCTTCGTCGTCATAGTCGAAGATGTCTGGGGCGGCTGCTCCGCAGGCCCCACATGCGATACATGTATCTTTATCAACAATCGTAAATTTTGCCATTTGTAACCCTCCATACGTTTCGTCTCTCTGCATAGAAATGATTTTCTACTGACTATGAGTAATTGTAGTCTACATACCCAAATATTTCAATGAGGAAACGAATAACGTTTTGGAAGCATAATTTTGACCGAGGAGGTGGAACGATGGTTCATTTAGCGGACGGGGTGTTGTTGCTTTCAATCGAGCGCTTGAAAGGTGAGCGCAGTGAACGCAGTTTGTTTCATGTGTTGAACGGCAAACGTTCGGCGACAACGCTGCAAGATGCCTTTTTTTATGACTTGGAACCGATTTTCGGATTGTTCCCCTATACGAAGTACGACTATGAAAAGTTGCTCGCTTCGTTCGAAAAGCGAGGCTGGCTCAATCGCTCAAGCTTCACGTTGACCGAGGCCGGCAAAATGCTCGCTTCCCCGGAGGCCGTCAGCGAGCTGTTCGACCGTCTCGGCGGTGAGTACCGGGACTACACCACGATGACGTGGAAGCGGCTCAGCTTGTTCGTTCAGACGTTCATGTCGCTCGAGCATGAGCGGACATTCTACCCGGTTCAGGCCGACCGGTTGGCCGAGCGTTGGGTCAAACAGATCGTTCGGACCGAGCGGGAGTGGCAACCGCTCATCCGTAGCTTTCATCAAGAGCTCGAGACGGCACTTGAGGAAGTCGGAGACCCGTATGCGACCGCCGTCGTCTATCGGTTCACGGGCGCGTTCGAGACAGGATACACGTATGAACAAATCGCGGCGCTCTTGGACGTCGATGCGCGGACAGCCCGGCTCTACTTTTTGGCCGGATGGAACGCCCTGCTGTGGAAGTTGCCGCGGGACGCCAAGTTGCTCGGCTTCGCTCACGGTCTATCGAGCGAACGGATGACGTTGTCGGCGCGGGGATCGTACGAACAGTTTTTGGCCGGCCGATCGTTCCAACAAGTCCAGTCACAGCGGCGGTTACGCACGAGCACGATCGAGGACCACGTCGTCGAGATGGCGATGTATTTAGACGAGTTCCCGCTCGATCAATTCGTTCCGCTCGAGCAAATCAAGCAAGTCGAACAGCTGCGTGACGAGTCGAGCTGGGCGCTCAAGCCGATTTTTGAACAAGTCGACGGAATCAGTTATTATCAAATCCGATTGGTGTTCGCACGATTGAAACGAGGTGAGACATTTGTTTGAAAAGACGTTGAAGCGGGTGTTCGGCTATGACACTTTCCGTCCGGGACAGCGTGAGGTAATCGATGCGGTCGCCGACGGGCAAGACGTGCTCGCCATCATGCCGACCGGGGCCGGCAAGTCGTTGACGTTCCAACTCCCGTCTTATATTAAGAATGACGGGCTGACCATCATCGTGTCGCCGCTCTTGTCGCTGATCGAGGACCAGATGCTCCATATCCGCGAACGAGGTGAGCGCGGGGTGGCGCGATTGACGTCGATGGAGACACTTGAAGAGAAGCAGGACATCTTGAACCATTTGAAACGTTACCGCTTCTTATATTTATCGCCTGAACAACTCGCCGTGCCGCACGTGACGCGGGCGCTCGCACGGACGAAAATTCAAATGCTCGTCGTCGACGAGGCGCACTGTATCTCGCAGTGGGGGCACGAGTTCCGTCCTGAGTACGCGCGCTTAGGCGAGTTGCGCAAACAGCTCGGCAGTCCGCAATGCATGGCCGTCACCGCGACGGCCCCAGAGACGGTGAAACGGGATATCATCGAGAAGTTGGCGTTGTTCTCGCCATCGCAGTTCGTCCATTCAGCGAACCGTCCTGAGATTCGTCTGATCGTCGAACGCCTCGAATCAGAGGATAAGATGCGGCGGTTGAGTGAACTCGTCCACGATGTGCCGAAACCGGCCGTCATCTATACGGCGACCCGGCGTGAGGCCGAGGCGCTCGCCCTTCATCTCGACGATGCCTTGTTCTATCACGGCGGCATGTCGACCGAGGACCGCCGGCTCGTGCAGTCGCAATTCTTGCGAGATGAAGTCGCCATCATGGTATGTACGAGCGCGTTCGGGATGGGCGTGAATAAAGATAACGTCCGGTCGGTCATCCATTATCAGATTCCGGCCACGCTCGAGGCGTACATGCAAGAAATCGGACGTGCCGGACGGGACGGGGAACCGGCTTTTGCCGTCTTGCTCTATGCCGAAGGCGACGAACGCATCCAACAGTTTTTGATTGACCAACAATATCCGAAAGACAAAGATATCCGTCTCGCCTACTTGGAACGCGACAACGGCACGAGTTTGGCTCAGCTGCCACGCCTGTTGCGATTGAACGAGGAAGACCCGGTCTGGGGTTTGTTGAGTCAAATGCTCGCTGAGCGGACGCTTGCCGAGGCGATCGACTGGGTAAAAGATAGAAAGCAGGCCCGCTATCGCCAACTCGGACAGATGATGGACTATGCCCTCATCAAGACGTGTCGGCGGGATTACTTGTTGAACTATTTCTCGGAGCAACCGGTCAAACAAGCCGATTGTTGCGACGTCTGTGGGGAAATCGTTTTCCCGCCGTCGGTTCAAATTGTGTCTAAAAATGTGACAGATTGGAAACATCGTTTATCTCGTATCTTCTCCTTTGATTGATATCATAGTAAAATGATAAAAAAGGTAAAGGAGGGCACACGTTGCGACATCGGAACCAAGCGGACTCACTTCGTGAACAAGTGGTGGACACGTTGCCGTCTCGCGCTGAGCGACAAGAGCATGAGCGGAAAGAAAAATTAAACGACAATTGGCTGAAACGGCCGCTCGCCATGATGCTGACATTGACGATGTTTGCCATTATTCTCGTATTTTTATATATAGGTCGTCATACAATATTTTTCTGACAATACGACGGGGACGTCGTATTTTTTGTGTACGTTCCTTGTTTTGTCGAATCGATTGCACCATCTCACCAATTTCTCACAAGAATTGCACAATAAAACAGGTAAAGCGCTTCAGATGGGTCTATACTAAAAAAGAAGAACCTGTAGGAAAGGAGGGGCTGCTGTGCCGAAGTACTCCATTAAGACGGTCGCGTCGCTCACCGGCGTCAATCCGACGACGATTCGAGCGTGGGAACGCCGCTATCAATTCATCGTGCCGAGCCGGACCGAATCCGGTCATCGCTTGTATTCCGACCAAGACGTCGAAAAGATTAAATGGGTTGTTGAAAAACAACGCGAAGGCCTGACCGTATCCCAAGCGATCCAACAACTTCATGAAGCCCCGAAGCCGAAGCCTGCCCGTCTCTATGACGAGGAACTGATGGAGGGGTTGCTCGAGGCGTTACTTTCATTTGACGAACGCAAGGCGCACGATTTGATCAATCGTGCCTTTAATACATTCAGCTTTGAAAAAGTCACGAAAGATATCATTGGTCCGTTGTTGATGGAAATCGGGACACGTTGGGAGAATGGAGACATCACGATTGCGCATGAACACTTTGCGACCGCTTTTTTGCGGGCTCGCTTGTCCACTCTCTCGCTACAGATGCCGATGAACCCATTTTTACCGCGGATCATTTGTGTGTGTGCCCCGGGCGAGATGCATGAGATTGGCCTATTGTTTGTGACGCTTTATTTGCGCCAATATGGATACGACGTGATCTTCCTCGGTGCGGGCTTCCCGAAAGAGGATTTGAACGTGGCACTGCACGACATCGACGCCAAGTGTTTGATTTTCTCATGCACGTTGACGGAACATCTTGAGGATTTGAAAGAAGCGATGCGCTTTATCCAAGCCGACCATCCCGAACTTGTTATCGGGGCCGGCGGTCATGCCGTCAGCCTTCACGCCTCTGAGTTCGAATCGGCCTTCCTCGGAGATACGCCCGAAGCATGGACCGAGTGGTTGTCAACTATTTGACAGGTTGAACAAACGAGAGTAGCTTATAAAGTAGGATTGATTAATCTTTGGAGGTTTTCGTTTGAGATTTGAAAAGCAAACTAAAGAACATTTAAGGGTATATTTGACCGCGAGTGACCTTTCGACTCGAGGGATCGCCATCGATACGATCGTCGGAGAGAGCGGTCAAGACCTGTGGCGGGAATTGCTCGAGACCGCGGAAGCGGAATTCGGCTTCATGCCCCAAGGCACCGTCGACTTGAACGTGACGATGTTTCCGCGCGACGGTCTCGTCATCGATGTTCAAAAAGTCGAGGCGGCCGTCCCGGACGCGGATCAAGAACAAGTCGAGATTCGTCTGACGATTGATGTGATTCATCATCTGATTTATCAGTTTGACGATATCGAGGACGTCATCAATGCCTCGGTCCGTCTGTTCCCACACATGCAGGATACAGACCAGGGCGGAGCGCTCTATCACTATGACGGGCACTATTATTTACACTTCGTCGAAGTGCTCAAACCAGACGTCGAAGAGCGGTTGGCCGCCATCTTGTCGGAATACGGCCGCACGACGACCGTCAGCCCGTACGTCATGATGGAGTATGGCAAGACGATTCAAACTGAACAAGCCGTGAAACAGCTGTACGATACGTTCGCGTAAGTACGGCTTTTTAACTGTTCTGTTTCTATTGTTTTCGGCCGTCGCATGGTATGATAAAACTTGAATTTTTGAGATGTTAGCCGAAGGAGAGATTTGATGAAAGTCGCGGTATTATATGGTGGTGTATCAGGTGAGCGGGAAGTATCGCTCACGAGTGGTAAAGGAATGATCGAGGCGCTCGAAGAACGCGGTCATGAGGTCGTGGCGATTGATTTTCACCCGGACCGGGCTGACGAACTGTTGACGCTTCAAGCCGATGTCGTCGTGAGCGCCCTGCATGGGAAATACGGAGAAGACGGACGCGTCCAGTCACTCTTGGAGATGGCCGGATTGCCATATACGGGATCGGGCGTCTTGGCGTCAGCACTCGCGATGGACAAGGCCCGCGCGAAAATCATTTTCGCCGCTGCCGGCATTCGGATCGCCCGTGACGTCCTCATCGAGACAGGAGACGACATCGACGTGAAAATCGTCGAGTGGGGTGGTGAATTCCCATGTGTCGTCAAGCCTGCCCAAGAAGGGTCATCGAACGGATTGACGATCGCGATGGACGAAGCGATGCTCCGTGAAGGGATTGATAAAGCGTTCGCGTGCGACACGGCCGTCTTGGTCGAACAATATATTAAAGGCCGTGAGTTGACGGTACCAGTCCTTGGGAACCACGGGACTGAGGCCGCGCTACCGGTCATCGAGATCATCCCGAAAAATGAGTTTTACGATTACGAGTCGAAGTATTCGGAAGGGGGATCGATTCACGTCTGTCCAGCCGAGTTGCCGGACGCGTTGACCGAGGAAGTTCAAACGGCTGCCATCAAAGCGCACCGTGCCCTCGGTTGCAGCGGTTATTCCCGCTCTGACTTCCTCGTCTCTGAAGATGGGCTCGCATATATTTTAGAGACGAACACGCTCCCGGGCATGACTCCGCTCAGCTTGTTCCCGGACAGCGCCCGCGCCGTCGGGATCTCCTACGGTGAGCTGTTAGAGCGATTCATCGAATTGGCACTTGAAAAGTAAGAAGGGGACCACCCTTCTTTTTTTGTTTTAGAAAACGCTTTCATTATTTTTGTAAAAGCCTTTCAAATTGGGCGCGTATCAGCTATACTTTTAAACGAATACGAGGTTGATTCTTGGGGGAGAATTGACAATTTAGGGGAGGAAACCTTCATGATTACGGATCAAGAAAAAGGTCATCAAAAACGAAAAAACATCCTTGAATCGACACAAGAAGTGATACACGAGGCGCTTGATAAACTCGGGTATCCAGAAGAGATGTACGAGCTCTTGAAAGAGCCGCTTCGGATGTTGACCGTCCGCATCCCGGTACGTATGGATGATGGATCGACAAAAATTTTCACAGGATATCGGGCGCAACATAACGATGCGGTCGGACCGACGAAAGGTGGCATTCGTTTCCACCCGAGCGTGACGGAGGTCGAAGTGAAGGCATTGTCGGTCTGGATGAGCTTGAAGGCCGGAATCGTCGACCTTCCTTACGGTGGCGGTAAAGGCGGAATCGTCTGTGATCCGCGTGAGATGAGTTTCCGTGAAATCGAACGATTGAGCCGTGGTTACGTGCGCGCCATCAGTCAAATCGTCGGACCGACGAAAGATATCCCAGCGCCGGATGTGTTCACGAACTCGCAAATCATGGCGTGGATGATGGATGAGTACAGCCGAATCGATGAATTCAACTCACCAGGTTTCATCACAGGTAAACCGCTTGTCCTTGGCGGCTCGCATGGACGTGAGACGGCGACGGCAAAAGGTGTCGCCATCATGATCCGGGAAGCGGCGCTGCGCCGCGGCATCGAATTGAAAGGGGCGCGTGTCGTCGTCCAAGGATTCGGGAACGCCGGAAGCTTCTTGTCGAAATTTATGCATGACGCCGGGGCGAAAGTGATCGCCGTCAGTGATGCGTACGGTGCGATCCACGATGAGAACGGCCTCGATATCCCGTATCTTCTCGATCGTCGAGATTCGTTCGGGACGATCTCGACGCTCTTCAAGAACACGATCTCGAACAAAGAAATGCTAGAACTCGACTGCGACATCTTGGTCCCGGCCGCAATCGAGAACCAAATCACCGAAGACAACGCTGATAATATTAAGGCATCGATCGTCGTCGAGGCCGCGAACGGACCGACAACGAACGAAGCGACCCGTATCTTGACGGAACGTGGCATCCTGCTCGTTCCGGACGTGCTCGCTTCGAGCGGTGGAGTGACCGTCTCATACTTCGAATGGGTCCAAAACAACCAAGGTTACTATTGGACGGAAGAGGAAGTGGAAGAGAAGCTTGAGAAAGTGCTCGTCCACTCGTTCAATACGGTATACAATACATCGTCGGCCCGTAAGGTCGACATGCGTCTCGCCGCCTATATGGTCGGTGTACGTAAGATGGCGGAAGCGTCTCGCTTCCGCGGTTGGGTATAATCAAACGGCAAAAAAGAGGGAGAGCCTGGTATCAGGTTCTCCCTCTTTTTGTCGATTACGTTGTCACACCGTTGCGCTCCCGAAGCGTCTCGGCAATCGCTTGGCCGTGGAAGCGGCCATTCTCGATAAAAATTTTATTGGCGTCATTTCCGGCGGCGACGACACCGGCGATGAACAAGCCGTCGACGTTCGTCTCGAACGTCGCCTCGTCAAACGCCGGCACGCCGGTGTCCTCGTCGACTTGAACTCCGGCATCGGCGAACAGCCCGTGGTCGGGCAAGTAGCCGGTCATGGCGAGGACGTGGTCGGTTTCGAGTCGATGTTCTTCGCCGTGTTGACGATAGATGACGTGATGCGATTCGATGCTCACGATTTCCGCCTCGAGTTCGAGACGGACCTTGTCATGGCGGACGAGCGAGTCGAACGTCGGGAGGACCCATGGTTTGACGGATGGGCTATAACCGTCGCCCCGATAGAGCACGGTGACGTGCGCCCCGGCCTTTTCAAGCTCGATGGCCGCATCGACCGCAGAGTTCTTCCCACCGATGACGGTGACGCGTTGCCGGTAGAACGGGTGCGCTTCTTTGAAGTAGTGCGTGACGTGGGGCAACTCCTCACCTGGGACGTCCAGCGTACGAGGGCGTCCGTAATAGCCCGTGGCCAAGATGACATAGTCGGCCTGACGCTCTTTGACACCGTCGCGGTCATGGCGTGACTGGACGATGAAGCCGTCCTCGGTACGCACCACTGCTTCGACCGTCTCGAACGGTTGGACGTCGAGCCCGGTCCGGCTGACGACTTCCCGATAATAGACGAGCGCGTCTTGTCGACGCGGTTTCAAATCTTTACAGATGAACGGGATATCCCCGATTTCAAGTAAATTGGCAGACGAGAAGAACGTCTGATGCGTCGGATACCGATAGATGGCGTCGACGATATTGCCGCGCTCGATGACCGTGCACGAGATCCCGATACGTTCGAGTTCAATCGCAGCCGACAGTCCGCACGGTCCGGCGCCGACGACGATAGCATGTTTATTCAATGAAATCACCTCATCCCTCATTGTATGGAAGGAAGAATCGGTTGGCAAGTCGCCAACTCATTGTTGGAAGCTGAAGCTATGTTCCATGACCGCCTGGGACGATCCCGCTTCGAGTTCGACGAGGAGACGAAGTCTCGCTTTTTGTGAGTTTAAGCCGTTCGAGAAAATGATGCCCATCTCTTTTAGCTGTTGACCGCCACCGACGTAACCGTACACGTCTTGGACGATTCCGTTGAAACAGCGGCTGACGATGACGACAGGCATCCGTTCGACGAGCATCTCGAGCGCCGGGACGATCGACGGTGGGACGTTCCCTTGCCCGAGCACTTCGAGCACGAGTCCGTCATAGCCGAGCGCGAGCACGGCCTCGATTAAATCCGGCTCCATCCCGGCGACGACTTTCAGCACCGCGACCCGTTTGGTGATCGATGGGATCATCTTCGGTTGTTTCGTCGTCGGTTGACTGTAAATGAGGACGTGATCTTTCGTCACCATGCCGACGTTCCCGAAGTGGACCGACTTGAACGTGTCGACCGAGGACGTATGCGTCTTCGTGACGTTGAAGGCGGAATGGATCTCGCCGTTGAAGACGACGAGCACGCCTTTACCGCGTGCGACATCGCTTTGGGCGACCCGAAGTGCCGTGATAAGATTGAACTCGCCGTCCGAGCCGACCTCATTTGACGAGCGCATCGCCCCGGTCAAGACGATCGGTACCGGGGCGCCGAGCGTGATTTGTAAAAAATAGGCCGTCTCTTCGAGCGTGTCGGTCCCGTGGGTGATGACGACCCCGTCGTACGTGTCTTGCGTCAATTGTTGATTGATGAACTGGGCGAGCTCGAGCATTTTTTCCGGCGTCATGTGCGGTGACGGGATGTTCGAGAAATGTTTCGTCGTGATGTTGGCGATGTCGGTCGCTTTCGGTAACGTCGCGTCAATCGGATTGACCTCGCTCGGCATGACATGTCCCGACCCCGATTGAGACATGGCGATCGTGCCGCCGGTGTGGATGAGTAATAAATGATTCATAACAGACCTCCAACTTTTTTGTTCGTTTCTTCCAATTTCTAGGCGTGACCTACTTTTTCTTTCCTCTATTTCAGTGTATGCTTAACGTGAGAAAGGAGAGATGCATCATGATTGCAATCGCCTTGTCTGCGGTTGCGCCAGGGTTCGCCCTTCTTTCCTACTTCTATCTCCGACATGAATTGGAAGCGGAACCGCTCGGCTATGTGATCCGTTCGTTCGTCGCCGGGGCCATTCTCGTCTTTCCGATCATGTTCGTGCAGTATGCGTTCGTGGAAGAAGGGGTGCTCGTGGGCCCGTTTTGGAAGGCGTTCGTGGCCACCGCGCTATTAGAAGAATTTTTTAAGTGGTTCATGATTTATTATACAATATACATACATAAAGTCTTTGATGATTACTACGACGGGATTCTCTATGCGGTCGCCTGTTCACTCGGCTTTGCCACGTTAGAGAATTTTCTATATTTATGGGTGTACGACTCAATCGAGATCGCGATTTGGCGTGCCGTGCTACCGGTGAGTGGACATGCGCTCTTCGCCGTCGTGATGGGATTTTGTCTCGGTCGGGCCAAACATTCCACCCATGAACGGTTCTGGCTGTTCACGGCGCTCATGGCGGCGACACTGTTGCACGGCATGTTCGACTACATCTTGCTCGTCGAACCGATGAACAAAGTGCCGGCCGTCGTCTATATCGTCGTACTTTGGATGGTCGCGCTCTTACTCGTGCGGACCGCCAATCGCTCCAATCATCGCCAATACAAATAGAATAAAAGGGGAATCGTTTCATGTTAAAAGTAGGTCAAGAGTTACGGGTAGAAGTTGAAGGGAGAAAAGAAGGGAAGACGAAAATCGCGGCCATCAATGACCAAGTCGTCTGGATCGAGTCCCCGAGTGAGACGGATACATTAAAGACATTCTTCTTGCACGAAGATGAATCGATGCGCGTCTATTTTTTCGTAGGAGAAGAACAACTGTATGCGTTCGATACGGTCGTGACGAGACGCGTGAGCGACGCGCAGTTGACGCTGCGCTACGCCTTCGCGTTGCCGGATGAAAAGAAAATCAAGCGCGTGCAGCGCCGCGAGTATTTACGGGTCCCGGAAATGATCAACGTGACCGTGTCCGCAGAAGATGGTCAGGCGTTTCCGTCGTTTGAGACGACGTCACTCGACGTATCGGCCGGCGGCATGCGGGTCGTGGCGAACCGGGCCCCGGTCGCGGTCGATGAGTCGATCATCGTCTCGTTCCATATCAATGATGACCGAGGCGTGCCGCAGACGTTCCGCGTCAAGAGCCGCCTCGTCCGCATCCATGAACAGACGGCCAAACAAGAGTTGTCGCTTTGCTTTGAAGAACTATCACACCGGGACCAGGAGACGATTTTGCGTTATTGCTTCCGAGCCCAGCTCGAAGCGAGAAACCGGACCGGCTCCGTATTTTCTTCACGATAAAAAACTGGTATGATGTTCTCGGAACAAAAGACCGAGAGGAGGCGGGTATCGGGATGAGCCGATACCCAATTTTTATGAATAAACCGTTACAAATCGCATTAGATGGACCGGCTGGAGCCGGTAAGAGCACGATCGCGAAAACACTCGCCAAGAAATTAGGATACGTCTATATCGATACGGGCGCGATTTACCGCGCCGTCACGTATCGCGCGCTTCAAGACGGCGTCGGTCTCGAAGACGGGCCGATGCTCGCTGCCATGATCGACAAGATGGATTTACGTCTTGTGCCGTCTGAGAACGGTCAACGCGTATTCGATGGCACGGAAGAAGTGACTGACGTCATCCGGACGAACGACGTGACGAACAATGTCAGTTTCGTCGCACGCCAGCCTGAAGTACGGGCCGCACTTATGGATTTGCAACGCGACCTCGCGAGCAAAGGCGGGATCGTCATGGACGGCCGCGATATTGGGACGCACGTCTTACCGGGCGCCGACTTGAAAGTGTTCATGACGGCGACGGTCGAAGAACGGGCCCGCCGTCGCCACGAAGAGAACGTGGCGAAAGGCTTGCCGAGCGACCTCGGACAATTACAACTCGAGATCGCCCTCCGCGACAAGCGCGACTCGGAACGCGAGGTCGCTCCGCTTCGCCAAGCGGACGACGCGCACTTCCTCGACACGACTGAGCTGTCGATCGATGGGGTTGTCGAGGCGATCGAGCAGTTGATGAAGCAGGTGATTGAACGATGAGACCACTTAATAACGGGCCGTTCGGCATGTATCGTCTCGCGGTGGGCGTCGTCAATATCATTCGTCGGTTGAGTTTTCGCGTCGAATATATCGGGCGGGAGAACATCCCGCTCGACGGGTCGATGATCGTGTGTTCGAACCACCAATCGAACTGGGACCCGGTGTTACTCGCCGGGGCGATGCCGAAACAACGCCAGTTGCGCTTCTTTGCGAAAAAAGAGCTGTTCGGAGTGCCTGTATTGAAACATATCTTGAACCGCGCCGGTCAAATCCCGGTGTCACGCGGAGAAGGCGATCGCCAAGCACTCCGCGTCGTCTTGCAAAAGTTGAAGGAAGACGAGGTCATCTCGATCTTTCCGGAAGGGACGCGTTCGAAAGACGGTACACTCGGCAAAGCCCAGGCCGGGATCGGCTTCTTCGCGCTCCGATCGGACGCCTCGGTGCTCCCGGTGGCCATCATCGGCAAGTACAAGTTCCGTTCGAAGCTGAAAGTCGTGATCGGCAAACCGGTCGACTTGAGCGGATTGAAAGCGGAGAAAGCGAGCGCTCAAACGGCGGCCGATTTGATCATGGCGACGATCGGTGATTTGTACATGCAGCATTCACGGAACGTTCGCTAATTTCAGGTTTAATCTGTTGCTAGGAGAGGAACTAACCTGATAACACCTTGACAAATCTTTCGAATTATAAGAAGTTTATACTAGGTGTAAGCGCCTTAGGGCGCTCCTTTTTGTACTCATCGTGAGGGGGTAGTGTTGGAATGGTCGAAGAAATGAAAGATATGCCTGATTTTGAAATTAATCGAGGTCAAATTGTGACCGGTACTGTCGTCAAAATCGAGGACAAGCAAGCGTTGATCGATATCGGTTATAAAACCGAGGCAATTTTACCAATCAGCGAAGTATCAAGCATGCATTTAGACGATTTAAACGAATCACTCCACGTTAACGACGAAATCCGTGTCAAAGTGAAAAAGGTCACGGACGAAGAAGTGGTCGTGTCGAAGAAAGACGTCGATGCCGAGCAAGCTTGGGATCAAATCGTCGAGAAATTCGAATCCGGTGAAGTGTTCGAGGTCATGGTGAAAGACAAGGTCAAAGGTGGACTTGTCGTTGACATCGGCATCCGTGGATTTATCCCGGCTTCGCTCGTAGAGAACCACTTTGTCGAAGACTTCTCATCCTACTTGAACAAACCGATTACGGTTAAAGTCGTCGAGATCGATCGCGAGAAAAATCGCGTCATCTTGTCGCATAAAGCTGTTGCCGAAGCGGAAATGAGCGCGAAGAAAGCGGAGACACTTGAATCGCTAGAGGTCGGTCAAATCATCGAAGGGACGGTCCAACGTCTCACTGATTTCGGTGCGTTCGTCGATATCGGCGGCGTCGACGGCCTCGTTCATATTTCAGAGATGGCCCATAGCCGAGTAGAGAAACCGAGCGATGTTGTGACTGAAGGAGACAAAGTCAAAGTGAAAGTGCTCGGACTCGACCTCGACAACGAAAAAGTGAAGTTGTCGATCAAAGAGACGCTACCAGGACCGTGGGAATCGGTGGAAGGTAAAATTCAACCGGGCGACGTGATCGACGGGAAAGTCAAACGTCTCGTCACGTTCGGCGCATTCGTCGAGGTCGCGCCGCAAGTCGAAGGTTTGCTTCATATCTCGCAGATTGCGAACCGACACATCGCCACGCCGTCTGAAGTGTTGTCAGAAGGTCAAGACGTGAAAGTGAAAGTGCTCGACGTCCATCTCGACGAGAAGAAAATCTCGCTCTCGATGCGTGCGCTCGAGTCGAGCGATTCGACGCGTGAAGATGCGGATCAATCGCTGCTTGACGAGTATAGTGACCAAGGAGGGTTCTCTGTCTCTGAATTGACAGGTGACGAGACCTCGGACGATTCTAAATAAGACGATCGTTCAAGCGGGAGCCAGACTCCCGCTTCTTTTTGTATGGTCACAGAAATTCGCCTGTGATATGATAGTACAGTTGCAATTAGAAACGATAAGTTATTGAATGAAAGTTAGAGAGGTGTTTATATGGGAATTCCAGCAGTGGCCATCGTAGGCCGCCCGAATATTGGGAAATCCACGATTTTTAACCGGATTATCGGAGATCGCGTGTCGATCGTCGATGATAAGCCGGGGGTAACACGCGACCGCATTTATGGGACGGGTGAGTGGTTGAACCGTAAGTTTCATTTAATCGACACAGGCGGAATCGAGGTCGGCGATGAGCCGCTCCTCGTGCAAATGCGGCATCAGGCCGAGCTTGCGATCGATGAGGCGGACGTCATCATCTTCATGGTGAACGGACGCGAAGGCATCACAGCAGCAGACGAAGAAGTGGCGAACTTGTTGTTCCGTTCGAACAAACCGATCGTCCTCGCCGTCAACAAAGTCGATAACTTCGAGATGCGCGAGCTCATGTATGAGTTCTATTCACTCGGATTCGGCGACCCGTTCCCGATCTCAGGGACACACGGTCTCGGTCTCGGTGATTTGCTCGACAAAGTACTCGATTTGGCACCAGATAAAGATGACTACGAGTACAACGAAGAAGTCATCCAATTCTCACTCATCGGACGTCCGAACGTTGGGAAATCGAGCTTGACGAATGCGATTCTCGGTGAAGAACGTGTCATCGTCTCGGATATCGCGGGGACGACTCGTGATGCGATTGATACACCGTTCACACGAGATGGCCAAGAGTACGTCATCATCGATACGGCCGGGATGCGCAAGCGCGGGAAAGTGTATGAATCTACCGAGCGCTACAGCGTCATGCGGGCCCAGAAGGCGATCGAACGTTCGAACGTCGTCCTCGTCGTCATCGACGGCGAAGAAGGCATCATCGAGCAAGACAAACGTGTCGCCGGACTCGCCCACGAAGCGGGGAAAGCCATCGTGCTCGTCGTCAACAAGTGGGATGCCGTCGATAAAGACGATAAGACGATGAAGAAGATGGAAGAGAAGATCCGTAAGGAGTTCTTGTTCCTCGACTACGCGCCGATCGTCTTCTTGTCGGCCCTCACGTCGAAACGTCTTCAGACGCTCCTTCCGGTCATCAAGGAAGTGGCCGAGTCGCATCGCCGTCGTATCTCGACGAGCGTGTTGAACGATGTCATCGTCGACGCTGTCGCGATGAATCCGACACCGACGGACAAAGGTCAGCGACTCAAGATCAACTACGCGACGCAAGTGGCCATCGAGCCGCCAACGTTCGTGTTGTTCGTCAACGACCCAGAGTTGCTTCACTTCTCGTACAAACGTTATCTAGACAACCAGATTCGCCGCGCATTTGACTTCACTGGTACACCGATTCATATCGTGGCACGTCAGAAAAACTAGTAATGGGGGTGCCTTCTATGGCAAAAGTTGCTGTCATCGGCGCAGGGAGCTGGGGAACGGCGTTATCGCTCGTCCTCGCTGACAATGGACACGACGTCCTACTCTACGGACGTGAGGAAGAACATGTGCATGAAATCAATACTGCTCATACGAACTCGACGTATTTGAAAGATGCCCCGTTACCGACCTCGATTCGGGCAACGACGAACATGGCGGAAGCGGTCGCTGGCCGCTCCATCGTGTTCCTTGTCGTCCCGAGCTCGGCAATTCGTCCCGTGTCCCGTGAGTTGAACACAATTCTCACGGAGCCGGCCGTCCTCGTCCATGCTGCCAAAGGGATTGAACCGAAGACGCACAAGCGTCTGTCGGAGATTATCGCTGAAGAGGTCGACCCGGCGAAACGCCGGGCCATCGGTGTCTTGACGGGACCGACGCATGCCGAGGAAGTGGCCGTCCGCAAATTGACGACAATCACCATCGCCTGCGAGGACTTGGACGTGGCCGACGAGATTCAAGAGTTGCTCACGAATGATCAGTTCCGGGTGTACTTGAACTCGGACGTCATCGGAGCGGAGTATGGTGGTGCGCTTAAAAACATCATCGCGCTCGCAGCCGGGATGACCGATGGCCTCGGTTACGGTGATAACGCCAAAGCGGCCCTCATGACGCGCGGAATCGTCGAAATTGCGCGGCTCGGGGTCAAACTCGGTGCCAACCCGGCCTCGTTCTCGGGCTTGACCGGGATCGGTGATTTGATTGTCACGGCCACGTCTCAGCATAGCCGTAACTGGCGTGCCGGTAACGCGATCGGTCGCGGTGAGAAACTCGAGGACGTGCTCGGTCATATGGGCATGGTCGTCGAAGGAGTTCGTGCCTGCGAGGCGGCGCATACGCTCGCCCGGGAAGCCGGTGTCGAGATGCCGATCACAGAAGCCCTTTACAACGTGTTGTTCGAAGGCAAGAGCCCGCATGATGAAGTACAAAAGTTAATGAGGCGCCCACAGAAGCATGAAATGGAAGAAGTATTCCATTTTGAAGGTGGCGAAGAGCAAAGGGACTGACGTTTTCGTTCAGTTCCTTTGTTTTTTTTGCTACACTTATGTACGGAGAAAGAATAAAAGAGAAAGTCGAGGGGATAGACGTGACACCGTCACTCATCAAGATGTGGATTTCATTTGCGGGGATTGGAGCGTTTGCCATCGCCGCGCTCATGGTGGCAGTTAGCCATACGAAACTTTCGGGCTGGTTCGCGGCACTCGTCCGCGTCATCGCATTCGTCATATTTTTATTCGGAACGATCATCATGATTTATGTGGTCGCTTCAGGACCGACAGGAGGATAACACGTGAAACGGATTTTGTTGGTCGCCAGTCTTTTGGCGGCGACCGTGCTCAGTGGATGTATGTTCCCGGACTCGAACCGGGTCGATAACGTCCCGTATGAAGATCAATTGAATTCGGTCCAGACGGCCGTTGACTCGTTCAAAGAGACGACCGGGGTGTTGCCAATCAAAACGAAACCGGCCGAGACGCCTCTCATGGAGCGCTATCCGATCGAGTTCGCCCGCCTCGTGCCCGGCTATTTGGCCGATCCCCCCGCGAACAGTTTCGAAGGGGGCGGCTTGTTCTTATACGTCCTTGTGGACGCTGAGACCGAACCTACCGTCAAACTCATTGATTTGCGCGTGACCGAACGGTTGCAGACGTTACAGACGAACATCAACGCTTTCCGGGCCAAGGAAGGCAAATTCCCGTTTGACGGCTCGGTCGGCAAAAACCAGTTCACGATCGACTATGATCTCATCTTCGTCTCAGAAGAGCCGACGGTCCCGAGTCCATACACCGATACCGAGTTGCCAATCTATGTCGACGGCAGCGGACAATTATTTGTCGATTACCGGACCGACCTCGAAGCCGCCCTTGAGAACACGGATGTAGAGCCAAAAGTCGGGGAAGACATTCGGTATTTGCTCTATAATGACTCCCCGTTCGCCCCTGCTTATTCGCAAGGGTACACGATTAATGAACAAGGTGAGGTCGAGTTTTTAAACAACTGATCGTCAGAACGGGTCGAATATGGGCTTTTCACTTAAAAAATGTTGTCATATCAACGTTTGTACGATATGATTAATCCCGTAAACTCCCTGCGAGAGGAGGTGAATCGTGATGAACAAAACTGAATTGATCCAAGCAGTTGCGGAGAAAGCAAACGTTTCGAAAAAAGAAGCTACACAAGTTGTAGAAGCTACATTCGAATCAATCACTGAAGCACTCCAAAACGGTGATAAAATTCAATTGATCGGTTTTGGTACTTTTGAAGTTCGTGAACGTGCTGCCCGTAAAGGCCGTAACCCACGTACGAAAGAAGATATCGAAATCCCGGCGAGCAAAGTTCCTGCCTTCAAAGCAGGTAAAGCGCTCAAAGATGCGGTCAAATAATGTGCAATACATAAGTCGCCGAAAGGCGGCTTTTTTTGTGTCGGAAAGCGAGTTCACATGGCGTGAATGTGACAAAAATGTGCTATACTATGTCAGAATGACAACGAAGAGGACGAGGGGGGATAGCATGGAACAGATGACATACGAAACCGTTGTCACCGACCTTGCTCGTCAAATCGAAGAACGCATGACCCATCCGTATTTGACGAGACACGAGATTGTACCCGCAGTCGACATGCCTTTACTTCGTTGGATGGTCGAGATGATTGAAATCGAATCGAATCAACAACGTCAGCTCGTGCTTGCGACGTACTTTGCGCACCAAGCGCTTGAACTGCACGATCAAGTAAAGGATAGCCCGAACGGATCGCTCGAGCGGCAACTGAAAGTGCTCGCCGGCGATTATGCCTCGGCTCAATTTTATAAAATCCTGGCCCTGTTTCCTGCCGACTATAGCAATCGCTTCGGCCGGACGGTCCAGCTCGTCAATGGGGCGAAATGTACGCTCGCGTTAGACGCGGACGTACCTGTCACGACATGGATGGAAGCGAACTTCGGATTGATCAAAACGTTTTCTGAAGTGATCGGTCAAGCGTATTTGACCGCATACGGAAAAGCGATCATCGAACGAAAGGCGGCGGAACTGCGCCAAGAACAACGAGAACAGCTATCGACGCTCCTGGCGCACGCTGTCGCTTAGAACGGAAAGGATGTTACGTATTGCAACCGAAAGAAAAAGAGCAAAAAGTATATGACGTGTTTCAATCAATCTCACCGAGCTACGATACGATGAACTCGATCATCAGCTTCCGTTTGCATAAATGGTGGCGTAAAGCGACGATGCGTCGCATGCAAGTGTTCCCAGGTGCTAAATGTCTTGACGTTTGTTGCGGAACGGCCGACTGGACGATTCAACTCGCCGAGGCGGCCGGGAACACCGGTGTCGTCAAAGGTCTCGACTTCTCTGAGAACATGCTCGCGGTCGGGCAAGAGAAAGTAGCAGACTATTCGACGATCGAACTCATCCATGGTAACGCGATGGCATTGCCGTTCGGTGATCACTCGTTCGATTATGTGACGATTGGATTTGGCCTGCGCAACGTCCCAGATTACATGACGGTGCTCCGTGAAATGCATCGTGTGTTGAAACCGGGCGGCACGGTCGTCTGTCTCGAAACGAGCCAACCGACGGCACCGCTCTTCAGCGAACTGTACCGGTTTTATTTCGGATCGGTCATGCCGCTGTTCGGCAAAGTGTTTGCCGGCTCGTACGATCAATATAAGTGGCTCCAAGAATCGACCGATCAATTCCCGGACCGGTTGACGCTAAAACGGATGTTTGAGACGGCAGGATTCGAACAAGTCGAAGTGAAGACATTCTCCGGCGGTGCGTGTGCCATGCACTTAGGAAAGAAGTGGTGACCGATGTCTTTGAAGCGACTTTATCGCCACATGAACCGAGAGATTGAACACATCGACCGGTTTTTGTCGACGCGAGTCCAAACGGATCATCCGGTCATCGAAGCGGCCTCGAAGCAACTTTTAGACGCCGGCGGGAAGCGGATTCGTCCGGCATTCGTCTTGCTCAGCGCCGGATTCGGACAAACGAAAGATATCCGGTTGACGAAAGTGGCGGCGAGTCTAGAGTTGATTCATATGGCCTCGCTCGTCCATGACGACGTCATCGATGACGCCTCACTACGGCGCGGCAAACCGACCGTCATGGAACGCTACGACGAGCGGGTCGCGATGTACACGGGCAATACGTTGTTCGGTGAAGCGATTCGACTCGTCTCTGAAATCGACTCGCCCGAAGTGATGCAAATCATGGCCGATACGATGGAACTGATTTGTGTCGGGGAAATCAATCAAATCCAAGATCAATATGACTGGGGCCAATCCCCGAAACGATATCTCGATCGCATCGCCCGCAAGACGGCGCTCTTGATCGAGACGAGTTGTGCGGCCGGCGCCGTCGTCTCGGGCGCCTCACCTGACGTCGTCAAACAGCTGCGGTTGTTCGGTTATGATATCGGGATGGCGTTTCAAATGACGGACGACTTGCTCGATTTCACTGCGAAAAGTTTTCAACTCGGAAAACCGGTCGGTGAAGATTTAAAACACGGTCATAAGACGCTTCCGCTCTTCTATTCGGCGGAAAACCCGGACTTTTTTGACCGGTTGCAGCAAATCAATCACTCGTCTGATTATGCTTTGACGCATACGCTCGTTCGTGAAGTGCAGCGCAACGGGACGCTCGATCGGAGTCAACGGACGATTGACCGTTACGTGAACCGGGCGATTCGACGGCTCGACGGGTTGCCGGACGCGCCAGACAAACGTTCGCTCATCGAAATCGCCGAGTATATCGGGAAACGAAAATGGTAAGTGATACCTTGTAACCCCTTTCAATAATGATGGTGACCGTGTAAACTAATAACGTACATGGTACACATATCGATTTAGGGGGATTAGGGGAATGGAAAAAACATTTTTAATGGTGAAACCGGATGGAGTGAAACGCGGATTGATTGGGGAAATCATCTCGCGCTTCGAACATAAAGGCTATACGTTGAATCGTCTTGAGTTGTTGACACCATCAATGGAAGTCGCACAATCGCATTACGCGGAACATAAAGAAAAGCCGTTCTTTGGAGAGTTGGTCGAATTTTTAACGTCTGGTCCTGTTGTGGCGATGGAGTGGGAAGGCGAGAACATCGTCGCCGTCTCTCGATTGATGATCGGGAAGACGAACCCGCTTGACGCACAACCTGGAACGATTCGTGGCGACTTGGCCTCGACGATGTCACAAAACGTCATCCATGGTTCAGATAGCGTGGAGAGCGCAGAGCGTGAATTGTCACTCTGGTTCGCCACTGAAGCATCACACGTTTAATGACGATAAAAGGGACGGGGGCCTCCTGTCCCTTTTTGTATTGGGATTGAAGCGCTTTCGCACGTTTTGGCACGACATGATCTAGGAGAAGAGAAAGAATTGAGGTTGGAACTGGTGATAAATGATTATGCCATCTTCGTAAAAAAGTTTTATTTGAAGTCGGGGATCGACTTGAATTTATATAAAGAGGCTCAGATGAAGCGTCGCATGATCGCGCTTCGTGAGAAGAAAGGGTATGCCACGTTCATTGAATATTTTAAAGCGATGGAAGCGGATCGCGGGTTATACGATGAATTTTTAGACCGCATGACGATCAACGTGAGCGAGTTTTATCGCAATCCGGTCCGCTGGCAACAGCTTGAGACGGACATCTTACCTGAGCTCATCCGGAAAAGCCAAGGTAAATTGCGTGTGTGGAGCGCGGCCTGTTCGACCGGAGAAGAGCCGTATTCGTTGGCGATGCTGTTATCGAAACATTTGTCACCCGCCCAGTTCACAATCACGGCGACGGACCTAGATGACGTGGTGATCGAAAAAGCGAAGCAAGGCAAATACCATGAGCGGGCGCTCGTCGACTTGCCCCCTGATTTTCGGCAGCGTTACTTCACCCGCCGCGGGGACGACTATTACATCACTGAAGACATCAAAAAATTGGTGACGTTTAAAAAACATAACCTGTTGGCCGATGTGTACGAACGGAATTTCGATTTGATCGTCTGCCGCAACGTCCTGATTTATTTCACCGAGGAAGCGAAAGAGAAAGTCTATAAATCGTTCCACCGTTCGCTTCGGCCAGGCGGGGTCCTCTTCGTCGGGGGCACGGAGCAAATCTTTCAACCGAAACGGTACGGCTACAAGATGAAACAAAGTTTCTTTTACGAAAAATTTGAAGAGTGAGGTGGCGCAGATGCGTTATTTGACGGCAGGAGAATCGCACGGACCGGGACTCTCGATCATCATCGAGGGTGTACCGGCCGGGCTTGAAGTCGACGTGCAAGCGATCAACGAAGAGCTCGCCAAACGGCAATCGGGTTACGGACGGGGCCGTCGCATGCAAATCGAATCAGACCGAATCGAGGTGAGGGCCGGCATTCGTCACGGGGTGACGACGGGGGCCCCTATTTCGTTTTGGATCGAGAACAAGGACCATACCCACTGGCGGAACGTCATGCAGGCCGAACCCGTCGACGCGGATATGGAAATCAAGCGCCGCGTCGTCAGACCGCGACCGGGACACGCCGATCTCGTCGGCGGACTGAAGTATGACCATCGCGACCTTCGGGACGTGCTCGAACGCTCGAGCGCTCGGGAGACGGCGGCCCGCGTCGCCGTCGGGGCACTCAGTAAGCAGTTGCTCGCTTCGGTCGGCATGTCACTCGTCAGCTACGTCAAAGTGATCGGCGGTGTCACAGCCGAGGCGTCATACGAGTCGCTCGAAACGATGCGCGCCACGATCGAGGCGTCACCGGTCCGGACGCTCGACGAGGCCGCAGGTCAAGCGATGATGAATCGGATCGACGAGGCGAAAGCGGCTGGCGATTCGCTCGGAGGTGTCGTCTGCACGGAAGTGCATGGCGTCATCCCAGGGCTCGGATCGTACGTCCAATACGACCGGAAACTCGATGCGGCCATCGCTCGCGCCGTCATGAGCGTCAACGCCATCAAAGGTGTCGCGTTCGGCGACGGCTTTGAGATGGCGTATCGACCAGGTTCTGAAGTGATGGACCCAATCGCCTATGGCCCGGACGGCTATACGCGGCTGAGCAACCATCTCGGCGGTTTCGAAGGCGGAATGACGACAGGCATGCCAATCGTCTGTACGGCTGTGATGAAGCCGATTCCGACGCTCTATAAACCGCTCCAATCCGTCGACATCGAGACGAAAGAACCGTTTCTCGCGCAAATCGAGCGCAGCGACGCCTGTGCCGTACCGGCCGCTTCGCTCGTTGTCGAGGCGGTCATCGCTTTCGAGCTTGCCCGTGAACTGTGCGAAACGTTCGGCCATGACACGGTCAACCGGCTCCAGTCACGCGTCGCTTCGTACCGGGAAGAGATCCGGACGTGGTGACGGTCCACGTGAACGCCTCGACCCCGTACGAGGTCACGATCGAACAAGGTGACGCCTGGCTCGACCGTGTCCCATACTTCACGTGTTCAACCGTTTGGGTCGTCACAGATGAGACGGTCGACCGGCTGCACGGAAGTGCGTTTCGGGATCGGCTCGCGCGCAAACATGAAGCAATCGTCTGGTCGGTCGTTCGCCCTGGCGACGGCTCGAAGTCGCTCGAGACGATCGAACGGCTCGTCACGGACGGATTGACGGCCGGTTGTGACCGAGATACGCTCATCGTGGCGTTCGGCGGCGGCATGGTCGGAGACTTGGCCGGTTTTTTGGCGAGTGTCTATATGCGCGGTGTGCGTTACATACAAGTGCCGACGACCGTGCTCGCGCACGATTCGGCCGTCGGCGGAAAAGTCGCGGTCAACCATCCGCTCGCGAAAAACGCGATCGGTGCCTTCTATCAACCGGCAGGCGTCCATTACAACGTCGAACGCCTTGAGACGTTGTCCGCGCGGGACGTCTTGAGCGGACTCGGCGAATTGATTAAGCACGCCTATTTGTCACGTTACGTCCTCGGCCACTCGTTCGAAACCGAATTGTTCACGGCCTTGGCCCAAGGACCGCTCGATTGGGAAGAATGGCTCGCGCGTGGGGTTGAAGTGAAACGATTGGTCGTCGAGGCCGATGAACGTGAACAAGGTGTGCGGGCGTGGTTGAATTTTGGCCATACGTTCGGGCATGCGCTCGAATCGGCCGAGGCGTATCGATTGTCGCACGGGGAAGCCATCCTGTACGGCATGGTGTACGCCTTCCTCGTCTCCGGCGACGAGATGCGGGCTGAATCCCTCGCTACGTACATGAAGCAAGAAAACATCTCGGCGGTCAACTGGCAACCGTTCGACTCGTATCTCGCAGGCATGGGACACGATAAAAAGAATCGGGATGGACACATCCGCTTCGTCCTGCTCGGTGAAGAAGTGACCGTGGAACGTGTCACGGCCGAGCGGCTCGCTGAAGCGTTTCATCAAATGAAAAGGTGGTTTTGACATGGGATTGAATGGATCCATACGCGTACCGAGTGACAAGTCAATTACGCACCGGGCTCTCTTGTTCGGGGCCGTCGCGACCGGAAACACGACGATTTATGATCCGCTCCTCGGGGAGGATTGCCGATCGACGCTCGAGGCGATCCGATGCTTGGGTGCTGGTGTCGTCGAAGAAGAGGACCGTCTCATCGTCACAGGGGTAGGGACACTCACATCGGCCGAACTTGATTGCGGGAACTCGGGCACGACGATGCGTCTTATGGCCGGGCTTCTCGCCGGATATGGTGGGGAATTCACACTCACCGGTGACGCCTCGCTCTCAAAACGTCCGATGCGTCGAGTGACGGACCCGCTCCGGAAAATGGGTGCTGACCTCGAAGGGGACTTCGCTCCAATCTCGATTCACGGCGGGACGCTAACGGGCATCGATTACACGTTGCCCGTCGCGAGCGCGCAAGTGAAGTCAGCCGTCCTGCTGGCCGGACTTCGTGCGACCGGGCCGACCATCGTGCGCGAGCCTGTCTTATCGCGGGACCATACGGAACGGATGCTTCCTCTTTTCAATGGCCGATTGGACATCACGACAGAGGACGGTGTCCGAACGATTCGACTCGTCCCGTCCGAGCTCGTGGGCGCGACGGTGGCCGTTCCGGCCGATCCGTCCTCGGCCGCCTTTTGGTGGGCTGGGGCGGCGCTCGTCCCGGGCAGTCGAGTCACGACGACGGACGTCTGTTTGAACGAGACACG
Source organism: Exiguobacterium aurantiacum (assembly GCF_024362205.1). Lineage (GTDB taxonomy): Bacteria > Bacillota > Bacilli > Exiguobacteriales > Exiguobacteriaceae > Exiguobacterium > Exiguobacterium aurantiacum_B. The sequence goes on along the minus strand of NZ_CP101462.1, from coordinate 1,747,895 downwards.
GATCGGGTTTTTACGCACGCTCGAGCGGATGGGGGCGAAGACTGAAGTGACGAACGTCCGCGCGCTCGGGGAAGAAGCGGTCGGCGACGTGACGGTGTCGACGAGTACGCTCCACGGCATCCGCCTCGACGGGGACGCCATCCCGCATCAAATCGATGAGTTGCCGTTGTTCGCCCTCGTCGCGTCGCAAGCGACGAGCCCGTCATCGGTCCGAGACGCGGGCGAACTCCGTGTCAAAGAAACGGACCGAATTCAGACCGTTGTGCATGAACTTTCAGCGCTCGGTGTCGATCTTCGCGAGACGGACGACGGGTTTGACATCTTCCCGAGCCGTCTGCACGGGGGTCACGTCTCTTCGCACGGGGATCACCGCTTAGCGATGATGCTCCAAATCGCGGACTTATTGACGACGGAACGTGTGACGATTGAACACGTCGAGGCGGCGGATGTGAGTTACCCACGATTCCGTGACGATTTACAACGCCTCGGTCGTGAGATAGAATAACGTCAATACGAGTAGCCGGTAGGAGGAACTATAACCATGTTAGACGAAATAGAATTAAACCATATCATTGAGATGCTCGAGAAGGGCGAGACCGAGCATGCCCTCATGCACCTCGAGTCGCTCGAGAAGGAAGGGTCGGACGAAGACCGTCTGGCCATTGCCGACATCTACCTCGAACTCGGACTCGCCGACCGGGCCGTGAACGTGCTCGCGGCGCTCTACGTTGATTACGCGGGCAACCCGCATGTCGCCTTGTCGCTCGCCGAGGCGTACTTGGACAGCGACCGGGAAGAAGAAGCGATTGCCGTCCTTGAAAAGATTGATACGGCGGACAAGGAAGCGCATATGCGCAGCCTCGTCTTGCTCGCTGATCTGTATCAATCGCAAGGGTTGGACGAGGTCGCGGTCAAGAAATTGATGGAGGCGCTTGAAGCGAATCCAGACGAACCGCTGCTCATCTATGGTCTAGCCGAGTTGTACGCGTCAATCGGTTCGTTCGAACAGGCCGTCCCGCTCTATGCTCGTCTGCCGCACTTGCGCTTGCCGGAAGAACTCGACTATCAGGCGGACTACGCCGAGGCGCTCACGATGATTGGATCGTTCGAAGAGGCGCTCGATGAGTATGAGAAAGCGGGCGACCGCAATTTGAACACGGTGTTCGGACATGCGATGACGGCCCATCGTATCGGCCGCGACGAAATCGCCGTCAAACAGTTCGAGTCGCTGCAGGCGATGGATCCAGATTTCACATCGCTTTATCTGCCTTATACGGAAGCGCTCGACGCGCTCGGCCGTTTTGATGAGGCACTGGCCGTGATCGATCAGGGCATCGACCGTGACGATTATAACGATGAGTTGCGGACCGTGAAAGCGAAGCTGTTCTTGAAACAAGGCCGGACGGACGAAGCGGTCACGGAACTTCGTGAGGCGCTCGCGCTGAACCCGGAATCACTCCAGGCGACCGAGCTGCTCTTGTCAGTCTTGTTCGAATCCGGTGACATGGAGGCCGTCCTCGAGACGATCGATGCACTCGAAGAACACTCGACGTCCCCGCTCATGACCTGGTACAAAGCGAAGGCGGCCTATGAACTCGAAGAGTATGATCAAGCCGTCACGCTATACGGGTCGATCGAGCAAGTTTATAAAGAGGACGTGTCATTTGCCATCGAATGGGCTACACTATTGATAGAAGAAGGACAGCGTGCCGAAGCGCAACGAGTGCTCGAGCAAACGCTTGCGCTCACCGTCGACGTCGACGACCGCCAAACTCTTGAGGAGCGGCTCGAACGGTTGACGGACCACGATTAATCGATACAAAGGAGATGGGGTCATATGGTCGAGCGGAAAAAGATGTTCTTAAAGCGATTCCTCGCTCATCATACGCTTCGCAAACGAGAGGCCAAGTGGATTATCGACTACTGGCTCAGACATCCAGAAAAACTCGGGAACGTTCATTTTGTCACGAACGCCTCGGTCTCACCGCGTAGCCTGATCATGACGGCGTACGGCTTTGACGGGGAACCGTTTCGCTACCGCCGGGGTGACCTCATCACGGTCAATCCTGAGAAAGCGTATCATGACATCCGGCTTCATGACGGAGCCATCTACGTGGAGCTCAACTTCCAAGGGATGATGATCGACGAGATGTGGATCGACATCGTTGAATTGAATCCGTTCGAGCCCGTCGCCGAACTCAAGGATGAAGTGACGACGTCCGCTCAGACGGTCATCCGGGCCTCGGTCGCCCAGTTCGAGGAAGAACGTCTGCTCGTCGAAATCGACAAGGCGCTCGACCGGCGTGACGAGAAACTGTTCCGCAATTTGACAAGCCAGTTGCATCAAGTGCGGGCCTCAAAATTATTTTAATAAAAACAAGCGCTTCCGTTATGGTCAGCGCTTGTTTTTTGGTATATTAATGACGTAGGAATACACAATAATTTCACATTTCGTTCATAAGTTTCGCAGAGGGAACGTTTGTAGGTACGCTACAATGGACATGATGATGTATGTCTGGAGGAGAGGAGGAGGAAGATGAGGTTCGATGGCATAGACGCGATGAAGTCGCTGACAGAACGCCAGTACGTCGATACGCTCGTCGTCCCACTCGTCGAACTGGCGTTTGATGAGGATATGGTGCGTAAAGCCGAAGGGAACGAAGTCATTCAGGCGGTCGCACTCGAAACCGAACGGCAACTGTCGGGACGGACGATGCTCAGCCCGACGATCAGTTACGTCGATGTGGACGCTGGCCGGGCGACGGCAGAAGCGGTACACACGAAAGCGACGGCCTCTGGGTTTTCCCATGTGTTGTTCATCTCCTCGGATTTGCGTTTCAAAGGGTCTGAACTGCCGATTATTTTTGTTCCGCCGCTTGCTTTGAAAGGCATGTCCGGCGAGCAGTCGCACACGATGGTTCAAAATTTTGCGACGCAAGTCATTACCGAGCTTTCGAGCCGTTGGATGGCGACATGAAGCGGTTGACGTGGAGGTTTTATTGATATACTATTTTGTTGAGTGAGAAATTTTTGTGAAGAATGCATAAAGAATTATGGGGTTATGCACACGAATGAGGGGGGAACGAAATGGCTCAAAATGGGTCAAAAGTCACACGCCGTCAGTTCTTAACGTATACGTTGACTGGTGTAGGTGGCTTTATGGCGGCAACATTGATCAGTCCGATGGTCAACTTTGCGATCGATCCGGTCTTAAAAAAATCGGATGCGGGCGATAAAGTAAAAGTCATCAGTCTCGACGACATCACGACTGAGCCGCAACGTGTCGACTTTAAGAAACAAACGCAAGATGCTTGGTATGAATTTGAAGAAACGCTTTCGGCGTGGGTATTTAAAGATGAGAGCGGCGAAGTCATCGCCTTGTCTCCAATTTGTACGCACCTCGGTTGCCAAGTAGGATATGGTGGAGACCCGACTCGACCGACAGAGTTCTTCTGTCCGTGTCACTTCGGTCGCTATGAGAAAGATGGAACGAACATTCCGGGTACGCCTCCGACATCACCACTTGCACGCTACGAAAAAGAAGAAAAAGACGGCTTCCTATACTTGGGCAGTCCAGTCGCACAGTTGTGAGAGGGGGAATAGTCGATGTTACAAAAAATTTATGATTGGGTCGATGAACGCGTCGACATCACGCCGTTATGGCGCGACATCGCTGACCATGAAGTTCCAGAACACGTCAACCCTGCCCATCACTTTTCAGCATTTGTTTATTGTTTTGGCGGTCTGACGTTCTTCACGATCGTGATTCAAATTCTGTCAGGGATGTTCTTGACGATGTATTACGTACCAGACATCATCAACGCGCACGCGTCGGTGTACTATCTTCAAAACGAGATCGCACACGGACAAATCGTTCGTGGGATGCACCACTGGGGCGCATCGGTCGCCATCGTCATGTTGTTCTTACATACGCTCCGCGTATTCTTTACCGGATCGTATAAGAAACCGCGCGAACTCAACTGGGTCGTCGGTGTTCTCTTGTTCTTCGTCGTCTTGGCGCTCGGTCTTACAGGGTACTTGTTGCCGTGGGATATGAAAGCGTTGTTCGCGACGAAAGTTACGCTTCAAATTGCCGAGAGTGTCCCGGTCATTGGTGGCATCGCCAAGACGCTTCTCGCCGGTGGTGAGATCGTCGGCGCACGGACGCTCACGAACTTCTTCGCCATTCACGTCTTCTTCTTACCGGCGGCCTTGTTCGGACTCCTCGGAGCCCACTTCTTGATGATTCGTAAACAAGGGATTTCAGGACCGCTATAAGCCGATTCGAAGATATAAAGGGGGAGAAACGATATGCATCGCGGTAAAGGGATGAAATTTGTAACCGACTCTCGAGTAGGAATCTCGAATCGGAAACAAAATATTGCAAAAGACTATTCTGAATACCCAGGACGCACTGAGGCGTTCTGGCCGAACTTCTTGTTGAAAGAGTGGATGGTCGGTTCGGTCTTCTTGATCGGATTCATCGCCTTGACGATCGTCGAGGCACCACCGCTCCAAAACATCGCCGATCCAACGAACACGTCTTACATTCCGTTACCGGACTGGTATTTCTTGTTCTTGTATCAATTGCTCAAGTACCAATTCGCAGCAGGGGATTGGATCTTGCTAGGAACGGTCATCTTGCCAGGGGTCGCCTTCACGGCACTCTTGATCGCACCATGGCTTGACCAAGGGCTCGAACGACGTCCGGCGAAACGTCCGGTCGCCATCAGTTTCATGCTTCTCGGTATTTTGTCGATCTTCTACTTGACGTGGGAGTCGGTTCAAACGACGCATTGGGATCAAGTTCACGAGCAAGGGATTCTTCAAGTACCAGGCGAAGGCCCAGAAATCGATACGGCCGCACCAGGTTACGAGATTTATGCGGCCCAGTCTTGTGTGAACTGTCACGGTCAGAACCTTGAAGGCGGCGCAGCCGCTCCAGGTCTTATCGGAACAGCTTACACGGCCGAAGAGATTGCGGATATCGCGGTCAACGGTATCGGAACGATGCCAGCCGGGCAATGGGATGGTTCGGATGAGGACCTCCAAGCCATGTCTGAATTCATCGCGTCATACGGTGAAGGCGGCGAAAACAACCAATAAGCCATTGGTTCAAGAAGCGTGGCCCGTCCAACGGGTCACGCTTCTTTTTACTTTGGGTCGCTTACGTTACAATTAACATAAAAAAGGATGAATACTCGAATGATACATATGATACGCCCAATCCTCACGCATCGGATCGTCTTAGTGCTCTTGTTCATCATCAACCTGCTCGGCACGATTTACGGGTACGTCTGGTATGAGCCGCAGCTCCGTGACACTCCGCTCCTCTACTGGCCGTTCGTACCGGACAGCCCGACGGCCTCGCTCTTCTTCACGGTCGTGCTCGGCTTATGGATCGCCGGAAAAAAGTCGCCCCTCATGGAGACGCTCGCCTTCGTCACGCTCATCAAATATGGGGTGTGGGCCGTCGTCATGAACATCTTGTTCTTACGGGAACTCGGTCCGGATGCGGAGACGTTCACCGTGCTCATGGCTGTCATGCTGATGGTGTCACACGGGGCGATGGCGTTCCAGGCGCTATTATACGCGCCATTCATGACGTGGACGGTCCGTTCGTTCGTCTTGACGCTCGTCTGGGTCATCCATAACGACGTCGTCGATTACGTGCTCGGGCAATGGCCCCGCTATCCGTCACTCGCCGAACATATCGCCTGGATCGGCTACGGGTCGTTCTGGTTGACGGGATTATGTTTTTTTATGGGATACCACATCATCCTGCGCACTTCGCTTGATAATAAGTTCATAAGAATGTAAAATCAGATTATCAAATACACGCAGAGGTGATAGAGAACATGTCATTAGGTGGCTATATTTTCTATCTTGCACTGATTATGCTCATCCCGTTATGGGCCCAGATGCGAGTGAAAAGTACGTACAAAAAATTTCTCCAACAACCGATTCAAAGCGGCGTCACGGGTGCACAAGTCGCTGACTTTATTATGAAACAAAACGGTGTCCACAACGTCCGCATCGAGATGGTCGATGGGTTGATGAGTGACCATTACGACCCGGTCAATAAAGTCGTCCGTCTATCGCGCGAAGTGTATCAAGGCTCGACGATTTCATCGGCTGCAATCGCGGCCCACGAGATCGGCCACGTCATTCAAGATGCGACCGACTACAAGATGATGCGTGTCCGCCACCGGCTCGTGCCGGTCGTGAACATCACATCGAACTTGTCGTTCCCGCTTCTCCTAGGTGGTTTCCTGCTCGGCGCGATGGGCCTCGCCCAACTCGGTGTCGTCATGATGCTCGGGGCGGTCGTGTTCCAACTCGTGACGTTACCAGTCGAATTCGATGCCTCGAAACGGGCCATGGCTGAACTAACGAGCCACGGGATCGTCACAGCAACGGAAGAGTCGGGCGCTCGTAAAGTGCTCAACGCGGCAGCATGGACGTACGTGGCGGCAACGCTCGTCGCCGTCGCCGAACTGATTCGCTTGGCGCTCATCGTCTTCATGCCACGTGATGAGTAGAATCAACGGTCCCGTCAACGTGACGGGACTTTTTTGTATCTTGTTTTGAAAGGAGCTTCTCATGCCAAAACCACAATTGACGAAGGCGGGTCGCCTGCGTTTGATCGAACAACTCGAGACGCTTCGCATCGAGGGTCGGCGCGAGGCGCTCGAACGCGTCAAGGCAGCCCGTAAATTTTGTGACTTTCGAGAAGATGTGACGTATTTTGAAGCGGTCCGCGAACAAGAGCGCATCGAGACGAAAATCATCGAACTTGAACGCACGCTCGCCGATGCCGTCATCGTGGAGCAGGAGGCTCTTGCCGGAGATGTCGGGTTCGGTGACACGGTCACACTGCGAGAACTACCGGATGGTGAGACCGAGACGTATCAAATCGTCGGTGAGCTCGAGGCCGATTTTGCAAACGGGACGATCTCCGCGACGTCGCCGCTCGGCAGCGGGTTGATGGGAGGTGCCGTCGGTCAAACCGTCTCCATCGCTTCACCGGGCGGCACGCTCACGTTTGAGATCGTCCGCATCGAACGATAATGAAACAACGCCCCGTTCAGTCGAACGGGGCGTTGTGCGTCGTGACTTATTTCAAAGGAATCCGGTTCTCATCGAACGTGAAGCCTTCACCGCCGACCTCATAGACGTGGTGGAACGTGACGAAGGCGTGCGGGTCGATCTGTTTGACGATCGTCTTCAACCGGTTGACCTCGTTGCGCCCGACGACGACGTACAGCACTTCGAGTTCTTTATTCGAATAGCCGCCCTTGGCGAGAAGGCGAGTCGTTCCACGGTTCATCGTGGCGTGGATGCCGTCGGCGATGGCCGTCCGATGATCGCTGATGATCATGGCGGCCTTGCCGGCATATGTCCCTTCCTGCATCGAGTCGATGACGCGGGCACCGATATAGACGGCGAGAAGCGTGTACATCGCCTCGCGAATATCGAGATACGTCAAACTGAGGACGATGACGAAAAAGTCGAACACGAGGAACGTCTTGCCAATCGACCAGCCGACGTAGCGTTGGACGAGCCGGGCGATGATGTCGACGCCTCCGGTCGTACCGCCGTTATTGAAGATGATGCCAAGACCGACCCCGATGAAGAGGCCCGCGAACAAACTCGCGAGCACCATGTCGTCTGTCAAGTCGATGACGAGGTTCGAATACTTGGCGATGAGGGCGTACCAGAGCGAGAAACTGAACGTCCCGATGAGCGTGTAGATGAACGTCGTCCGCCCGAGCAGCTTATAGCTGACGAAGAAGAGCGGGATATTGAGCGCCAAGTTCGTGATCGATGGCGACCAGTCGAACAAGCCCCGCAGAATCAAGGTGATCCCGGTGAAACCGCCTTCCGCCAAATTGTTTTGGACGTTGAAGTGATAGACACCGAACGCGAAAATAAAGGAACCAATCAAAATAAAGAAAATATTGCGAAACCGAATCGGTAATTGTACCGTCATCTGGTTCACCTCCCATCTAGTAGCGTACTCGAAAAACCTCTCGATTGCCTACCCTGAACATATGACAATCGTGACGGAGTCCGATATACTTTTCACAGAAGAGGTGATTTTATGAAAATAGTAGCAATTGGGGCCCATCCGGACGATATTGAAATCGGCATCGCCGGCATGACCGCCCAATGGACGGCGGACGGCACCGACGTGCTTTATGTCGACTTGACGAGAGCCGAACTGTCCTCGAACGGCGACGTCGCCACTCGGGCGCAGGAAGCCGAGACGGCCGACCGGGTGCTCGGCATCCGCCGCATGAATCTCGAGTTCCCGGACCGGGGGTTGATCGGGGACGCAACGCAAATCGAGGCACTCGTCCGTTTGATTCGGACCGAGCGGCCGACACACATCCTATATCCATACGGCGTCGATCGCCATCCCGACCACGGTGCATGTGCCCGACTCGTCGAGGAGGCGCTGTTTAACGCCGGGATTCGTAAATATATGCCCGACGTCCCGGCGTACCGACCGTCGAGCGTCTACCAATACATGATCAACGCCCACACGACGCCGGACGTCTGTATCGACATCACGGCGACGATCGAACATAAACTAAACGCCTTACGGGCTTATGCCAGTCAGTTCACGCCCGTCGACGGTGTGGCGACACCGCTGACGGACGCATACGTCGACCGTGTGTTGGCACGGGAACGTCATTTCGGTAGCTTGATTGGCACGGAGTACGCCGAAGGGTTGATGACGATTCGCCCGTATGTCGTCAACGAGGCAGGTGAGCTCGCATGAGATTACGCATCGGGGTCCTTTGCTATCCGTCGGTCGGAGGTTCGGGCATCCTCGCCACCGAGCTCGGTATGAAGCTCGCCGACCGGGGGCATGACGTCCATTTCATCACGTCGAGCATCCCGTTCCGGTTGAACGCCTACCATCCGAATATCACGTTCCACCAAGTCGAGATCAATCAGTATTCTGTGTTCCGCTATCCGCCGTACGACATCACGCTCGCCTCGAAGATCGCGAGCGTCATCCAGGCGTTCGGCCTTGACGTCATCCATGCCCACTACGCGGTGCCACACGCCGTCTGTGCCGCCCTCGGGCGCGAGATGGCCGGTACGAAGACGCCGATCGTATCGACGCTGCACGGGACCGATATTACCGTGCTCGGGGAAGATGAGGAACTGAAGCCGGCCATCCTTTATGGTTTGCGCCAATCGAACGCGATCACGGCCGTCTCGGACAGCTTGAAACAAGAGACGCTCGAGCGAATCGGGTCCGATTTGTCGATCGACGTCATCCATAACTTTATCGACGAGGCCGTCTATCAGCCGCAGGCCGACACATCGCTCCGCGAACGATACGGCTTGTCCGATCACGACCGGGTCGTCATCCATATCTCGAACTTCCGCCAAGTGAAGCGAATCGACCTCGTGCTCGAGTCGTTCCAGCAGATGGACGTGCCGCACAAGAAGCTGCTCCTCGTCGGCGACGGTCCGCTCATGGGAGCGATGCGCCGCCTCGTGAGCGAGATGGGACTTGAAGAGCAAGTCATCTTCGCCGGAAAGCAAGAGCAAGTGGCGGCACTTCTGTCGATCAGCGACGTCCATGTGCTGTTGTCAGACAAAGAGGCGTTCGGTCTCGTCGCCCTCGAGGCGATGGCGACGGGTGTCCCGTCGGTCGTCAGCGATGCGGGCGGATTACCGGAAGTCATCACGGACGGAGTGGAAGGCTTCGTCGTCAAACGTGGCGACGCGCTCACGGCGACGAGAGCACTCGAATCGATCTTGCTCGACGGGGAACTGCATGCACGTTTCCGTGCGAACGGGCTCGAACGGGCCAAGCAGTTCGCCTCGGCCGACATCGTCACGGCGTATGAAGCGCTGTATGAACAGGTGGTGGGCCGATGACGGAATGGGAATACGCCAAACGAATCATCGAGACGATCAACACCCACGGCGGGGAGGCGTACATCGTCGGCGGGGCCGTCCGTGACTATATGCTCGGTACGCTGCCGGACGATATCGATATCGCGACGTCGCTCTTCCCGGACGAAGTCATGCGCTTGTTCCCGAAATCGGTACCGACCGGGATTGACCACGGCACGGTGACGGTCATCCTCGACCATCACCCGTTCGAAGTGACGACGTTCCGTTCGGAAGGGACGTACTCGGATTCGAGACGGCCCGATCACGTCTCGCTCGGCGTCTCGCTTGAGGAAGACATGAAACGGCGCGACTTCACGATGAACGCGATGGCGTTCCACGACGGCAACGTCGTCGACTTGTTCGGCGGTCGGATGGACCTCGAGGCTCGTGTCATCCGGACCGTCGGCAGTCCGTATGAACGGTTCAATGAGGACGCGCTCCGCATCATGCGGGCGTTCCGCTTCATGGCCCAGCTCGACTTCCGGCTCGACGACGACGTGCAACGCGCCTCAGAGGCGCTCGGCCATAAACTGCAGGACATCGCGATGGAGCGGGTCGCCATCGAGTTTGAGAAACTGCTGATGGGCCCGGCATACCGGAAGGCGCTCACGGCGATACTTGACCTCGGGATCCACCAGTACTTGCCGAACGTCACGGAGCCGCTCATCCGCCGCGTCATCGCCGACAAACGGACCCCGATCAATCCGGTCGGGGGCTGGGCGCTGTTCGTCTATTATGCTGACGCGCCCGATTGGCTGACGCCGTGGAAACGTTCGAACGCGCTGAAGCGGGAGGCGGCCGTACTCGCCCGCCTGTTCGACAAGGGGCTTGACACGTTCACGATCTATGAGACGAAGACGGAGACGCTAGCGGCATACTTGGATATGTCCGGTCGAAGCGAGACGGCCGAACAGTTGAAACGGCAGTTGCCGATCCAATCGCGCCAGGAACTTTGCTTCAATGGTCGTGATGCGCTTCACATCGGGGCCCGCGGGCCACTGATCAAACAGTTGCTCGCCCATGTCGAGCGGCTCGTGCTCGAGAGAAAGCTCGCCAACGAACCGGAATCGTTACGAAAGGAGGCCGAACGATGGCTTCGACACGCGGAAAAGTCTTAAATCTATTGCAGGACGGGACAGTGTGGAGCGGGCAAGAGTTGGCCCGCCAATTAAGTATTTCACGTACCGCTATTTGGAAACATATCGAGACGTTAAAACAAGACGGGTATGCGATTGAGACGATCCCCCGCAAAGGGTATCAATTATCTGGTCAGACCGACCGGCTCGATGAACCGGCGTTCGTGTCGTTCCGGAAAGGACGGTTCGGACAAGTCGTCCATGCGTACGAGCAAATCGACACGACCCAGCGCATCGCCCATGAATTGGCGCAAAAAGACGCGCCAGAAGGGACGCTCGTCATCAGCGAGGAACAGACGGCCGGACGAGGACAACTCGGCCGGAACTGGTATAACCCGAGCCACGTCAATATCGCGGCGAGCGTAATCTTGCGTCCGGCGTTGCCGATTCGCGACGCCTCGAAATTGACGCTCATGGCGGCGAGCGCTTTCGCCCGCGCCCTGCACGCACAAGGTATCCCGGCCACGATCAAATGGCCGAACGACTTGTTGCTCAACGGGAAGAAAATCGGTGGGATTTTGACCGAGATGCAAACGGAAGGAGACCGGATTCAAGCCGTCATCCTCGGGTTCGGGATGAACGTCAACAGTGATGCCATCCCGGACGAGCTCGCCCATCGCGCGACTTCGATCAAACTTGAAACGAGACAGACGTATCGCAGAAGTGAGTTGCTCGCCACCTTGCTCGTAGAGCTTGAAGCGGAATATGACTTGTTCCTCGAGTCCGGGTTTGGCCCTGTGCGCGACCATTGGCTCGAACACGCCGCCTATTTGGACGAACCGGTCACGTTGACCGCGTCAGGTAAGCCACGACTTGGGACGATGCGCGGAATCTCGGAGGAAGGGGCGCTCCTGTTAGAACGGGAAGGAATGGTCGAGCCAATCTATTCGGCCGAGATCGCGGTTTGGAATGATTGATGGAAACGAGTTCGTGGTCTATAATGAATGTGCCGGACGCTATCGCTAGCGAAGTGTACCGGAACTGCAGACCGTCACTTTATATTTTGTCTGCCTTGATCATTTTGACAGGGACAGAAGGACACTCAACTACTTGAGATCGCTTTCGTGCGCCTTCTTACCATTCGTGTAGGAGGGCGTTTTTTGTAACCTGTCTCCACATTTAGGAGGAGAATTATATGCACACGATGACTTCGTTATTGAAGAAGATGAAGCAGGAAGAAAAATTGGTCATGTTGACAGCCTACGACTATCCGTCGGCGAAGCTGGCCGAGTCGGCAGGCGTCGACATCATTTTGGTCGGCGATTCGCTGGGGATGGTCGTGCTCGGTTACGACTCGACGATCCCGGTGACGACTTCCGACATGGTCCACCATGCCAAGGCCGTGCGCCGTGGGGCACGGGACACGTTCGTCGTCGTCGACATGCCGTTCGCGACATACCATGGTGATTTCGACCGCACGCTTCAAGCGGCCGCGTCGTTGTTCCAAGACGGACAAGCCGACGCGATCAAGCTCGAAGGGGCCGGCGAGGTGCTCGAGACGATCGAGCGTTTGACGAAAGTCGGTATGCCGTGTGTGGCCCATCTCGGTCTTACACCGCAATCGGTCGGTGTGCTCGAAGGGTATAAAGTACAAGGCAAATCGCTCGAGGATGCCGAACAGTTGATCGCGGACAGCCTCGAGGCAGAACGGGTCGGTGCGAAGATGCTCGTCCTCGAGTGTGTACCGCATCAATTGGCCAAAAAGATTGCCGAGGCACTTACGATCCCGGTCATCGGCATCGGTGCCGGTGCCGACGTGGACGGCCAAGTGCTCGTCTATCACGATATTTTGAAGTATGGCGTCGACCGTCTGCCGAAGTTCGTCGAGGCGTACGCCGACGTGAACGAGGTGGCGACGACGGCAATTCGTAATTACGTCGAAGCGACGAAAGACGGCTCATTCCCGCTCGAACGACACACGTTCACGATGGATGAGTCGCTACTCGATACGCTCTACGGGGGCAAGGCATGAACATCGTCACGACCCCAAACGACTTACGGGAACTGTTGACAGACGTCGGGACGATCGGTTTCGTCCCGACGATGGGTTATTTGCACGAAGGGCATCTCAGTCTCGTCGCGGCGGCCAAGTCAGAGAACGACCTCGTCGTCATGAGCATCTTCGTCAATCCGACGCAGTTCGGACCGAACGAAGACCTCGACCGCTATCCGCGTGACTTCGAGCGGGACGAGGCGCTCGCCCGCGAGGCCGGCGTCGACGTCTTGTTTTATCCGAACACGGAGACGATGTATCCGCTCGACATGGCACGTGTGACGGTGCGCACCGGCGCTGACGTCTTATGCGGGGCGAGCCGGCCCGGTCATTTCGATGGCGTTTTGACCGTCGTCTCGAAACTGTTCAACTTGGTCCGTCCGACGCGCGCTTATTTCGGTTTGAAAGATGCGCAACAAGTCGCTTTGATCGAAGGCTACGTCGAGGACTATTTCGTCCCGGTCGAGATTCGGCGCTGTCCCATCATTCGCGAAGAATCGGGTCTCGCCAAATCGTCCCGTAACGTCTATCTGTCGGAGACAGAGACATCGGATGCGAGTGACATCAACCGGGCCTTGATGGAAGCAAGGGGTGCGCTCGCGCAAGGCGAGGCGATTCGAGACGTGATGGCACGGCTCGAGGACCGCTTGGCGAACATCCCGAACAGCACGATCGACTATGTCGAGATTAAAGACTATCCGACGTTGACAGAGGCGACCCTCGCGTCAACCGAACTTTTGATTGCCGTAGCGGTGCAGTTCGAACGGGCCCGCTTGATTGATAATGTGATTTGGAAGAGAGGATGAATCCGATGATTCGAACATTTATGCATGCAAAGCTACACAAGGCGACCGTCACCGAGGCGAACTTGCATTACGTCGGCTCGATCACGATCGATGAAGATTTGATGGACGCGGTCGGCATCATGGAGAACGAACATGTGCACATCACGAACAACCATAACGGGGCTCGCATCGAGACGTACGTCATCAAGGGCGAACGGGGCTCGGGCGTCGTCTGTTTGAACGGGGCTGCGGCCCGTCACTTCCAAGTCGGCGATGTCGTCATCATCATGGCGTACGGTCAGATGACAGCGGAAGAAGCGAAACAGCATCGTCCGAAAGTCGCCGTGTTGAACGAGCGGAACGAAATCGATCAACTTCTGTACGAAGAGATCGCCCATACGATTCTATGACGCGAACGGGGATGGCTGATAGAGGCATCCCCGTTTTTTCGTGTATCGTTCTATGGTAAGATGAGACAGACAGAAAGCACGATCGTGCCGAAGATGGGATGGATGTTATGGACACCTATGTGATAGTGGATTTGGAGACGACTGGTCATTCCGTCAAGTCCGGCGACGAACTGATTGAATTTGCGGCGGTGGTCGTTCAAGGGAGTGAAGTGATTGAGCGCTACAGTACCTTGATTCGCCCGAGTCGCCCGATCCCGCCTTTTATCACGCAGTTGACGACGATCACCAATCAAGACGTGGCGGAAGCCCCGACGTTTGAAGACGTGATCCCAGATATATGGAAGATGCTCGACGGGCGGATTTTTGTCGCCCACAACGTGTCTTTCGATTTGAATTTTTTGAATGAAAGCTTAGAGGTGGCCGGATATATCCCGTTCCAGGGCCGAGCCATCGACACGGTCGAACTGGCACGGATCCTATATCCGACGCTCGAGAGCCATGCGCTCGAGTCGCTCGCCGAGACGTTTGACCTCGTGCACACCGACGCGCATCGAGCGCTCAGTGATGCCGAGGCGACGGCTGAACTGTTCGTTCGTTTGGTCGAGCGGTTGCGCGCCTTACCGCTCGTGACGTTAAAACAATTGCGACGGCTATCCGAGTCGTGGACGAGCAATGTCGAACCGCTCCTCGACGAGTTGATTCTCGAGGTCGGGATCCGAACCGACGATGAGACGACGTTCGATATTCATCGGAAAATCGCACTGAGACGTCTCGTCGACACGTTCGAACCTGCTGTCGAACGAGAACCGTTCGAACCGTTCCTCCACCGGACGATCGAAGAGACGCTCCCGGCACTGTTCGGTCAATTTGAACCTCGTCAAAGCCAGTTCGAGATGATGCGTCACGTCTACAAGGCGCTCGATGACGAGGCGACGCTGTTGATTGAGGCGGGAACAGGGACCGGAAAGACGTTGGCGTATTTAATCCCGAGCGCCCATCACGCTCTCGAGACGAAGCGTCCGGTCGTCGTCAGCACACATACGATTCAGTTGCAAGAACAGCTGTTGAATCGAGACTTACCAATCTTAAAAGCGATTTTCCCTGAAATCGAGTTCACGCTCTTAAAAGGAAGACGCAACTACATTGACCTCCGCAAGTTCGAGATGATTCTCGAGGAGGCGAACGAGGGCTTGCTCCCGGCGATGTGCAAGGCGATGGTCCTTGTCTGGTTGACCGAGACGGAGACGGGGGACTTGGAAGAGTTGTCATTGCCCGGCGCTGCGTCACAAGGGCCAGCCTCGTTCAAACGGCTGATCCAAGCCGATGCGGCCTCTGACTTCGGTCGCTTCGACCCGTGGTACAGTCGCGACTTCTTCACCCGGGCCGTCTTGCGCTCGAAAGAGGCCGACATCATCGTGACGAACCACGCCTTATTGTTCTCTGATTTGCAACATCAGGCCGGGATTCTCCCGACCGATACGCCGCTCGTCTTGGACGAGGCGCATCAAGTCGAGGAAGTCGCGTCGCATCACTTCGGTGTGACGTTCGACGCGCTCCAGTTCGACCGCCTGTTCAAATGGTTCGGTTACGGTGCCGACGGCAAGTTCCATTCGCGCGTGCTCGGGCTCGCCGATTTGACGGCCGTCGCGGAAGAAGCGGAGGCGTTCAGCAAGGCGACCGATCAAGCGCTCGCCCGCGTCGACGATGAACTGAACGATTTGCTCACGGCGCTCCAGTCACTCGGTAAAAAGCGTGAGCAGCGGCAGACCGTCCGCTTCGAGCGGGAAGGGGAGCCATTCCGGCCGATTCGGGAAGTGGCGAAGCGGCTCGAAGACCGTCTGCGCACGTTGCGGACGACGCTGCGGCAACTGCACCGTCTCCTCGATGAGCATAAAGAGCATATGACGTTCAAACAACGGTCCGTTCTCGGTGATTTGAAGGCGTTCATCGGGGACGTGCGCGATATCGAGAGCGTCCTCTACGAGACGATGCTGACGCGGGACGACGATGCCGTCAGTTGGGTCGAACTCAACTTGGCCAACCGCAAGTTGACCTCGGTGTACACCCAGCCGGTCGAGATCGGACCGCTCCTGCATGAGCGACTGTTCGCCAAACGGCCGACCATCTTGACGTCGGCGACGATGACCGTTTCAGGACGATTCGGCTTCATCGAGCGGCGTCTCGGACTCGACGGGGAGAACGTTCGCCGCGTCGTCCTCGCATCACCGTTTGATTTCAAGAAACAAGCAAAACTGTTCGTCCCGTCCGATATCCCGCTCATCAACGAAGTCCCGCTACCGCGGTTCGTCGAGCAAATCGCGGACTCGATCGCCCAAATCGCCAATGTGACGAAAGGGCGCATGCTCGTCTTGTTCACGTCGAACGAATTGTTGCGTTTGACGCACGAGGCCGTCAAAGATCAGTTGGATGAGGCGTATACACTACTCGCCCAAGGCGTCAGCGGCGGCTCGCGTAGCCGCTTGACGAAACAGTTCAAGCGCATCGACCAGTCGATTTTGTTCGGGACGGCCAGCTTTTGGGAAGGGGTCGACATACCTGGCGAGGCGCTCACCTGCTTGATCATCGTCCGGCTCCCGTTTGCGCCGCCCGACCAGCCGGTCATGCAGGCCCGGTCCGAAAAGATCGAGGCGACCGGTAAATCGTCGTTCTTTGAGCTGTCACTTCCGCAAGCGGTCATTCGTTTCAAGCAAGGGGTCGGTCGTCTGATCCGCTCGAAAGAGGATTACGGCGCCATCTTCGTCTTTGACCGCCGTGTCGAGACGACCCGTTACGGCAAGCAGTTCATTAACAGTTTGCCTGCTGTCGATCGAATCGACGGACCGCTCGAAACCGCACTCGCCGAACTTGAGCTGTTTTTAGACGAGAAAGAGAAGACAGGGCTAGGAAATCAGAGATAACGCTAGGCATCATGAAATTATCGCTTTATAATAATGGGTATAGTGTTTTTTGAAGGAGGAGTAATCATGAATTCGAATATTGAGACGTTGGCGACGGTTCGAATCGAGCCGACAGCAGATGTATACAAAATCGTCGACTTATTGAATCGTACGTTGAAGAGCCAAGATTTAATGTTCGGTCTTGCTTTAGAGAAAAAAGTGAATGATCCGAAGAAAGAAGAGATGGTGTTCACCATCTATCGGACGGAATGACACGGAAGACAAAAGTAGTGATTGCGTTCATGACGGCACTCATCGGTGTCGTCATCGTGTTTAGCGGCATTTATTGGTTCACGGTCGGTCATACCGAGCGGACGAAAGACAAGATGATCGAGGATGCGCGTGAGCGACTCGAGACCGAGCAACCGTCCGTCAACATCGAACGGGCCGAACTGTTTAACGGGACGGAACCATACGTCGTCTTCGAGGAGGCGGATCGGGTCCAGTTCGTGCCGGTCGATGACAAGTTGCCGATTGAGACACGTGACATCGCGACGGTCGACTCGGATCAAATCTGTGCCGAATCGGTCGCGGAAACCGGCGGTACGCTCGTCAGCTGTAAATATGGCTTCGACGAACGGGCATTGATCGAGGTCGTGACAAAAGCGGGCACGTCTTATACGTACTCGTACTATACGCTCCAAGCGGGCGAATTCATTCGACGGGTCCAATTGACGGACTCGCCTTGACGAAACTAGAGGGGGATCTCAATGGAACATCTATTGGCACAACGTGTAAAGCAATTGACACCTTCAACGACACTCGCCATCACGGCGAAAGCGAAAGCGTTAAAAGCGTCGGGGCAAGACGTGATCGGGCTAGGGGCCGGCGAACCGGACTTCAATACGCCTGAACGAATCATCGAGGTTGCCTGTCAGGCCGCGCGCGACGGCGACACGAAGTATACCCCATCTGGCGGGACGGTCGCACTCAAAGACGCGATCATCGAGAAGACGAAACGCGACAGCAACCTGACGTTCACACGTCCAGAGGTCATGGTCGCTTCGGGTGCGAAACACGCTCTCTATGCGCTCTTCCAAGCAATCTTAGATGAAGGGGACGAGGTCATCATCCCGGTACCGTACTGGGTCAGTTATCCGGAACAAGTGAAGCTGGCTGATGGGGTCCCGGTCTACGTCGACACGAACGAGGAGACGATGTTCAAATTGACACCCGAGCTGCTCGAGGCGGCCATCACGGATCGGACGAAGGCGGTCATCTTGAACAGCCCATCGAACCCGACCGGTATGATTTATACGGAGTCTGAACTAACGGCGCTTGCGGACGTCGTCAAACGGCATGATTTGCTCGTCGTCAGCGACGAGATTTATGAGAAGCTCGTCTACGGCGATGCGAAGTTCGTCTCGATTGCGACGTTGCCTGACATGCGGGAGCGGACGATCATCATCAATGGCGTCTCGAAGTCACATGCGATGACGGGATGGCGCATCGGCTATGCGGTCGGTGACAAGACGATCATCGAGGCGATGACGAACCTCGCGTCGCACTCGACATCGAACCCGACATCGATCGCGCAAGCGGCGGCGGTCGAAGCCTACAACGGACCGCAAGATGACGTCGAGATGATGCGCGTCTCGTTCGCCGAACGACTCGAAATCGTCTATGAACGCCTCATCGCGATCCCAGGGATCACATGCTTGAAGCCGCAAGGCGCATTTTACTTATATGCTAACGCCAAAGAAGCGGCGACGATGAGCGGTTACGATTCGGTCGACGCGTGGTGCGAGGCCGTCCTTGGTGAGGCGTTCGTCGCGCTCGTCCCAGGTTCAGGTTTCGGTCAGGACGACTATGTCCGTTTGTCATATGCAACAGAATTAAAACGCGTACTAGAAGCGCTCGATCGAGTGGAAGACTTCATTACACGTAACGCTCGATAAGCGAAAGGATGGATATGAACATGACAACTATTTCAATCAGCCAATTTAAAGACTATGAAGGCCAGACGGTCCGGGTCGGAGCTTGGATCGCCAACAAACGTTCGAGCGGGAAAATCGCTTTCCTTCAACTTCGTGACGGGAGCGGCTTCGCCCAAGCGGTCGTCGTCAAAGCCGATGTGGCCGAGGACTTGTTTGCCCTTGCTAAAGGCGTGACGCAAGAGACATCGGTCTGGGTGACCGGCACCGTCAAATCGGACGGCGGACGCACGCCGCTCGGCTTCGAACTCGAGGTGACGGACATGGAAGTGATTGCGGAGTCCGTCGACTATCCGATCACACCGAAAGAGCATGGGACGGAGTTCTTGATGGACAACCGTCACCTATGGCTCCGCTCGCGTCGTCAGCACGCGATCATGAAAGTCCGTAACGAATTGATTCGGGCCACGTACGAGTTCTACAACCAAGAAGGCTTCGTGAAGATCGACCCACCGATCATCACGTCGAGCGCACCGGAAGGCACGACGGAATTGTTCGAGACGGACTACTTCGGACAGCCGGCCTACTTGTCGCAAACCGGCCAACTCTATATGGAAGCCGCAGCGATGGCACTCGGTAAAGTGTTCTCGTTCGGCCCGACGTTCCGGGCCGAAAAATCAAAGACACGTCGCCACTTGATCGAGTTTTGGATGATCGAGCCGGAGATGGCGTTCTTCGACCACGACATGAGCCTCGATCTCCAAGAGCGTTACGTGTCATACATCGCCAAATCGGCGCTTGAGAACTGCCGTAACGAATTGGAGTTGCTCGGACGTGACTTGTCGAAACTTGAAAAAGTCCAAGCTCCTTTCCCGCGCGTTCGTTACACGAATGCAATCAAGTTCTTGAAAGAGGAAGGCTTCGACGATATCGAGTACGGCGACGATTTCGGCGCGCCGCACGAGACGGCCATCGCCAACGCGCATGACCTCCCGGTGTTCATCACGCATTGGCCGAAGGAAATCAAACCGTTCTACATGAAAGTCGACCCGGAGAACCCGGAACTCGTCCTCTGTGCCGACTTGATCGCGCCGGAAGGTTACGGCGAGATTATCGGCGGCTCGCAACGTGAAGACGACTACGACCGGTTGAAAGAAGAAATCATCAAGGAAGGCCTCGATGAGACAGACGCGTACGACTGGTATCTCGAACTCCGTAAATACGGTTCGGTCCCGCACTCTGGCTTCGGTCTCGGCCTGGAGCGGACGGTCGCATGGATTAGCGGTATCGAGCATATCCGCGAAGCGATCCCGTTCCCACGTCTCTTGAACCGCATTCACCCATAATCGCCGATCGGGGATGACTTTGTCTTCCCCGATTGATTTGTCTAGAAAGGATGTGCGACATGGATGCACATAATATAATCAAGCTGTTCGAACAAAATCCAGTCGTCGTTCCGAGGAAACTGTTCACCGAGGCGCGCCGCCTCAACTTGACGCCGGTTGAGTTCAATCTCGTCATCCATCTGCTTGAAATGATTGGGGAAGGCATCGAGATGCCGCTTCCGAGTGAGCTCGGGGACCGGATGAACGTGGCCGAGAGTGAGGCCCGCGCCGTATTGCTCGGCTTGCTCCAGAAAGAGTTGATCGCCATCGACGCATCGGCCGAGGTCGAGCGATACAGTCTGCTCCCATTGTTCTTGGCGCTCGAGGAAGGGGCGACGTCTGAAAAATCGGCCCATTCATTGAATGAGAATATCATTCATACGTTCGAGCGCGAGTTTGGAACGATCACCCCGTTCGAGATCGAGCAGATCGTCGGCTGGTTGACCGAGGACGGTTTTAGCGAAGAGCTGATCATGGCCGCGCTTCGGGAAGCGAAACTACGCAACGTGCGTAACTTCAAATATATGGACAAGATCCTCCGAGTGTGGCAAGACCATAACGTCGAGTCACTCGAGGACCTCGTCGATTATCAACGGAGGAAAAAGTGATGTTGACGAGAGCCCAATTGACTGAAGTGTCGGACACGATGCGTCGCATGTTTCCGGACGCCCACTGTGAGCTGACCCACCGCAACCCATTCGAGCTCGTCGTGGCCGTGGCGTTATCGGCGCAGGCGACGGATGCGCTCGTCAACAAAGTGACGCCCGGTCTGTTCGAGGCCTATCCGACCGTGGAACAGATGGCGGCCGCGGACGTCGCGGACATCGAGGCGTTGATCAAACGCATCGGCCTGTATCGGAATAAAGCGAAAAACGTGAAGGCGCTCTCGATGCAAATCGTGGAGCGTCATGACGGGATCGTCCCGTCTGACCGTGAATCGCTCGAGGCGTTGCCTGGCGTAGGTCGCAAGACGGCCAACGTCGTCTTGTCCGTCGCGTTTCATGAACCGGCGTTCGCTGTCGACACGCACGTCGAGCGCGTCTCGAAACGGCTCGGCATCTGTCGCTGGAAAGACAACGTCCGGCAAGTCGAGGACACGCTCATGAAGAAGTTTCCGCGCGAAGAATGGTCTCAGCTCCATCACCAGTTCATCTTCTTCGGGCGCTACCACTGTAAAGCGCAACGTCCTGCCTGCGAGACGTGCCCGCTTTTGCACATGTGCCGCGAAGGCAAGAAACGAATGAAGTCCAAACAAGCGATGGGACAATGAATAAGCGTCTTCCTGATCTCATGATCGGGAAGACGTTTTTATACGTATGGGGGTATTTTTTGCTATACTCAATTCAGTTAGCAATCGGCAAGGAGGATGTATGTGGATGAAACTCGGATTGGAATAAAAGAAAATCAAATGAACTTTATCTTGCTCGTCGTGACAAACTTTTTCGTCGGATCGATGGTCGGTCTCGAGCGGACGATTTTGCCTATCATCGGTGAAGAGGACTTCGGTCTCGTATCGACAAGTGCGGCACTCTCCTTCATCATCAGCTTCGGATTCTCGAAGGCGGTCGTCAATTACTTCGCTGGGGCCATCGCCGATCGGTTCGGTCGCAAGCGTGTGCTCGTCTTCGGCTGGGGGATTGGACTGTTCGTCCCCGTGCTCGTCATGTTGGCCCCGTCCTGGTGGGTGATCATCGTGGCGAACGTCTTGCTTGGGGTCAACCAAGGACTGACGTGGTCGATGACGGTCAATATGAAGATTGATTTGGCCAAACCGACGGAGCGGGGGCTCGCGGTCGGACTGAACGAGTTCGCGGGTTATGTCGGCGTCGCCGTGATGGCGGCCGTCTCTGGTATGATCGCCGTCACGTACGGAAGTCGGCCGGAACCGTTTTATATCGGTGTCCTCGTTGCATTCGTCGGTCTCGGATTATCGCTGTTCGTCCGCGATACGACGAAACAGTTACAGCTCCAACCGACGAGCGGATCTGAGAAGTCACGTTCTGCGAAAGATGTGTTCATGACGACGACGTGGAAAGACCGTTCGCTCTCGAGCCTGACGGTGGCCGGTCTGTCGACCAATCTGAAGGACGGTATGGCATGGGGCTTGTTCCCGATTTATTTTGCCGCGCAAGGGCTCAGTCTCGCGGAGGTCGGATTGATTGTGGCGGTCTATCCGGCGGCATGGGGCTTTTTCCAACTGTTCACCGGGGTATGGAGCGACCGCATCGGGCGCAAAGGCTTGATTGTTGTCGGGATGTGGGTCCAGGCCGGTTCGCTTTGGGCGATTCTGGTCATGTCGGACTATTGGCAATGGGTGCTCGCCGCGGTCATGCTCGGCGTCGGGACGGCGATGGTCTATCCGACGCTTCAAGCCTCGATTAGTGACGTCGCCGAACCGTATTGGCGCGCTTCGGCAATGGGTGTCTATCGATTTTGGCGCGACAGCGGCTATGCGTTCGGGGCCCTGTTCGCCGGGGTGTTGACCGATGTGTTGTCCATCGATTGGGCGATCGGGCTTGTGGCCGTCTTACCATTCTTGGCCGGGCTAAACGCGATCGGTCGGTTGCGGGAGACGCTGCCGGGCTTGCGCCGAACGTAAAAACCGCCTTGCCGAATGTTCGGCAAGGCAGTTTTTAATGGTTCCACGGATGGTCGCTCCATTCGCGGCGCTTTTTCGTGATCGGTACTTTTTTGAATCCCCAGTTACGGAAATCTTGGTCAGGACTTTCTTTACGAATGTAAATCTTGTCCTTGATGGCTTTGAAGATTCGGTTCTCATCCCCATAATGGACGAACCGTGGTTTCACTTCGATGACGCCGCGGCGCACGCGCGAAAGCGGGAGACAGACGAGGTCAGCGATTTCGAGCCCAGACTGATAGATTGTATTTTGTTTCTCCGAGAAGATGAAGCCTTTGATCTTTTGTCGGCTCTTCTCGACGTCGAGATGGACCGTCCCTGAATTGAAGATATCGAAGAACGCCTTCTGGATGAGTAGGTTCTGATAGTCATCCCGTGACTCCAAGACGACGCGAGCGCTGACCGCTTCCGTCTCTTCTAAGAACGCATAAAACGATTTCATCAAGTGAGCGAACGCGACGACGTACGGGTCTTTAGGTGTTGAATAGAAGTCGTGAAGCTTTTGCTTATCGACCTCGACACTGATGATCGTACAGTTGATATCGCGTAGGAAGTCCGGCAACTTGTTCCAGAAGTCACGAAGCATATCGATCGTGATGCCATCCTCTTTCCCATATGGATGCTCGGCTTTTAAAATCTCTTTTAAATGGAGCAGGATATTCTCCGTCTTGAACACGTCGCGCTTGAAAGCATATAAACGGCGTTTCAATTCACATGGCATCCCGGCCTCATCGGCATCGATCGCATATTTATATTCCATCAATACGCCGGTGAGATTGAACTGGGTGTTCCCTTTAGGCGTGCCCGTCTCGTCGACGAACATGACATACTTCTTTTGTGTTTCCATCTTACTCCTCCAACCATGGCTCCCCTTTTTATCCGAGCGAGCCTGCTAATTGTTTTCCAACCTTGGTTTACGCTGCTGATTGCACATTAATTGCACACTTTTTCAAACTTACGTCAATCTGCGTTTAATCCGTCTTAATTATGGCTAATAAGTAGAAGACTTATTTCAGAAAAATAAATAGCTCTTCCGTAACAAGGTCGTGTCAATTTGACTACACAATGAACTACCTACTAGTTTAACATACGGGAGTTTGGTACGATATGGATTGCGGAAAATCCACAGAGGAGTCGAGCGACAGAACTCGACAATCAGACTTCAGACGGAAGGAACGGCTGGACCAACCTGTTAAACTAGAGACTAGGGGTGACGACATTGTTCCATTATCCAAACGGAAAAAAGCCGAAACCTGCGGCAACGCCGGTCCGCTCTAATCCGCAGACGTATGCGAACCGAGGGATGAACCTCGAGACGCTGCTGAACGACACGAACGAGTTTTACCGCCTCCATGGGCGAGCGGTCATCCATAAAAAACCGACGCCGCTGCAAATCGTGAAAGTCGATTACCCGAAACGGAGCGCGGCGAAAGTGACCGAGGCGTACTTCAAGCAAGCATCGACGACCGATTACAACGGGGTGTATCGCGGGAAGTACATCGATTTCGAAGCGAAAGAGACGAACAATAAGACGTCATTCCCGCTCGGAAACTTTCACGACCACCAAATCAACCACATGCGCGAGTGTGAGCGACATGGAGGGGTTTGTTTTGTCATCATTCGGTTTAGCCGCTATAATACGCAATATGTGTTATCAACGGAGCAATTATTAGTTTGGTGGGAACAGCGCGAATCAGGACGGAAGTCGATTCCGCTATCCTATATCGAGCAAGAAGCAATCGAAGTTCCAACCCGGGCGATGCCGGCCGTCGATTATTTGACGGCGATTGAGGCGTGGCTCGATTGAAATAGAAGGAGTGAAGCATGAATGGAACGAAGTCGGATGGCACGTCGACAAGATTCGACGACCAATAAACGTAAACCAGCGGCCAAAAAGCCGAAACAAAAAACGAAGAAGTCGAAGTTTCGGCGCATATTAACGATTTTAGGGATTTTATTCATTATTGGCGTCATCGCCGGGGGCGCATACACGGCGTATGCGATTGCGACGGCACCGCCGCTCGATGAAGAGAAGTTGGTCGATACGTACCCGATCCAGCTGTTGTCAGCTGAAGGCGAACCGCTCGAAGGGAGCGGACAAATTCGCGAGTATGTCTCCATCGATGACATCTCAGAAGTGATGCAACAAGCGGTCATCTCGATCGAGGACCGTCGCTTCTATGAACATAACGGGATCGACTTGCGCCGTATCGGCGGCGCCGTGGTCGCGAACTTGACGGACGGCTTCGGGGCCGAAGGTGGTTCGACGATCACGCAACAGCTCGTCAAACAATCGTTCTTGTCGACCGACAAGAAATTGAAGCGGAAGCTGCAAGAACAGTGGCTCGCCCTCAAACTTGAGCGTGAGTATACGAAAGAACAGATTTTAGAGATGTACTTGAATAAAAACTATTACGGCACGGGCGGATATGGTGTCCAGACGGCATCGAAGCGCTACTTCAACAAGCCGGTCTCAGAAGTGAACTACCAAGAGGCGGCCATCTTGGCAGGTCTCCCGCAACGTCCGAGCGCCTATGACCCAATCAACGGGGATCAGGAACTGACGCGTTATCGTCAAGAGCAAGTGCTCTCAGCGATGAAGCGTGACGGTCACATCACCGAGGAACAATACAACGAGGCGCTCGACGTCGAGATTGCGGACGTCATCTCGCCAGGTGAAGAGACAGTAGAAGAGACGTACACGCGCTCGATTTACGCCCGCGTCCAAGCCGAGCTCGAGGAAGACTACGGTCTCGAGCAGGCCGATATTTACGGGACGGGCTTGAAAGTGTATACGTCAATTAATAAAGATTTGCATACGAAGTTCAATAGCGATATTAAATCGGACAACGTGAACATCCCGAATGGTGCATTCCCAGAAGATCTACGAATGGGCGCGACCGTGTTGAACACGAAGACGGGTGAAATCGTCGCCGTCATCGACAGTCAGCAAGCGAAACAAGGCGATAAGAACTATCGTGATTATTCGCGTGAGAAACGCCAAATCGGATCGACGGCGAAGCCGTTCTTCGATTACGGTCCAGGAATCGAGAACGCACAGTGGTCGACTGGGAAAGTGCTGATCGATAAAGCGTTTGACGAAAGCGATAATTATAAACCGAAAAACTACTACGATGGCTTCCGTGGTGCCAATACGATGCGCTACTACTTGACGATCTCCGGGAACACGCCGGCTGTTCGTGCCTTCTACGAAGTGCGTGACGAGTTCGGGCAAGACGCGATTCAATCGTTCGTCGAGAACGTCGGCATCGAGCCGTCGATGTCGGGCGACGAGATGAACGCCTCGAACGCACTTGGTGCCGCTGAGGCGAGCACTACACAAATGGCAGCCGCTTACGCCGCACTCGGGACGAATGGGATGTATACGAAACCCCACGTCATCCAAAAAATCGAGTTCAACGACGGATCGACGATCAACTCACCAATCAAGGCGAAGCAGGCGATGGAAGACTATACCGCCTATATGTTGACGGACATGCTTCGTGATGTTGTCAGCGGTTCGAACGGCACGTATGAGCCAGGTGCGTTCCCGTGGGACGTCGCCGGCAAAACCGGTACGACAAATAACGACATGGATAAATGGTTCACCGGCTATACGACCGACTACTCGATCTCGGTATGGACTGGCCGCTCGAATGGAACAGCTGAATCGGTGATGAAACCGAACTACGCCCAATACTACTTCGAGTATATGATGCAACAAGTGACGAATGCGACGGGTCAACCGGATCGCTTCCAGCAACCGGAATCGGTGCTCTCGCTCGGAAACGAGTTGTACGTCAAAGGGACGAAACCGAAAGACTTGCAGCCGGATAAACTCGCCGCGCCGACCGGGGCGTCAGTCGACTATGACGTACCGGGTGAAACGGGAACACTCTCTTGGTCATACGACAAGCAAGCAGTCCAAGCCGCTGGTTACCAAGGACTTTCGTTCACCGTGAAGGAGACACGTCCGGACGGTAGCGAGCGTGTCGTTGGGACGACCGAAGACACGAGCATCGCCATCTCTGGCCTCGGTGAAGGGGAGACGACGTTCACGATTGTCGCCAACGCGACGAACGCGCTCGTCGGCGATCAACAGTCGAGCCCGCTCCAAACATCCTACACGGTCGAACGAGGCGAAGAACCTGCTGCCGAAGAGGAAGAAGAGCCCGCCACGGAAGAGGCGCCTCCTGAAGAAGAAGGCGAGCAAACCGATGGCGAGAACAACGAAAACAACGGCAATAACGAAAATAATCAAAATAACGGAAACGACAACAACACCGAAGACGAGAACACGGAAGAACCGACCGAAGAAGAACCGACAACCGATGAGACAGACGGGGAAGCGGATTCGGATGGGGGCGTCAGCCGTCAATCGACGTCAGACTCAGAAGGCCGTGGTAACGGCAACGGGAATGGCAACGGTGGTCGTGACTAAACCGACTCACAGGAAACAGGGCGACATCAGCGCCCTGTTTTTCTGTTTCGTTTGCTATAATGAAAAGAAAGCGAATAGGATGGTGACACATGGTACAACTCTCACTGAAACGCAAGATGAAAGTGTTGTTTGTGATCGACCGACTGCAAGACGATGATTTAGGTATCCCGTTACACGGTATCAACGGCTTAAAAATGAGCCGATTGCTCGTCGAGGAGTCGATTCCGTTCGGACGCTTGATTGATGATCAAGCTATAGCCGAGGCCAGTGGCCATCCTTATTTGAAACGAATCGGCGTCGAGACGATGTTCCTCGGCGACGAAACATTCTATCCAGAACTTCTGCGAGGCAAGCGTCAAGCGCTCGCGATGCATGAAGACTATCATAAAGCGGTGCAGCGTTACACGAAACATTTGCAGGCGGTCCATTCGAAATGTACAAAGCTACATACCATCGTCTTGTTCGGACGGTCGACGCAACGGTTGTATGACGATGCGATCATTCGACTCGAAGAAGAGAATGGACATGTCGCCGAGTCTTTCAAAGAAATGGCGGTGCTGCGTTTACCTGCCGTCCATCGGCTCGTACGCGATGAACGGATCGGCGAAGTGAAATCAATCGTGGAGCGACTCGCACCTTCGAAATCGTAAAGAAGGTGAACCTCATGCGGAAAAAACGTTCCGTGGAAGAAATGATCCATACGCTCAAGACCGACCCGGGTTTTTCTCAAAACGTGACACATTGGCATACGGTCGAGGCGAAACCGGCCCGCTACGCACCGATTCCGTCGAGTGTGCCACCAGATCTCGTCAGGGTGTTGCATGGCCGGGGAATTGAACAACTGTACACCCATCAAGCCGAAGCGATTGAGCAGACGTCGCGTGGAAACTCGACGGTCATTGTCACACCGACCGCATCCGGGAAGACGCTCTGTTACAATCTGCCCGTCCTGTCGAAAATGATTGAACAACCGAATGCCCGGGCGCTCTATCTGTATCCGACGAAGGCGCTCGCGCAAGACCAAAACAGCGATTTGATGGAGATGGTCGAAGCGCTCGAGGGAGACTTGCGTTGCTTCACCTATGATGGCGACACGGCACCGGCAGCCCGGACGAAAGTACGTGACGCCGGCAATATTGTCATCACGAATCCGGATATGTTGCATTCCGGCATCTTGCCGCATCATACGAAATGGATTCGATTGTTCGAGAACTTGGAATATATCGTCGTCGACGAACTGCATACGTACCGAGGGGTATTCGGTAGCCACGTCGCCAACGTGTTCCGCCGCTTGAAGCGGATCTGTGCCTATTATGGGAGCCATCCAAAATGGATCATGACGTCAGCGACGATCGCCAACCCGGTCGAACTGGCTGAACTGTTGACGGAAGAGGACGTCGTCCTTGTCGACAACAACGGGGCGCCCCAAGGCAAGAAACATTTGATTTTCTACAATCCGCCCGTCGTCAATGAAGCGCTTGGCATTCGTCGGAGCGCCACGCTCGAGACGAAGCGGATCGCCTCAAAGCTCGTCGAAGCGGACATTCAGACGATCGTCTTCGCCCGCTCACGGGTACGGGTCGAGGTATTGTTGACGTATTTACAAGAACTGACGCGGCGCGAGCTCGGTCCCAAGTCGATCGTGGGCTATCGGGGCGGCTACTTACCGTCGGAACGTCGTGAAATCGAGCGCCGGCTCCGTAACGGTGAAATCAAAGCTGTCGTCTCGACGAACGCGCTCGAACTCGGTGTCGATATCGGCCAGTTGCAAGCGTGTGTCTTGAACGGCTATCCGGGCACGGTCGCCTCGATGTGGCAACAAGCGGGCCGGGCCGGGCGCCGGCACTCCGAGGCGCTCGTCATCTTTGTCGCCTCGTCGTCTTCGCTCGATCAACTTGTCGTCGAACAGCCCGATTTGATTTTAGACCGATCACCGGAAGCAGCTCGGCTCGACCCGAACAATTTAATCATTCTTGTCGACCATATGAAATGTGCCGCTTTCGAACTGCCTTTCAAAAAAGGGGAGCGGTTCGGAACGGTCGAGACGGAAGAAATTCTCGATTTCTTGACGGACGCCCACATCTTGCATGAACGGGCCAATAAATATTATTGGATGACGGACGCGTTCCCGGCCCATGATATCTCGCTGCGGACGAGTGATCAAGAGAATGTCGTCATCGTCGATCAAACCGCGAAGAACCAAGTCATCGGCGAGATGGATACGTTCAGCGCGATGACGTTGCTTCATGACGAAGCCATCTATTTACATGGCGCCGAGCAGTATCAAGTCGAACGTCTCGACTTCGAAGAGAAGAAAGCGTATGTCCGACGTGTCGACGTCGACTACTATACGGATGCCAATTTGGCAGTCGAACTGAAAGTGTTGGAAGAGAACAAGACGACCGGCGTGAAGACGTTCGGAGAAGTGTCGGTCATCGCGAT
The DNA here is from genome assembly GCF_024362205.1 of Exiguobacterium aurantiacum. Lineage (GTDB taxonomy): Bacteria > Bacillota > Bacilli > Exiguobacteriales > Exiguobacteriaceae > Exiguobacterium > Exiguobacterium aurantiacum_B. The sequence continues at coordinate 1,717,910 of NZ_CP101462.1, read as the reverse complement.
GGCGACACTGTTCAAGAAAATCAAGTTCGGGACGCACGAGAATATCGGTTCCGGGCCGATCCATTTGCCGGAACGGGAATTGCACACGACGGCGACTTGGTTCACGCTCGATGAACGGTTCGCCTATTCGGAAGCCGACATGGAGGACCAGCTCGAAGCGGTCAGCGACCTGTTGCGTCGCTTGGCCCCGCTCTATTTGATGTGTGACACGCTCGATCTGTTCACGACGATTCAAATGAAAGCGACCCATACGAATAAACCGACGGTCTATTTATATGACCGTTACCCGGGCGGCATCGGACTGAGCGAGGCACTCTATCGCGACGCCGACGACGTGTTGGATGCGGCCATTCGAACGGTCGACGACTGTCCGTGCGAGAGCGGTTGTCCGCGCTGTGTCGGGATGATCGGCTACGGTGACTTTAAACAGCAGGTCGTCAGACAGTTACAAGCATTGAAAGGAACGATATGAAAGCAAAACTATCACGACTCATTAAAACGAATGATAAGAAACAGGCGGCCGTGACGTCGGACGACGTCGAACAGGCGAAGTGGCGCGAGCGCGGCGGAGAGATTTTGACGTTCGGACAAGAGTGGTGCGTCCGCTTGAAGCAGATTTATCCGCTCGACGAGACGTACCATGACTTTACATTCGGTTCCGCCAAAGCCTCGCTCGCGACATCGACCCATCCCTTTTTCCAAGTCGATGTCTCGTCCGAGCAGGTGTTGTTCATGGATACCGAGACGACCGGGCTCCGCGGATCGGGGACCTCGATCTTTTTGATCGGATTCGCGCGTTTCCAAGGGGACCATCTTGAGATGATTCAATACGTGTTGCCGCATCCGGCGTTCGAGACGGCGTTTTACTATCATTTCTTGAACGACATCGGCGACGAGGTCCGTTTCGTGACGTATAACGGCAAGTCGTTCGACTGGCCCCAAATTAAAACAAGACACACGTTCGTCCGCTCGAAAGTCAAAGCACTCCCAGCCGTCGGCCATATCGATTTGTTGCATGCCTCGCGTCGTCTGTTGAAACCGACGCTCGAATCGGTGTCGCTCAAAGCGGTCGAAGCCCATTTCGGGCATGCCCGGACGGACGACTTGCCCGGATTCTTGGCGCCGATGCACTATTTTCAATACGTGAAGGAGCGTGAACCGGATATTTTACAGCCCGTCATCGAGCACCACCATGCCGACTGCTTGAGTCTCGTCTCGCTCTATAAACGGCTCTGTCATCTCGTCGAAGCCGACGAGACACCGTTTGGTGAAGAACGCGCGCACTGGTTGAACGACCTCGGCAACGCCGAGGCGGCGCTTCAAGAGTACGAGAGGCTCGAACAGCCGACGAAACGGGCTTTGATGCGTCAAGCGGTCCTGTTGAAACGGACCGGCCAGATGGAGCAGGCGCTGCCGCTGTTCGAACAAGTCGGCACGATCGAGGCACTCGTCGAATTGGCGAAATATGCCGAACATCGCGAAAAAGACATCAATCGGGCCATCATCTATACCGAACAGGCCATCGCCTTGGCGGAACGGAAAGAGACGGTACTTCGACAGACCGCCTTGACCGAGATGCGGGCGCTTCGCCACCGGATGAACCGGCTAGAAAGGAAGCAGTCATGAAAGTTGTCGCCATCACAGGATACCGGCCGCATGAGCTCGGCATCTTCAAAGCCGACCATCCCGGTATCGACATCATCAAGGAAGCGTATGAGCGAAAAATAGTCGAAGCCATCGAACTTGGGGCGGAATGGTTCATTTTTAGTGGCACGAACGGTTGTGAATTATGGGCTGGAGAAGTATTGTTAGAGTTAAGAGAATCTTATCCAATCAAAATCGCCGTATTTCCACCTTTTTTACAGATGGAAGAGAAGTATAAGCCGTACGAGCAAGAATTGTTCATTCGCTTGCAACTCGAGGCCGACTTTTTTGAAGCGCTGACCCAGCGTCCTTATGAGGACCCGAGCCAGTTGCGGGCAAAAACCGCCTTCTTTTTAGACAAAGCAGCAGGATTAATCACGCTGTATGACGAAGAGACGGGAGGAAGCCCACGCTTTCTCGTCGAAGGGGCTAAACGAAAACACCAGATGGAGTTATTCTTGATCACACAGGAGGAATTACGCGTGATCGAAGAAGAAAAACAATGGGAACAACATTGGGAGTGAAAATCATGCAAACTGAATTAACAGCTGAAGCCATTTATAAACAAGAATTCAAGACCGCCCTCCGTGGGTACTCACAAGAAGAAGTCGACCAGTTTTTGGACGTCGTCATCCGCGATTATGAGAAGATGACGAAAGAAATCGAACGGTTGCGCCAAGAGAATGAGTCGTTCCGCCGCGGTTCGAACGAACAAGCTGAACCGGTCAAACCTGCCCAGCCTGTCGCGTCGAACTATGACATGTTGCGTCGTATCTCGAATTTAGAAAAGGCCGTCTTCGGAAAACAGGTCGGCCCAAGCGAATAAAGGGAGGAGGTGGAGAAGATGTTACAAGTATTGACGGCCGTCAAAAAAGAACCTGAGAAACGACAGACGAAAGGCTTGTTCCGCACGAAAGAAGAAGTCATCGCACCGCCAAAGTCGTACACGGACGAGATCGTCGAAATCATCCGTCACACATGCCGGTTTGATTGGATGATGATCGAACAAGTCGAGCTCGGTGATGATGTGCTCGATTATGTATTGGTCGGCCCGAAAGGCGTCTTTTTAGTCCGCATCAATCGGACGACGTCGGCCGTCCATATGACGAACCGTGACTGTCGTCTCGAGACATCGCTCGGTTGGAAGAACATCTATCCGCATCCGATGGAAGAGCTTGAGCGGAGGACGAAGCACGTCCGGAGCGTCTTGAAGAGGCAATGCGGACAAGCTGTCCCTGTCACGTCATTTTTAATATTCCCAGAGACATCCCGTCTCAAGGTGGAACGCATTAAAGCGAATTGCGCCGAGACGTTCGACTTGATTGACGACGTCATCACGAAGACGAAGCTCGAGCTGTTGTCCGAGACGACGATTAAACACATCGCTTACTATTGCTCAGAGCGGCAAGTACATAAATAAAAATGGCGCTGAAGAGTCAGCGCCATTTTTATTTCAATAGTTGTCGAGCCTGTTGGGCGTCTTTGCGATGGACGAACAAGGCGACCCGATCGTCCAAGTTTTTCGCGAGCGGACGGAATAGGCGTCCGGTCGGCAAGCCATGTTCGACACGACAGGTGATGCCTTGTTCCGTCAAATACGTATAGTCGTCGAGCAACGCCTCGCCTTGCTTGCCGAACGCCTCGCCGAAACGGACCCATTGCAAGTTGCGGACGGCACGAATCGAGACGAGCACGACGAATGTGATGCCTAAGACGATAATCAATATTGTTTCCAAATCCAAAGCGTTCAACCCCTTCTTTACATAATTTTAAGGGTGCAACCGCTTGAATGCAACAACGATAGACCGGTATACTCAAAAGAAAGTGAGGGATGACCATGAAAACAACGATTCAATCGCGTCGCGAAGCCGTGACACTGCTAGAAGACAAGCACGTGCTCTACATCCGCATCCATAACGGGCAGACCGGGATGATCAAACAAACGGAAGACGGAATCATCATCGCGATTCCGAATGAAGAGACAGATAAAGTCGATTTCCGCAAGTTAGAGGACATCGAAGCGTTTGAGGCGTTCTACGATTTGACGCTGTCGAAGCCAGGGACGCTTTATTATAACCAAGCATAAACAAAGCTCCACTCATCTCGAGTGGAGCTTTTGTCATGGTGTCGGCAGCCAAGCCGCCATCGTCGCTTGCAATGCTTCAGGGCGCAGGTGCCGCTGTTTATGAAGCAAATAGCCGTCCGGTCGGATGACGAGTACGCCGCGTTTCATGAACAATGATTTCGCGAGCTCGTTGCCTTGATCGAAGAAGGGACGACTCGTCTTCGAGAGCGTGATGATTTGGAAGAACGATTGATGATCGTTCAAATAGTCGTAGAGGGCGGTCGCATCACGTTTATCATCGTCGAGGATGAGCACTTGGAACCGCCCATCCGCAATCTCCGAGATTTTGGTGCGCAATCCGTCGTCCGTCCGGATGATCTCGATCTCTGGGAAAATCTTGCCCTTGGTGACTCGCAAGAACGGAATTCGGGAATGGCCGGGATAAGACAAGTGTAGTTGGGCGATTCGTTCCGTGATCTTTTGGTTGACCAAATTGACGCGTGTAAAGACGTCGGCGCCGAGCGCTTGGAACGGCAAGAGGACAGGTAATGTCGTCTGTAACACCTCAGTCGCCACGTTCGTCGTCTGAAGCACGTTACGAGCCACGTGCTCGCGTTCATCGCGATATGAGGCGACGACATGGAACGGCGAACCGGCTTTCAAATGGAGCCATAGCTTCCAACCGAGATTGAACGAGTCGGCGATGCCGGTGTTCATCCCTTGTCCGCCGACGGGTGAGTTGATGTGGGCGGCGTCTCCCATTAAAATGACTCGGTTGTGGATGAACGAGTCGACCATCCGATTGTGGACCCGGAAGAGCGAGAACCATTCGACTTCATCGATCTCGACATCCATATGGCTGCGCTGTTCAATCAACTTGCGCAGTTCTGCCTCGCTGAACGACTCGTCGCTCGCGAGATTGCCCGTGATGCGAATCGTGTCATCCGTGAGCGGGAATACTTCTAAGACGCCCCGGTCGGAAAAGAAGATATGCACTTCTTCGCGCGAGATGTTCCACTTCGCTTTCATATCGGCGAGCACCCAAGACTCTTTAAACGATTTTCCGCTGAATGGGAGGGCGAGCATCCGTCGAATCGAACTGTTCGCGCCGTCAGCCCCGACGACGTATTTGGCTTCAATCGTCCGGTTCGACGCATCCGACTCGAGGTGGGCTAGCACGCGGGACGGATAGTGTGTCAACGAGACGAGCGACTCGCCGCGCTGGACGGAATGACCGTGTCCGTTTAACGCATCCTCTAAAATCGCCTCGGTCTCATTTTGACGCAGCAACGTCACGAACGGGTACGGCGTGACGAGGCGAGAAAATTCGAGCTTGGCCGTCCATTGACCCGAGAAGTACAGATTCCCTTTCTCGATCGTCCGGGCCCGGCCGAGCACTTCTTTGGCGACATCGAGCCGAGAGAACACTTCGATCGTCCGCGGCTGAATCCCGATGGCACGAGAATTATTTGACGGGGTCGTCTTGCGATCGATGATTTCAAATGAAATGCCATATCTGGCTAACGTCAATGCGAGCGTGAGTCCGGTCGGGCCCGCTCCGACGATCAGTACATCAACTTGTTTGTCCACCACATCTACCAACTCCTATCGTTAATAATGGTATTTCCGACATTTGATGCGTTTAAACGAGGAGACAACGGTGGAAGTGTAGAAACAAAGAGAACGAGGTGGAGAGAATGGACAAATCGTGGATCACAGAACAACAATTACGTGACAGTTTCTCGATGGAAGAAAACTATGAACAGACGGCAGCCGTCCTGATCCCGTTGACTGAGGTCGACGGGACGTGGCACGTCGTCTTTGAAGTACGGGCTCATACGATGCGACGTCAACCGGGAGAGATCTCCTTCCCGGGCGGCCGCCTTGACCCGGGCGAGACACCGGTCGAGGCCGCTGTCCGAGAGACGAGCGAGGAGCTCTTGCTCGCCTTGTCGGATATCGAAGTCATCGGTCGCCTGCAACCGCTCGCGACGCCACATCGGCAACTCATCTATCCGTTCGTCGGGGTGATCCCGATGCAACCGGACGTCCATCATACGGATGAGGTCGATCACTTATTCTCCGTCCCGGTCGAGACGCTACTCTTGCTCGATCCATTCCACGGCGAGATGGAATGGACGATGAATCCGGATCAAAATATCCCATTTGAGCGGATGGCGAACGCTAAAGCGTACGAAAAACGGGTAATTAAAATAAGAGAACCTTTCTATGAACACGAAGACTACATTATTTGGGGATTGACTGGAAAAATTTTGACACAATTTATTAAACGACTTAAAGAAAACGTATTCAAACCGATATAATTTCGTTATAATGATAGAAACAAATTTAAGATTGGAAGTGAATGGGTGTGTCTGTAGAATTCGTTGTGGGTGATATCGTCAAGTCAACTCGTGAAGGTTGGGTCGCTGAAGTGACTGCCGTATTGACCAATACGGTCATCGGGGACGTTTCCATCATGGAAGAATTTCAACAACTTGGTCTCGAATTCGAGAAGCAAGTTTTACTGAAAACAGAATTGGAATTGATCGAACGCGCCAGCTGACCTTTTAACCGAAAGGGATGATTCAGGTGTCCATTGACAAAAAAGTTCGTGAATGGGAAGAGGCCGGTTTACTCGATGAAGTGACCGGTCAGCGCTTGGTCGAATATGAACATAAGAAGTTGGCGGTCGGTGGCAAACGTGAGCACAAACCGCCTATTCTTGTGATTATCGGTTCCATTTTGCTCGCACTCAGCCTCTTTAGTTTTGTCGCGGCCAATTGGCAAGCGATTCCTGACCTCGTCAAAGTAGCCATTTTCTTATCGTTCATGATCGGTATGTATGTCGCGGCCGAACGTTTGCAAGTGAAGGCGTCGCGTTATGTCACGCTATTCCGTCTATTGGGGGTCGCTTTTTTCGTCGCTACGATGATCGTCATCTTCTCGACTTATAATCTGTCCTCGCAAATCCCGTTCTTATTTTGGCTTTTCCTTGCCGTTGCCGTCCTGCATAAATTGATTTATAAGCATCCCATCTATACGTTCTTGGCCGCGCTCGCTGCCTTTTTGGCGATCACGAACAGTTTTCAAGGCATCGGACTCACCTTGATCGTGTTCGGGCTAATTGTGACCTGGGTCTGGTTCCATTATGGGGACAATGAACTCGATCGCATCTTCGCCTGGTTCGTCTTTTATGGTCTCCTCATCACGATCGGTCAATATGCTGGCTACGAAGGCCGCTTTTGGCCGCTATGGGCACTTGCCGCCTTGCATGTCTTATTCCTCATCTATCGCGAGCGGGCCCAGTGGAACTATTTGTACTTGTTCGTTGCGGCCATCCTATCGATCGGTTATTTGATCAATGCGACAGAGAGCTGGTTGTCCCAGCGACAACCGTCCGTCATCGAAGCGACGATTCTCTCGGTCGTTCTCGTCGCCGTCTATTTGGTGCATCGGCGTCCGGATTTGATGTGGGTCAGCTTAATCGCCGTCATCCCGTTCTCGTTATTCGAAGACTCGGGCATTTTGCTGGCGGTGCTGCTCGAAGTGGTCGCGCTCGCCTATCTCGTCTATCAAGACCATAATCGCAAACCAATCGTCCTCGCCTTCATCTATTTCTTGCTTGTCCAAATGACGATCTATTTCATTTACGTCTGGGATCGACTCGACATTTCGTTGTTCTTCCTCATCGGAGCATTGATCGTCTTCGCGTTGTCGCTCGCCTTATGGTGGCGTAGCCGTTCGAGAGGGGATGCACGGACATGAAACGATTAACGCCTTGGCTAGTGCCAATCATACAAGTAGTGATTGCTGTCGGTTTTATTCTGCTCGTCTACGCGGTCTCCTGGTTCGGAGAGACGTATACGTTCAAAGCGACGTCCTATGAGCCGTACGACCCGTTCTTTGGAGACTTTGTCTATTTGGAGTATGACTCGTTCGAAGGTAAACAAGATGTCGAATCGGGGACAGTATACGTCTCGTTCAAAACCGGGGATGACGGGTATGCGACCATCGATCGGGTCAGTTCAAGACCATTCTTCGGGGGCACGCGGGCCAACTATTACGACCGGCAAGTGTATATCGATGACATGAGTTCGTATCGGGTCGCCGAGGGAGAAACGTCGGCGATCGAAGGTGCGAAAACGTTCGAAGTGGACGTCGATGTCGCACCTTGGGGCATGGTGAGACCTCACGATTTACGCTCGGTAGAGGCTGAAACAGAATGACAATCAGATTACAGATTTGTTACACAGTGTGTTGTAACGAATCTGTAATTTTTTATGGAAACGACTGATAATGTTAGCTTAATAGCAAATGTTACAGATTGTAACCACTCGTTTCGTGATGTGTCAGAAATATTTCACTTCATCAAAATCCCTTCTCGTGGTTGGAGCGACATGGTAAATTTACTCCTGTTCGTTAGAAGACGAGAAAGGTGCTGACTTATTGACTATGCATTCCTTAAAATATATGATCACGATTTTATTTGCCGCTGTCGGAACGTTCGCGTTTGTTGCGACTGCCGATGCCGCGCAAATTGGAATCGGGACCGAACAAAAAATTGTCCAAAACCCACTTGAATTAGAACGTCAAGCGATTGAGCTGGAGCGCCAACAAAAAATTGAGCGAGAGAAACGTCTTGCCGAAGAGAAGCGTCTCGCTGAAGAAAAACGTTTAGCCGAAGAGAAGCGATTGGCCGAAGAGAAAGCCGAGCGTGAACATGCGGAGCGTGAAGCAAAAGCGAAAGCAGAGCGATTAGCAGAAGAAAAACGTGCCGCTGCCGAGAAGGCACAACAAGAAGAAGCGAAACGTCAAGCTGCAGCGAAAGCCGAGAAGAAGCAACAAGCGGCGTCGAACGCGACCGTGACACCAGTCTCGACACAAGGACGTGTCATTCAAGCGGAGTCGACGGCGTATACGAACGATGCGGCTGACAACGGTTCTTACGGGGGACGCGTCTTGACGGCGACAGGCCATGACGTAACGGATTCGATTTATTATAACGGCATGCGCATCATCGCCGTCGACCCATCTGTCATCCCGCTCGGTACGGTCGTTCAAATCGATGGGGTCGGTCAAGCGATCGCACTCGATACCGGAGGACGCATTAAAGGGAACATCGTCGATTTACTCGTCGACACGAAGAGCGAGGCCATCAATTGGGGCCGACGCCATATCACAATCACATTGCCATAATCTACAGGTTCTCCTTCGGGAGAGCCTTTTTTTACATCAATCCATCTGGACTTGTCGTTTGGCAACGCCGTGAGCACGTTGCGTTGTTTAACAAACGTTGGAAACGGGCAAACTAATATTTGACTTTCATGAAAAGTTACGAGCCGAGGAGGGGTAGAGTTGATAGAATTTCAAAATGTATCCAAGCGCTATGAGGACGGGACGTTAGCCGTCAAAGACTTGGATTTGACAGTCCGTAAAGGGGAGATTTTTGTTTTGATCGGCCCATCAGGGTGCGGCAAGACGACGACGATGAAAATGGTGAATCGACTGATTGACCATACCGATGGAAAAATTTTAATCGACGGGAAAGAGATATACCAATTCGATATTTTTGAGTTGCGTCGTAACATCGGTTATGTGCTACAACAAATTGCCTTATTCCCTCATTTAACGGTCGAGGAAAACATTTCCGTCGTCCCTGAATTATTGAAATGGCCAAAACAGAAAACGAAAGACCGCGTGACCGAACTGATGGAGATCGCCGGACTTGATCCTGTCTTACGGGCTAAAAAACCGACCGAACTCTCCGGCGGACAACAACAACGCGTCGGCGTTCTACGTGCGCTTGCAGCCGACCCTGACGTCATCTTGATGGATGAACCGTTCTCGGCGCTCGACCCGATCAGCCGGGGACAACTCCAAGACGATATTAAACGTTTGAACGATGAACTCGGGAAGACGATTCTTTTTGTGACCCACGACATGCAGGAAGCGATGAAGCTCGGCGATCGCATCGCCTTGATGCGTGATGGCGAGTTGGTCGTCGTCGGGACACCAGATGAAATCAGAACGAGCACGGATCCGTTCGTCCTCGATTTTACACAACGCGGAAGAGGTGAAGTTGATGCTTGAGACATTCCAAAACCGACGGGGTGAACTCGTCGAGGCGCTCATCGAGCACTTGCAGCTCTCCGTCGTCTCCCTACTGATCGCGGTCTTGATAGCCGTCCCGCTCGGCATCTGGTTGACACGCCGCAAGAAAGTGGCCGAGACCACTATCGGTGTCACTGCCATCATTCAAACGATTCCTTCTTTGGCACTTCTCGGATTGATGATTCCACTCGTCGGGATTGGCGCCTTGCCGGCGACGATCGCCCTCGTATTATACGCCTTGTTACCAATTCTTCGGAACACGTTCACAGGTTTAAACGAAGTCGATAAATCACTCATCGAGGCGGCCCGGGCTTGTGGTATGAAGCCGAACCAAAGCTTGATGAGAGTCGAACTACCGCTCGCCTTACCGGTCATCATGGCCGGGATTCGAACGGCGATGGTGCTCATCGTCGGGACGGCAACGCTCGCCGCCCTCGTCGGAGCCGGTGGACTCGGGACGTTAATTCTACTCGGGATCAACCGAAACGATAATTACTTGATTTTGCTCGGCGCCATCCCGGCCGCCATCCTCGCCCTCTTGTTCGATTTCTTACTCCGACAGATGGAAGGAGCGACGGCAACACGCAACAAGACAAAATTGATCGCTGTCTCGACCGTCTTGGCACTCATCATCGCGGCACCGCTCGCGTTCGGTCGCACGCAACAGACCGACCTCGTCGTCGCCGGAAAACTCGGGCCTGAGCCGGAGATTTTGATGAACATGTATAAACTGTTGATTGAAGAAGAAACTGATTTGACCGTTTCCGTCCGTCCGAACTTCGGGGAGACGACGTTCGTCTGGGGCGCGCTCCAATCCGGCGATGTCGATATCTATCCAGAATTCACGGGGACGGTACTCGCCAGTCTCGTGAAAGAGGCACCGAACTCGAATGACGCCCGCGAAGTGTATGAACAGGCTCGCGATGCGTTGGCTGACGACGGCTATGCGTTGCTTGAGCCGATGCAGTTCAACAACACCTATGCCATCGCCATTCCGCGGGACTATGCCGAAGAGGAAGGTATCACGTCGATTTCTGATTTGCGGAACGTACAATCGGATATTGCAGCCGGCTTCACGCTCGAGTTCACGGACCGGGAAGACGGTTATCCGGGACTACAGCAAGCGTACGGCCTCGACTTCCCATCGGTCGTCTCGATGGAGCAAAAGCTCCGGTATCGCGCAATCGCCCGTGGTGACGTCAATCTCGTCGATGCTTACGCGACGGACCCGGACATCGCCGAAAACAATTTGCTCGTCCTTGAAGACGATCAACAGTTCTTCCCGCCTTATCAAGGGGCACCGTTGCTCAAGCAGGAAACATTAGACGAGCACCCTGAGATCGAAGACGCCCTTAATCAATTGGCCGGCAAAATTACAGATGAAGAGATGTCTGAATTGAACCGCCGCGTCGCGTATGGGAATGAGCGCGCTTATGACGTCGCACAAGACTTCTTGGAGCAGGCAGGTCTCCTATGAGAGCGATGATTATTTCGAACCCGAAATCCGGTGCAAGTGAAACGATGCTCGGGGAGGTCGTCGGGACGATCGAATCCCTGTATGACGAGATTCTGATTCGGAAGACGCTCGGACAAGGAGACGCCGCCCGCTTTGCCGAAGAGAGTGTGGCTTACGAGCACTTGATTGTCATCGGCGGGGACGGCACCCTACATGAGGTCGTCAACGGCCTCATGGCACTTCCGAAAGATGAGCGGCCGACGGTCGGTCTCGTCCCGGGCGGCACGTGCAACGATTTTGCCCGTGCCCTCGCTTTACCGGTCGAACCGATTGAAGCGGCCCGGTTATTTAAGATGAGTCATGTGCAACCGGTCGACGTGATGCGAGTCAATGGCCGTTACGGCCTTAACTTTATCGGGATCGGCCTCATCGCCGATGCGTCGCGACAAATCGATCCGCTTCAAAAAGAATCACTTGGCTCAATCGGTTACTTTTTAGCGACGATTCGTCAATTCAGGGAACTCGACCCGTTCGACGTCCGCGTCGAACAGGACGGAGAAGTCGTCCACGATGGCCCGGTCAGCTTTCTATACGTCGGAAACGGGGCATATTTAGGGACGGTACCGACAAAGCTACCGACCCAGTCGTTCACCGACGGACTCGTCGAAGTCGTTCACAGCTCGGCTATCGGCTTCCCCATGATTCGTCAACTGTTGACCCAGCAGCTCGGGCTCGAACAGTCGTCCCCGGAATGGGTGCATTTGCAGATGTCGCAACTGACCGTCCATTTGAGTGAATCTCAAATCATCGACGTCGATGGGGAACACTTCGAGGCGGAACGGTTGGACATCGATGTCCTGCCGAGCGAGTTGTCATTTCTCGTTCCATCACACTAAAAATCCATAAAAGCTACCAGCAGAGAAAAGAATTCAGACTTTTCTCTGTTTTTAGTTGTCCTCTTTTCTGAACCGTGTTAGTATTTCACTATTATTATGAAAAAGATATGAAAACAGGAAGTAGGGATGGTAATGGCGCAAAACTCGTTCGCCTCAAAAATTGGATTCATCTTAGCGGCTGCAGGGTCAGCGATTGGTCTCGGTGCGATTTGGAAATTTCCATATGTCACCGGCACAAGTGGAGGCGGCGCCTTTTTGCTCATGTTTTTAGCGTTCACGCTCTTACTCGGTCTACCGTTGTTGATCGGTGAGTTCATCGTCGGACGCTCGACTCAAAAGACGGCATTGCTCGCATTTAAAAAGCTGGGCCACGGGCGATGGACGCTCGTCGGTTACCTTGGCGTCATCGCATGTTTCTTATTGCTCTCATTCTACAGTGTCATCGGCGGTTGGGTCTTGATTTATGTCGGGCTCGGATTGAGCGGGACATTGAACGGACGTTCGCCTGACGAGTTCGGCGCCGTCTTCGGAGATGTCGTCTCATCACCAGGCATCGCCGTGTTCGGGCAGTTCTTGTTCTTACTGATCACGCTCTTGATCGTCCTAAAAGGCGTCGAGGCAGGCATCGAGCGCATGAGTAAGATTTTAATGCCGCTCTTGTTCGTCAGTTTCATCGTGCTCGTCATCCGTTCGTTGACGCTCGACGGGGCGATGGAAGGAGTTCGCTTCTTCTTACAGCCTGACTTCTCGGCTTTGACCGGAAAGTCGGTCTTGTTCGCACTTGGTCAAGCATTCTTCTCGTTATCACTCGGGGTCGCGGCCATGTTGACGTACGCGTCGTACATTAAAACGAAAGGGACGCTGAATCGCTCGGCGAACATGATCGTACTCTTGAACATCGCCGTCTCGTTATTAGCGGGTCTCGCGATTTTCCCGGCCGTGTTCGCATCTGGACTCGACCCGGCTGAAGGCCCGGCGCTTCTCTTCGTCGTCTTGCCGGCCGTCTTCAATCAAGTTCCGCTCGGTGGGTTCTTCATGGTATTGTTCTTCCTCTTGTTCACGTTCGCCTCAATCACATCATCGATTGCGATGCTCGAAGTCGTCGTCGCTGGTGTGACGGATAAATTGAACGAGAAGAAGCAGAAGATGTCGAAACGGAACGTCACGCTCTTATCAGCGGCAATCGTCTTTGCGGTCGGAATTCCGTCGGCACTGTCGTTCGGTGTCATGAGCGAGTTACAATTCTTTGATGGAATGACGTTCTTCGATGTGATGGATTACGTCGTCAGCTACGTTTTGATGCCGATCGGCGCGCTTCTGACCTCCATTTTCGTCGGCTATGTCGTCGATCAACGCATCTTGAAAGAAGAGATTCAAACGTCGGATGTCGGTGTGAAACTGTATCCAGTGTGGCGATTCCTTATTCGCTACGTCATCCCGGTGACGGTCGCCGTCGTCATGGTGTCGACATGGATCACTACGTTGCTTGAAACGTAACCTGTTTATTAAAAACATCCTCTCGCTACATATGTTGTAGTAAGAGGATGTTTTTCGTTTAAAAGGGTCAGGAGAAGGTGGGCTCAATCACTATAAAAACGTGATGAGAATACCTAGGGTAGCAATGACGTATACTCACACACTCCGTTCTGTCTGAGGCCAAATGCCACTGATACCCATGGCTGTCGCACCGATGATGACCACAAGTCCTCCAATAGAGAAGATGTTCACGGTAATTCGAGATATAACCATGAAAGATAAAGTAGTTGAGAGGGCGATCAGGACAACAAATAGGAAAACAAACGATTGAAAGTTTCCTGAATGATGTCTTTGGAAATGTCAACATGCTGTTCACCTCCTTTGGTGCTTAGTGGAGACGACTAATAAACGACTTGGATTTGAGAGTCCTTGTATATTAAGATGCCCTGTTATCTTAACGCTAATTTCGAGTATTACGTGAACGATGGTCAAAACTATTTCGTCCTTGCGACCGAGAGAGTGAGCGGCGTCATTATGCTAAGCTTATAAAGATGACGAAACTTTTTTTGAAGGGTCACGTAAGGTACAATAGAAGTATCATGAGACGAGGTGAAACGGATGAAAACATGGATGAAATGGGCCCTGACCGGGGCGATCCTATATTTTGCCATAAGCGTTTTTGATTTCTCTTGGTTGTTTATCATCGTCGGGGCGCTCGTGTTAAACGAAGTGTGGTCGAACAATAAACGGCGGAAACGGGCACCCGCGCCCGTTGCCAAACGGGCCAAGAAGAAACTATTGCTCGATGAAGACGAACCGTTCGTCGGCTCGCGCATTCTGAAACCGCTCGAAGAAGCGGCGCCGGTTCGTCAATTCGAGGCGACCGATGACCTAGAGCTTCAATTTTTACAGCGGACGATTGAACAAGGGTATGAGAAGCTGCAACAAATCGACCGTGTCTTGCCAGAAATCAAAGACATCGAGGTCCGTCGTGAGATGAAGGCGGTCTCGAAGGAAGCACACGAACTGTTCGCCGAACTGTTCGAGAATCCACAAGACGCAAAACACGTCCGTGACTTGTTCACGTTTTATTTGGATTCACTTGTGTCGGTCGTGTTGAAATTTAAAGAACTAGAAGGAAAACGCGTCGTCATTCAAGAAGAGACACGTGAACAGTTGATTACCAATATGCGACTCATCGTCGACAAGTTCAAACAGCAACGCAGCCGTCTCTTAGAAGATGACGCGGTCGACTTTGAACGAGAGTTGATCATGATGGAAAAAGTATTGGCCGATCAACCAGAAGGGAGAAAAAAACATGACTTCATCGAATGAAACGAACTGGCAGTCATGGCCAGAAGAAGAGCTCACTTCACAGACGAAAACGAAGACGGAGACCGATGCGATTTCGGACCCGTCCGTGGACTGGTCATCTATGACAGAGAAACACGAGGTGCCGGCCATTCAAGTGAATCCTGATGTCCCGCAGGAACACCGGGAACGGATCACGCGCATCGCCGAGTCGATCGATATTAAAAAGACGGATTCGGTCATGTTGTTCGGTTCGAACGTGCAACGTGAACTATCGCAATTCTCGGACCAAATCTTGACCGAGGTCCGGATGAAAGATGGCGGCGATGCCGGGAAACTATTGTCCGACTTGATGCAGAACGTGCGTAAGATGGACCCGGACATGTTACAGCCCGAGAAGAAGAGTTTTATGGACAACTTGCCGCTTATCGGACGGGCGAAAAAGAAAGCCGAGAACTATAAACTCCAGTTTGAAAAGATGAGCGTCTATTTAGAAGAAGTCATCCATAATTTGGACCGGGCCAAATTCGGTCTGATGAAGGATATCACGATGCTCGATCAAATGTACGATAAGAACAAGCGTTATTTTGAAGAGCTCAACGTCTATATCGCCGCCGGTGAGACGAAACTTGACCACGTGCGCAGCTATGAGATCGCCCCGCTCCGTCAAGAAGTGGAGATGTCGAAAGACCAGGTCAAACTGCAACAGTTGAACGACATGATCCAACTCGCGGACCGATTCGAGAAAAAATTGCATGATTTGAAACTGAGCCGGACAATCAGTCTGCAAATGGCACCGCAAATCCGGGTCATCCAGCAAAACAACCAGATTCTAGCCGAGAAAATCGAGTCGGCGGTCGTCAATACGATTCCGCTCTGGAAAAACCAAGTCGTGCTCGCGCTCAGCTTGACACGACAAAAGACGGCGCTCCGCATGCAGCAAGACGTCACGAAGACGACGAACACGTTGCTTGAGCAGAACTCGAAGATGTTGAAAGATTCATCCATCGAGATCGCCACAGAGAACGAGAAAGGTATCGTCTCGGTCGAGTCGCTCAAAGTGGCGCACGAGAACTTGCTCTCGACGCTAGATGAGACGCTCCGGATTCAACAAGAAGGACGTCAAAAACGTCGTGAAGCCGAACGTGAACTCGATCGGATGGAGCACGAGTTGAAAGAAAAAGTCATCGAGATTGCTTCAAAAAACAAAGAGTTGCCGAAAGAGACTGGTTATTGAACGAGGAAAGTCTGAGCACTCAGACTTTCCTTTTCTTTGAGGAGGATACAACATGGAAAAACAACGACTATGGGATGAGACGTGGTTACAGTTTGCCGACATGATGGCGGTACGTCATTCAAAATGCGCCTCGAAAAGTGTCGCATGCGTCATCGTCAAAGACGAGAAGCCAATCTCGATCGGGCTGAACGGGACGCCTCCCGGGCATACGAACTGTAACGAAATCTTTTTAAAGCGGGAAGACGGCTTTTATAAACGGGACGAGTACGTTTCGGCGGATGCGGTCGAATTGCTCGAGGTACCGGTTTCGATCATCCACAACGGTGTGACATTTATTAAATGTTCGGACCCATACGACCACCACAACTGGTCAAAGCAACATGAAATCCACGCCGAAATCAATGCGATCGGAAAGCTCGCTGCGGATTCGACGAACGCGTTCGGTGCGACGGCGTACGTGACCCATTCACCGTGCCACGCCTGTTCGCTTGCCTTGATCGCATCACGTGTGGCCCGTGTCGTCTATGCGGTCGGCTATGAGCATGGAGACGGCCTCGATTTGATGCGTGAGAGCGGGATTGACGTGGTACATATGCCGCTTGAAAAAAGTTTCAAAAACACATTGTAAACGTTTACATTCGGTGTTATATTATTAATGTACTGCCAATGGTGTTTTACTCTTCCATTATTTGTCTCTCTTCGGAGAGACCTTTTTTTATGGCAAAGCACAGGTGAGACAAAGTTTACACATAATGTTCAATATTTCACAATCTTTTCGGGGGTTTCTTTCTTATAATGAAAGTAGATTAACGAGAGGGGAAATGTTACATGGAAAAACAAGTTCGTTTCACAGATGGTGCCTATGATGTGGAAGCGTTGATCACACTCGAAGAGGTGTGGGAAGATAAGTTTGCGATTGGGACGCATAAAGAGCTCGCCGTCAAATCGTTGAAAATCAACGGGAACGATGTTTCAGAGTTGAAGCACGTTCGGGCGTTGCTTCGTTACTACCCGACGCTAGGTGTGTCTGGCATCTTGCTAGCGCTCGACGGTGCCGCGGCTGAAATTGTCGCCTTGTCAGGGGACACAGATCCGGCACTTCGGTTCGTTGAACTCGTCGCGTTACAAATGGATGAGGCGGCCACTGCAGAGTTGAAAGACTTATACGCCGAGATGGCGGTCTAAATAGTAAAGGATGACAATTTCGTCATCCTTTTTTCATTTTCAGGTTGCAATGCGGGATCAGTATGGTATTATTGTCAATAGATGAAGAAATGGAACGCCATATCGTTATCGACAACCAAAAATGGGGATCTAGATAGCTAGATCGCTGTGAGAAAGCCACGTTCATAGGAACGTGGCTTTTTTTTGTATAAATTCGAAACCAGCACCGAGGTCGATGGCGACATGGGCGTCTGAACCGAGCACGAATGGGATGCCGAGTGCGGCCGCCTCAGTCGCTACGTCAATGGCGTAAGCTTGGCCGCAATCGGGTTTGCGGAGCCCGGCCGTATTCAAATCGAGACCGAAACCGCGCGTGGCAATCGTTTGTAGCAAGCGCGTCTGTTCAGCCTGCACGTTCGAGCGGTCCCACGTGTAATTGTGTTGATACTTGATTGGTAAGTCGATATGTCCGATGCGGTCCACTTTCAGACGCTCCCAAGGGAATGCGAGCCCGGCAGCGAGCGCCGTGTAGTAGCGTCGCATCACCTCTTCGAACGACCCGACGCGACGCACGAGCGTATCAAATGACTCGGCCGAGAAGTCAACAGGCAGGAGCTCACCGTCGACGAGTAGAAAGTGTTGGGACAAGATCGCCTCATCTAATATGTCGGCGTAAGGCTCAAGGAAAGACAACGTCTCGGACTCACAGCCTGGCAAGTAGTCAATCTCTAGGCCAAGCCGGATATCGAGCTCAGGATACGACCGTTTCAGCTTTTGAATCGCTTCAATATAAAGCGGTAAAGATTCGACCGACATGGCCGAGTCTTTGTCGGGCGTCGGGTCTAGGAACCGAGCTGGAAAAGGGGCATGTTCGGTGAACGTGAGCGTTTTAATTCCAAGGCCCAACGCGCGATTTACATACGCTTCAAGCGAATCGGACGAGCCATGCGGGCAAAATGGGGTGTGAAGGTGACCATCACGGGTAAAGTCAATCATCAGGCGACATTCCTTTCGAGTTCGCCGGTTGACAGCACCGGCTTGGTTTGATAAATTTAACACACTACTTTAGTTTGGTAAAGTGATAATAAGATAAAGGGTGATATCGATGATTTGGTTCAATACTAAAGGATCCATCCCGGAAGGATGGCACGAATTGCAAGGGGAGGACGTCCTGCGTCCGAAGCAGTGGATGTTATCATTTTTAGAACGAGCCGAATCAAACGGCTACAGCGTGATCGAACCGCCGCTCGTAGAATATTATTCGCACTATCAAGACTTGGCCTTGTTCGATGAGTCGGCCTATTATCGTCTGTTCGGGAATGACGGGGAGTTGCTCGTCATGCGCCCAGACTATACGTTACAAATCGCTCGGAAACTCGCCGATGGTCATGAACCGATGCGCGTCGCCTATGCCGGGGCCGTGTATCGGCGTACCCCGAAGCATTCGGGACAACCACACGAGCGTCAACAGCTCGGCCTCGAATGGATTGACGGAGATGCTCCCGATATGGAGTTGATCGCGTCATTCCTCAGCATGACTGAGCGTGTGTTGCCGCAAGAAGGGCTTCGAATCCAAGTCGGTTCGGCTGCCTTGGTCGCCGCCGTGGCGGATGAGGCCGGCATCCCTGAGCGGACGCTCCGCCAATATTTGGCGCTCCGAAACTTGGAATCACTCCGTGACCTCGCGGATACGTATCAATACCCGTTAATCGCGAAGTTACCGTTCTTAATCGGTGACTCGGCACTAAATGAGTTGCGTGAAGTCGCCGATCCAGGTTTGACGGCTGCAATCGAGGAAGTAGAGCAGGCGGTCGAACATTTACGTTCCATCGGTTTGAACGTATCGTATGACTTCGGTCAGACCGGGGATTTTGATTACTATTCAGGTTTGACGGTGACAGGCAGCATCGACGGGCGACGCGTCCTCTCAGGCGGTCGTTATGATTCACTATATGGACATTTCGGCCAATCGCGCCGGGCGTTCGGATTGTCGCTCGATTTAGAACAGTTAGGTGAGGTGATTTTATGAAGGTGGCCATCGCGAAAGGGCGCATTGAAAAAGCGGCCCGTGACTATTTCGAACAAGTCGGACTGACCGTCTGGCCGGAAAAACGAGGACGTGAATTGACGGTCGAAATCGACGGGCATGAGTTCATCTTCGTCAAAGGGGATGACGTCTATAAATACGTCATGCACGGCGCGGCAGACGTTGGCGTCGTCGGTGGCGATGTCTTGCGAGAGAAGACGCCGGGCGTCCTTGAAGTCGTCGACTTGCCGTTCGGCCGTTGCCGCATGGCGGTCTGTGGACCGAAAGAACGGAAGAATGGGACGAAGAAACTGAAAGTTGCGAGTAAGTACCCAAATATCGCCATCTCTCACTTCGCCTCGAAACGGCAGAACGTCGAAGTGATCGCCTTGAACGGATCGGTCGAACTCGCACCGCTCACGGGACTCGCCGATTGCATCGTCGATATCGTCGAGACGGGGGCGACGCTCCGCGCGAACGACCTCGAAGAATACGAGACGATCTTCACGGTGAACGCCAAGTTCATTATGAGTGAGGCGGCGCTCGCCAACAATCCTGATGAATTGAAGGCGTGGATTCGTCGCTTGAGCAAGGAGGAAGCGAAATGAGTACAGAAACGAACCGAGCCCGGCGGGAAAGCTGGGCGGAAGCGGTCAAGCCGATTCTCGAGGCCGTGGAGTCGAACGGGGACGAGGCGCTCCTCGCGTTCACGAAAAAATTTGACGGCGTCGACAAAATCGAAACGGTCGATCTGACGACATTCTCGCCACCTGAAGCATATGTTGAACTGACCGAGGCGTTGACGCTCGCGGCCGAACGCATTCGCACGTTTCATGAGCGCCAGCGACGTCAAGACGACGTATATGAAGACGTCATGTTCCGGCTCGGACGCCGCTTCATGCCGCTCGACTCGGTCGGCGTTTACGTGCCGGGCGGGACGGCCGTCTATCCGTCGAGCGTCTTGATGAACATCATTCCGGCGAAAGTGGCCGGCGTGAAACGTGTCGTCATGGTGACGCCGCCGAAACAAGACGGCATCGACTTATCACTGTTGATTGCGGCAAAAATCGCCGGGGCGGATGAATGTTATCTCGTCGGCGGGGCGCAAGCCGTGGCCGCATTGGCATTCGGCACTGAGACAATCAAGCCGGTCGATAAAATCGTCGGACCTGGTAACGCCTATGTCGCGACCGCGAAGTCGCTCGTCTCGCACATCGTCGGCATCGATTCGGTCGCTGGACCGTCCGAGGTGCTCATCATCGCCGATGAGACGGCCAACCCGAAATGGGTCGCCGCCGACTTGCTCGCCCAAGCCGAACATGATGTCGAAGCGACGGCACTCGCCCTCGTCACGTCAGACGAATTGGCCGAGCGAATCGAACAGGAATTGACACGCCAGTTGGCCGAGCTGCCACGCCGTGACATTGCGGTCGAGGCATTGAAGCGAGGTGGGGTACGCGTCATGTCGAGCGAACAGGCGATCGAAGTCGCCAACGAGATGGCAGCCGAGCATGTGCAACTTGCCGTTGCCGACCCGGAAACCTATATGCAAGCCATCCGTCACGGTGGTTCGTTCTTCCTCGGTCACGAAGCCGCGGAAGCGTTTGGCGATTACATCGCTGGACCGAACCACGTCTTGCCAACGAGCGGGACGGCCCGCTTCTCAAGCGGTCTCTCGGTCGATGATTTTTACCGGAGACAGACGTTCCTTCAGATGACGGAGCTCGATGAGCGTGTCACACGCGCCGCGATTCGCATCGCGCAACAAGAACAACTTGACGGCCACGCCCGGGCGATGGCGGTCCGATTGGAGGACGTATGAGACTAAACTATGAGACGATTCCCCGCTACGTCCCGCATGCGGTCAAAGGGCACGCGTTGAATCAAAATGAGAGCCAGTATGCGTTGCCAGAACGCTTGAAGACGGCGATCCGAGAGCTACCGCTCGATTTGAGCCATTACCCGGTCGACGAGTTGACGGCGCTGAAACAAAGCTATGCGGCGTATGCTGGTGTGAGCCCGCAACAACTTATGGTCGGCAGCGGAAGTGACGAATTGCTCGCGATTCTCTGTCAGGCCATCCTCGACGCCGAGGACGTCGTTGCCGCCCCGATTCCCGACTTTTCGATGTACGGCATTTACACGCACATCGCCCGCGGGAATTTTGTACAGCCAGATGCGGACGGATTATCAATTGGGTCATTGCTCGAGACGATCGAGGCGGAACGGCCGAAACTTGTGCTCGTGTCGAACCCGAACAATCCGACCGGGAAGATGTGGTCGCTCGATGAACTCGAGACGATTGCACGTCGAGTCCCGTACCTTGTCGTCGACGAGGCGTATATCGATTTCACGATGGAAGATTCGTTTAAAGACTGTCTGGCGAAGCATACGAACGTGATTATTCTCCGTACGCTATCGAAAGCGTTCGGACTCGCCAATCTGCGCATCGGCTTCATGATTGCCGACGAACGTTTGATCGAGAAGATTGACCGGTTCCGCTCGCCGTTCAATGTGAGCGGGCTGAGTGCGGCCGTGGCGACGGTTGTAGTGAACGACTCTGATTATATTGATGAGTCGATCAACTTCCATCAAACGCAGCGGCAAAAACTTGAGACGTTGCTCACCCCAATCGGGAACGTGCTGCCGAGCCGGGCCAATTTTCTATATGTCGAGACACCGGACAGCGAAGCCTGGGCCGCCCGCTTCCTTGAAAAAGATGTCCATGTTCGCGCGTTCGCAGACGGGATTCGCGTCAGTGCCGGTACGGACGAGGCGTACCGCTTGCTTCAACAAACGATAGAAGAGGTGACTTCACTTGAGAACAGCTGAGACGAAACGAGAGACGAAAGAAACGAACATCGAACTTAAACTCGATTTGAACGGGACGGGACAAAGTGACGTCAAAACAGGCGTCGGCTTCTTTGACCACATGCTGACCCTGTTCGCATTCCATAGTCAAATCGATTTGACGGCCCATGTCGAAGGGGACACGTGGGTCGACGCACACCATACGGTCGAAGACGTCGGGATCGCCCTCGGGCAAATGATCAATCAAGCGCTCGGCGACAAAATCGGCATCCGCCGTTACGGAACGAGTTATTTACCGATGGACGAGACGCTCGCGCGTGCCGTCGTCGACGTGTCCGGCCGTCCGTTCCTCGTCTACCGGGCCGATATCAAAAATCCGAAACTCGGGGACTTTGATACCGAGCTCGCCGAAGAGTTTTTCCGGGCCGTGGCGATGAACGCCCGCTTGACGCTGCATCTTGAGGTGCTCTACGGGTCGAACTCGCACCATATGATTGAAGGGCTGTTCAAAGCATTCGGTCGCGCCCTTGCCGAAGCAATCGGGCAAGACGGATCGAATCGACTCCCGTCGACGAAAGGACGGATCGAAGGATGAAGGTCGCGGTCATCGATTATGGAATGGGCAACGTGTTCAATGTCGAACGTGCGCTCCAAGCCATCGGCTGTTATGTCACCATCACGAACGATCCTGTCGTCATCGAGGCGGCGGATGCCATCTTGCTTCCGGGCGTCGGGGCGTTCCCGCAGGCGATGCAATCGTTGAACGAGACGGGACTGATTCCGCTATTGAAACGGTCGGCGCAGGAGAAGCCGTTCATTGGCATTTGCCTCGGCATGCAGCTCTTGTTCGAGTCGAGCACGGAAGGGGTGCCGACGGAAGGACTCGGTTTGATTGCAGGACGAGTCGAGCGGATGCGGGCGAAACGTCTGCCGCACGTCGGCTGGAACTCGATTTTGCGAGACGAGGACGTCTATTTCGTTCACTCGTATCACGTCGTGACCGATCCGACCCATGTGATCGCTTCTGCCGATTATATGGGGGAAGACGTGCCGGCTATCGTGCAAAAAGGGCTCGTCACGGGGATGCAGTTCCACCCGGAGAAGAGCGGCGCGTTTGGACTCAGCTTATTGAAAGAATGGAAGGAGGCGGTCGAACGTGAGATTACTACCGGCCATTGATTTGATTGATGGAAAAATCGTCCGCTTGACGGAAGGCGATTTCAATACCGAAGAACAGTACGGAGACCCGTATGAGAAATTGAAGGAGTGGCAAGGGCGCGTCCCGATGCTTCACTTGATTGATCTCGAAGGGGCGAAAGCTGGAGAACCGAGACATCTCGATGTCGTCCGGTTTGCCAAAACGTGCGGTTTCTTCGTTCAGACCGGCGGGGGCATCCGTTCCGAGGAAGCGCTCGACGCGGTCATGGCGACCGGTGCGGACCGGGTCTTGCTCGGGACAAAGGCGTTCACAGACCCGGATTTCTTGGACCGGGCGCTCGCGAAGTACGGTGATCGTGTCGCCGTCGCCCTCGATGCCTATGATGGCATCGTCGCCGTCAACGGCTGGCAAGAAGCGACCGAACTGCAAGATATCGATGCTGCGAAAGGGCTCGTCGACCGTGGGGTCAAGACGATTCTTTATACGGACATCGGTTCGGACGGGAAGTTGAATGGACCGAATCTCGAGCGGATGAAGGCGCTCCGTGAAGCCGTCTCGGTCACACTCATCGCTTCGGGCGGTGTGACGACCGAGGCTGACGTCGAAGCGCTTCAAGCGGCCGGGATCGATGAGGCGGTCGTCGGGAAAGCACTACTCTCCGGCCAAGTCAGCCTTGATGACTTGATCGAGTGGGAGGCGCGCCATGCTTAAACGTCGCATCATTCCGTGCCTTGATGTGAAAGACGGCCGTGTCGTCAAAGGAATCGAATTTGTCGCGTTACGTGACATCGGCGACCCGGTCGAGATTGCCAAGTATTATGACGCCTCTGGGGCGGATGAGCTTGTCTTTCTCGATATCACCGCAAGTACGGAGCGCCGGCAGACGATGCTTGACGTCGTCAGTGCCGTCGCCCGGAAAGTGTTCATTCCGCTCACAGTCGGTGGCGGTATTCGGTCGCTTGAGGATATTTCCTCGCTCTTAAAAGCTGGGGCCGATAAAGTGTCGCTCAACACGCTCGCCGTCGAATCACCCGATTTGATTAAACGGGCGGCCGAGCGGTTCGGGTCACAATGTATCGTCATCGCTATCGACGTCAAGTTTGAGGACGATGATTACTTCGTTTATACGTATGGCGGGAAGAACCGGACCGAGTTGCGGGCCGTCGATTGGGCAAAGCAAGTGGCCGTACTCGGGGCGGGTGAACTGCTCGTCACGTCGATGAATCAGGACGGAAAGCAGAGCGGCTACGATTTACGAATCCTTGATTTGCTCCGCGAGGCCGTCGACATCCCGATTATCGCCTCAGGGGGCGCCGGGAACGCGAATCACGTCGTCGACGCGCTCGAGAAGGTCGATGCGGCGTTGCTCGCCTCGATTTTACACGACCGGAAAACGACAGTGGAAGAGGTGAAACACGTATGCAGCGAGCACAACTTGCCGATGCGGTTCGTTACGACGACAATGGATTGATTCCGGCCATCATCGTGTCGACCAAAGACGACGCCGTCCTCATGTTAGGCTATATGAACGATGAGGCAATTCAAAAGACGCTCGAGACGAACACAGTCACGTTCTGGTCACGTTCGAAAGGGCGACTTTGGATGAAAGGGGAGTCGAGCGGAAATACGCTCGAACTCGAGAGCATCCACGTCGATTGTGACCAAGACGCGCTCTTGGTTCGTGTCCGTGCCAACGGACCGACATGTCATACGGGAAATCGAAGTTGCTTTTTCACGGAGGTGGAAGGATGATTCACGAATTAGAGAAGTTGATTCAAGAACGACAGGCGTCACCGAAAGAAGGGTCGTATACATCTTATCTATTCGACCAAGGTGTCGACAAGATTGCCAAAAAATTTGGTGAAGAGTCGTTCGAGGTCGTCATCGCGGCGCTGAACGATGAAGATTTAGTCGAGGAGTCAGCAGATCTGCTGTATCACTTGCTCGTCTTACTCGCCGCTAAGGGCGTGTCGCTACACGATGTCGAGGTGCTCCTCGCCAAACGGCATGGGACGACGACGCCGGCGAAACCACGCCGGGACGTCACCGACTGGTAACACAAAAAGGAACGAAGCCACAATCGGCTGCGTTCCTTTTGATTAGCGGTTGACCGAGGCGGCCATGCGGATATACGTATGGCGTCGTCCACGGATGGCGATCGATAACGCCTGAATGTTCTCCGGTGTGGCAATCCCGGACAAGCCGGCATCGCCGATATGGAAGATGTCCGTCCCGCCGCGCTTCGAGGACAAGGCGATGTCACGAATCGTCGCCTCATCAGACCCTTCCTGTGACGTGCCGATGGCGGCGACGACGAGTTTGTTCAACGCCTGAATCTCGCGCGTGACTTCATAGAACTCGTCTTCACGGACGCCAGGGACGGTTCCCGGGGCCGGAATCAAAATGATGTCGGCACCGGCCTCAGCGAAGCGGACATACGCCTCCTGGTCGAGTACACGGCCGACGCCCGCTTGGTGCATCTTACCGGCGATGATGACACCCGCGAACTCTTGGCGCGCGTTGATAATCGCTTGCTCAATCGCCTCGTTCGTCACCCCGGTGTTCGGGTTGCCGGTCAAGCAAATAAAGTCGATTCCGAGCTCGGACGCTCTTGCGAACGCTTCCCGTGTCGCCAAGCGGCCTTGCTTCACGTCATACATGTCTTCTGATTTCTCGGAAAAGTCGACCGGTTCGAGGTTAACCCCAATCGGCAAACCGACGAGCCGCTTCAATTCCATAATCGGATTGTCAGACATCGTCTCGCCCGGTACGTTACCGAACAAAGCGTGGCTTTCGAGACCCTTTATGTACGGGTGAAACACGTCGAGCATGTTCAAAAGAATCATATCGGCTCCGAACGCTCGAGCGAGTTCAGCGTTCGTCACTTCTGGATAGAGCGGCTGCACGGTCGGGATGACCTCAGCGAGTACGGTCCGCCCCTCGGCTTTCCGAATCGATCCAATCAAATCCGAGCGGTTGAACGTCAAGAAATCACTGGCTCTGCAATCAAGAATTCGTTTCATCTGTCTATTCCTCCTCTAGTTCGTCATGTTCCTATTCCCCGTTTCGTTAGAAATTCCTCTATAATAATGACAGAATAGGGGGAGAAGCAGATGACTGAAAAAGAAAAGATGATTCGAGGCGAACTTTACTTGGCCGGGGATGATGAGCTTGTCGCCGACCGGCGTCAGGCCCGGCGTTTGACGGAGCGGTTCAATCGGTCCGGCATCGATGAACTCGATGTCCGAAAAGCAGTGTTAGGCGAGCTGTTCGGGTCGACCGGGGGTTCGTTTTATCTGGAGCCGACGTTCAAATGCGACTATGGCTATAACATTCATCTCGGAGAACGGTTCTTCGCCAACTTTGACTGCGTATTCCTCGACATCTGTCCGATCACATTCGGTGACGATTGTATGCTCGGTCCAGGTGTCCACGTCTATACGGCGACGCATCCACTCGACCCGACCGAACGGATTTCAGGTCTTGAATACGGGAAGCCGGTCACGGTCGGACATCGGGTGTGGATTGGCGGCGGGGCCATCTTGAACCCAGGGGTGACGGTCGGTGACGATGCGGTGATCGCTTCTGGCGCCGTCGTGACGAAAGATGTGCCGGCTCGGGCCGTCGTTGGGGGCAACCCGGCAAAAGTGATCAAATTCATCCCATGATAAAACGCTCCGACTAAAGACAGTCGGAGCGTTATTCATTCATTCGCCGTTTGAGTGGCGGAAACGCCGAGCGCCTCGTGTGCCAGGGCGAGGGCTTGTTCGTTGCCGAGCGTGATGCGAATCCCGTTCGGTTGTTTCGATGTGTGAACCCCGTGCGCGGCGAGGTGGGCCCAGACGGCCTCCGGCTCATCGAGCGTGACGTAAATGAAGTTCGCCTCGGCGGGATGGACGTAGCCAATCGTGGCGAACAAATCGGTCCATTGTCCGCGCATGTCGGCGTGCCAAGCGATGGCCTCGTCGAGATACGTCGTATCTTGTAGGAACAGGTTGGCGATTTTCGCGCTGACCCCGCTGATGTTGAACGGCGGGACGAACTGACGGAAATAAGCGGCGAGTTCGGGAGTCGTGACCATGAAACCGAGGCGGACGTTGGCCAGGCCAAACGCCTTCGATAACGTCCGCAGTACAATCACGTTCGTGAATGAGTCAAGGTGGGCCACCATGCTCGACGTCGGCGTGAAGTCGATATAGGCCTCGTCGACGATCAAGTACGGCACGAGTCCCGCGAGTTCGGTCAATTCAGCGATGCTCCACAATTTGCCGGTCGGATTGTTCGGATTCGACAACAACAACAGCTTCGGTGCGTGTTGCGTGATCGCCTGGACGAGTGCGTTATACGACAGGTCATCGGCTTGCACGTGCCTTCCATGGGCGATCGCCGTGAAAATCGGATAGAGTGCGAAATCCGGACTCGGTGACAAGACGACGTCTTCCGGAGCCAACAGCGCCTGGGTGACGATGTGAATCATCTCGTCACTGCCGCAACCGACGAGCAATTGATTCGGCTCGACACCGGCGTAGGCTGCGTAACGAGTGAACAACTCGTCAATCGGTTGGACCGGATACTCATGCAAGTCTTGGAACGAGATCGTCGCGAGTTGGTCATACAGCCGGGACGGCACCGGGAACTGACTCTCGTTTTGATTCAACCGGTAACCTTCTGGATAGGTGACTGGATAAATCGGCAGCGAGACTGGTCTCATTCCGTCGGCTCCATCGAGAACCATTTTTTGGCGAGTTTGTCGATTTCACCTGCGTCGATCATCTTGTTCAACTCCTCGTTGAACTGATCGCGAAGGTCGTCCTCCAATTTAAAGGCGGCTGCTGAACCTTTCTCACCATCTTCTTTCAAGGCGAACGTGTACAGTCCGGCATCTTGGTCCAAGTATTTTTGGGCGACCGTGTCCTCGATGACCATCGCATCGATCCGACCCGTATTCAACTCTTGGACGATTTCTGGAATCTTATTTAATGAGACGAGCTCAGCCTCCGGAGCTTGGTCTTTGGCAATGTTCTCTTGAATCGATGCCGTTTGGACACCGATTTTCTTGCCGGCGAGCGCTTCGATCGATTCGAGAGACTCATCTTTCGTCATGACTAAGTTCGTCGCCGACAAATAGATGTCCGAGAAGGCGGCATTTTCTTTCCGTTCTTCGGTCGGCGTCATACCAGCCATGACGAAGTCGACACGTCCGGCGTTGAGTGCCCCGAGAAGACTGCCGAAGTCCATGTCCTCAATTTTGAGTTCGTAGCCGAGGCGTTCTGTGACCGTTTCGGCAATCTCGATATCGAATCCGACAATCTCATCCCCGTTCGCCGTATCGACAAACTCATACGGGAAGTAATCGGCGCTCGTTCCCATGACGAGTGTCATTTTCTCTTCGCCCGTCGTCTCTTGGCTACATCCTGCTAGTAATGCACTTGCCACTAATCCCCCTGTAATGCCCCACTTTTTCATGTATGAATTCCTCCTTCAAGATATGAGACTAAGTGTATATGTATGATTATTAATTGTAAAGCATAAAAATACAAAAATGATTAAAAAAATACATCCAGGAAAAAGTCACAGGATGCATCAAGAGGTCAATCAATCGCTTGCAGATAGGCGATGGCGTCGGGTAAATACGTCTCAAGGGGGCGATTCGTATCGATTGTAAGCGTATGCATAAGCGGGTGTGGTGAAGTCGATTCAAGCAGTGCCGTCTTCGTGACATCGTGTTCGACGATGATCGCATCCAGTCGTCGGGCGATTCCCCGAGACAGCGTCGATTTACCGGACCCAGGGAACCCGGACATTTGTAGAAAGAACATCGGATACCCTCACGTTTCGTTTGATTTCCTGCGGCTGAATCCGGCGAACAACCGGCCACCGAACGGAGAGAGCGTCTCATCGACGTAACGGATGAGCGCGTCGGTTTCGTTCGTTTGATAATACGCCTCAAGGGCAGCGACGAGTTCTCGGGCTGCTCCTGCATCGTAGCGTTCGAGAGCGCGGTACGTCCATTTGGAGGACCCCGTCCATTGTCGATTCGTGCGCAGGATGAACTCGCAGACTAACGTGGCGAGGGTGCCTGCGATGAATAACCCTTCAGCCCGAGTGGTGCATCCAATCAAATCATCGAGCGTATCGGTCAGGAAGTATCGTTTCATCTCAATCGTCTCGTCCGACCAAGCTTCTGGCCCGCTGTCGAGCAAGGCCCGGGCTTCACGTTTGATGTCTTCGACGATATCCGTGTCCTTCAAGATGATGCCTTCGGTGACCATTCTCGGCAACGACGGAATGGCACGTCGGCAATCCTGTTCGAAGAACGTCCGATACGACGTCAAGTTATGGGCGAACAGTTCGATGCGCCATCCGGACTCGATGAACGATTCCCGATAAGTCGAGACGAGGGTGTCGTCGAAAACGACGATGTCTAAGTCCGACGTCTCGGTTGCCTCACCACGGACGACGCTCCCGGCGAGCAGTGCGGCCCGACAGTGGGGAAAATGCGTTGTCACGAACGTCTTGGCCGCTATGATTGGTTCAAGTTTAGGAATCATAGTTGTTGCTCCGTACCGACGCGCGTTATAAAGTCGCGAACCTCTGTCCGTGAATGCAACATGATAACTCGTTTATCATCAGGAAGGCCATGCAATCGGTAGATCACATCCGGGCGTTGCGACTTCGGATAATCCCACACCCATTTCAAAAATTTCAAATCAAACCGTTCTTCACAACCGTCCCCCATGTCCGGACGTGTCTTGCCACGATGGCTAAGCATGCGCTTCAAGACGCGGTATGTACAGACTGTCCTCGGCAAGTCGAGAAATATAATCGTGTCGGCCGCACTCAGGCGTAAGTCGAGCGTCCCACCGTAATTGCCGTCGAGAATCCACGATTCGTGTTCAATCAACTCGGACTGGATGGTAATTTGTTCTTGTCTCGTGGCGGGTGTCCAATTCGGTTTCCATAGTAAGGCATCCAAGTGATGGACGTCGATGTTGAGTCGGATTCCTAAGTCGCGGGCGAGCGTCGATTTGCCCGAACCGCCAGAGCCGATGAGAATTATTTTTTGCATAGGAAATTACCTCTCGCCTTTTGAATGTCATGATTCTTCTGATTCTAGGATGCGCCATTTTTCAATCTTACCGTCTTCTTCATAAAGAACACGAACTTCCATCTGGTTTAAAACGAGCCGTTGCTCGCTGGCGAAGAGTACAATCGGATAACCGGTCGACAGCGGTTCGTCCGCTTCGAAGACGGGACTGTGCGCCTGCATGGCATAATAACCGTCCGAGCGTGTGTTGGCCGCCCCGGCATCGACTTGAATCACCGTATCGAACCCTTGGAGTCGTAACACGTAACTATAAGTCGTGCGCGCCCCGCGTTCGAGCCGCCACTCCTCAATAATTGCCTCGCGGCCATCGTTCACTTCCTCGAGTAACACTTTTTGTGCCGTGTACTCGCGTTCATACGGAATCATCTCTTGAATGTTGACAGCCGTCATGGTGGCGACTTTTTGTGATTCTTCTGATGGAGGTGTAATCAGGATACCGATAAAAATCAAGATTGGAATAAGCAGATAAATGATGACCCGACTTCGCATATGGTTTCACCTGTCCTTTAACGATTTTTTCGCCATCTTCCGGCAGAACCCTGCCTGAAGCTTGAAATATGTCGTTGCTACAGGTTGAAATGTCTCGGATTTCGGGAAGGCATGTATGATGAAGGCAGGAGGGGATTACTATGCGAATCGGGATTATCGGTGGGGGAATTGCCGGATTGACGGCGGGCGCGCTCGCGAGCCGAATCGGCCATGACGTGACCGTATACGAGTCGTCACGAGAATGGGGTGGTTGTGCCGGAAAATTCGAACGTGGGGACTATCGGTTCCCGGCCGGAGCGACGCTCGGGATGGGGTTTGAGCCGGGCGGGCTACATGAGCGGGTCTTATCTTATTTAGGGGAAACGATTGACGTTCGTCCATTACCTGAGGTGATGCAGATTCATCTCGATGGAAAGACCGTCCATTATCATCAAGACCGGAATCGGTTTTTAGCAGAACTCGAATCGACGTTTCCTGACCTCGCCCCGCGAATTCATGCTTTTTTTGAAGAAGTGTGGAGCGACTTTGAGACGATCCGGCCTTTGTTTGAGACGCTACCGGCGTTGCCGTTTCGCACAATTCGTGACGCAACGCTCGCTATACGTGCGTTTCGACCGGAACAACTTCGGGCGTTCCGGAAGTTGTATCGACCGCTCGGTACAACGCTTAAACGACATCGATTGAACGGGACTGCGTTCGAGCGGGTCATCGATGGGATTTTGCTCGATAGTCTACAGACCGGAGCTCGCGAAGCGAGTCACTTGCTCGCGGCCGTCGCCTTATCGATTTACCATGAAGGGGCTTATTACGTCGACGGGGGCTTGTATACGCTCGGCCACGCCTTGGAACGCTCGATTCGCCAAAACGGCGGGACAACGCTCCTCGGCCGGCAAATCGTCAAAGTCGAGCGCATGGCGGACGGTTGGCTCTTGACCGATCGTCGGGGCCGGCTCGACCTCGTCGATGTCGTCGTATCGGCCATTCCGCTCGAGGCGACCGCGCAGTTGGTCACGGGACAAGCAGCGCGGCAGTTCCAAAGACAGTATGGCCGTCAACTGGAACGTACGCAATGGGGGACGTTCAGTCTGTACATTACGTTACCGGAAGCGGTGTGCACGGGACGTCCGCTCTTCCAACAAGTGTATAGCGACGACTTACCGTCAGGCCACGCCTTCATCTCGATGTCGGCCGCGGATGATTCCCTCCGGACCGAGCGACCGGAACGGACCGTCACCGTCTCGACCCATATCGATTTGTCGGAATGGCAGGATTGGAAAGACAAGGCGACGTATGAGAAACTAGAGGCAGAATGGACCGAGCGTCTCGTCACGGCAGTGAGACGAGCGTTCCCGAGTTGGACCGGTACATCGTCGGTGCTGCTTCCAGGCGGACCTGGGGCGTGGGTGAAGTATACGAAACGTCCGCACGGTGCGGTCGGCGGGTATGCCCAAACGCCGCGACAAGCGTTATTCCATGCAGCGAGCTATCGGACGAACCTTCCGAATTTTTACGTTTGCGGCGACACAGTGTTTCCAGGTGCCGGAACGATCGGGGCGATGACGAGCGGACTCCACGTCGCCCGGGCGCTCGGTTCGACGTTATGAGGGGGACGAATTGAGATGCAGAAAAAACGATTTGACGAATTGACGACGCGAGAGCTCTATGAGTTGTTGGCGCTCCGAACCGAAATTTTCGTCGTGGAACAAGATTGTCCGTATCAAGAAGTCGACGGGAAAGATATAGCGGCGGTCCACTACTGGATCGAGGCAGACGGCCGCCCGATCGCGGCGCTACGTGTCCTCAAGGATGAGTCACCAATCGCCATCGGTCGTGTCGTCACGAAGTCGACGCATCGGGGACAAGGCCATTCGCGGCGCTTGATGCAAGCAGCCGTGGCCGATTTTGGGAATCGCGAATTGTATTTGCAAGCACAAACGTACGTCGAGCCGTTCTATGCAAGCTTCGGGTTCACGCGGACGAGTGAGGAGTACTTAGAGGACGGGATTCCCCACGTCGATATGGTTCGGACGGCGACCGTCTCGAAGTGAATCGATGCGGTACCGTTTGCCATAAGTTCGTGGTAGAATGATGAGGAATACTTGCGTGCGTCAAGACGTGCGTTCAATCATAGAGAGCAAAGGGGTTTACGATGGTGACTGATCAAACTGTGATTCAAAAAGCGAGAGAATTAGCCGACTTATTGGCGAGCACGCCGGAAGTGGCCCGCTTCAAAGAAGCGGAAACGAAAGTGAACGAAAGTGAACGCGTTCAAACGTTAATCAAACGGATCAAATACTTACAAAAAGAAGCCGTCAACTGCAAGCACTACGGGAAGACGGAAGCGCTCGCCAAAGTCGAACTAAAAATCGACAAGGCGATGGACGAGCTCGATTCGATTCCGGTCGTCCAGGCGTTCCAAGAGACGCAAGTTGAAGTGAACGATTTGCTTCAATACGTGACGGTCACACTCGCCAACTCGGTGACAGATCGCATTATCGAGTCGACGGACGGTGACGTTCTCGCCGGTAAAACAGGAAGCGGCATGGAAGCGGAGAAATCGCGCGGCGGTTGCGGATACTAACAAACAGCTGGCCTTTGGTCAGCTGTTCTAATTTCTAGAGGTGAAAACGAATGGAAACGATACATCAAACTCCGATGATGAAACAATACTTTTCGATCAAGGCAGACTACCCGGATGCCTTTTTATTCTATCGGCTCGGTGATTTTTACGAGCTGTTCTTTGAAGATGCCCAAATCGTCGCCAAAGAACTCGAGTTGACACTGACCGCGAAAAACGGGAAGAACGCTGAGCACCCGATTCCAATGTGTGGCGTACCACATCACTCTGCCGCTATCTACATTGAACAGCTGATCGAAAAAGGATTCAACGTGGCCATCTGTGAACAGATGGAAGACCCGAAAGCGACAAAAGGGCTCGTCAAACGTGAAGTCATTCAAGTCATCACGCCGGGTACATACATGGCCGCGCTCGGTGAAAAAGAGAACCGATACTTGCTGTCGGTCGTCCATGTTGGCGGACGTTACGGAATTGCCCGCGGCGATGTGACGACGGGAGAATCCTGGTTGACGACGTTATCGTCCCGTGAGGCCGTTCTTCGTGAAGTCGAGGGACTCGTCCCGAGCGAGATCATCGTCGATGACACCGAATTGGCAGATGGCCTTGCTCCACTCGGGATTCCGTTGTCGGTCCAGACGGAGCGGCTAGCGAGCCCGTTGTCGAGTGGAGCGAAAGACGAGGCGCAAGTGACTGCGTTTGAATTGCTCTTCGCTTATTTAACGCGCACGCAAAAACGCGCCCTCGACCATCTCCAACCGGCCGTCGCTTATGAAGTCGAGGCCCATATGCAACTCGATGCCAACACGGCCCGGAACTTAGAATTGTTCCGGTCGGCCCGGTCCGGGGAACGGAAAGGATCACTCCTCGCCCTGCTCGATGAAACGACGACGGCGATGGGCGGACGGTTGTTGAAACGTTGGCTCGAACAGCCGCTCTATACCGAGCAGGCAATTCGAGATCGGCAAGATGCGGTCGAGAACTTGGTCGATGACTTCATGCTTCGTGATCAGTTGCGTGAGCAGCTACGTCACGTCTATGATATCGAACGTCTCGTCGCCAAAGTCGGGTACGGGACGGCCAACGCTCGTGACCTCGTGCAACTCCGGAACACACTCGAGCGTATCCCGACCGTGCGTGCCTTGCTCGAAGGCGTCACGGCCTCACGGCTTCGTCAAATCGATGCCGCGCTCGACACGTTCGACGACTTGGCCAGCGTGCTCCAAGCAGCGCTCGTCGAGGCGCCACCGATCTCGATTAAAGAAGGCGGCATGATTCGTGTCGGCTACTCGGCCGAACTCGACGAACTGCTCGAGGCGAAAGCGAACGGGAAAACGTGGATTGCCAACCTCGAACAACAAGAGCGGCTCGCGACCGGAATCAAATCACTAAAAATCGGTTATAACCGCGTCTTCGGCTATTACTTGGAAGTGACGAAAGCGAACGCGCGCTTGCTCGAAGAGGGACGGTATGAACGGAAACAGACGCTGACGAACGCCGAGCGTTACGTCACACCTGAGTTAAAAGAGAAAGAAGCACTCATTCTCGGGGCCGAAGAGAAGAGTTGCACGCTCGAGTATGACTTATTCGTCGCTTTGCGTGATCAAGTCAAACAAGTGACGAAACCACTTCAGCAATTGGCACGCTCACTCAGTGAGCTCGATGTCTTGCTCGCGCTCGCCATCGTCGCCGAAAAACGTGACTACGTCCGACCGACGACGTCGAACAACGTCCAAATCGATCGTGGCCGCCATCCGGTCATCGAGACGGTACTGCCGCGCGGTGAATACGTCGCCAACGATTTGACGCTCGACGACACGCGGCGCATGCTTTTGATCACGGGACCGAACATGTCCGGTAAATCGACATATATGCGTCAATTCGCCTTGATTGCCATCTTGCATCAAATCGGGTCGTTCGTGCCGGCTGAAGCGGCTGAGATTCCATTGTTTGATCGAATCTTTACCCGCATCGGTGCGGCCGATGACTTGGTGAGCGGCCAGTCGACGTTCATGGTCGAGATGACGGAGACACGCCAAGCTGTGACCGAGGCAACCGAACACAGCCTCATCTTGCTCGATGAGATTGGACGGGGAACGTCGACTTATGACGGTATGGCACTCGCTCAAGCCATCGTCGAATACATCGCTTCGACGATTGGAGCGAAGACGTTGTTCTCGACCCACTATCATGAGCTGACCGTGCTCGAAGACACGATCCCTGCCCTTGAGAACGTGCACGTCCGCGCCATCGAGCGTGACGGCCGCGTCGTCTTCCTGCATGAAGTGCACCCAGGACGGGCCGATAAGTCATACGGGATTCATGTCGCTGAACTCGCCGAATTGCCCCGGGATTTGATTGAGCGGGCGCGGACCATCTTGTCTGAACTAGAGACTGACCCGAAACCGGGACGAACAGCCGTTGGAAAACCGGTGACGACAGAACCCGTGGCCCAACTATCGCTCTTTGAGGCAGAAGACGACATCAAACGACAATTGCTCGAACTCGATTTGTTGGCGATGAACCCGATTGAGGCGATGCAAGCGCTCTATGCACTTCAACAATCCGCGAAGAAGGGGTGAGTCGATGGGAATCATTCAAGAGTTACCGGAACAACTGGCCAACCGAATCGCTGCCGGCGAGGTCGTCGAGCGTCCGGCATCAGTCGTGAAAGAGCTCGTCGAGAATGCGATTGACGCCGGTGCCACCAAAA